>JAITOE010000229.1 GCA_031290135.1 Eubacteriales Family XIII. Incertae Sedis bacterium
GAACCCATCTCTCGCGTTTGCTCTCGTTGTTTTTCGTTTTCATGAAATAACGGCCTCCTTTTGACCATTATCTCATGTAGGAGCTTAGGGATGGTAGATGTGATTGCTTAGACGCTTACCATTGAACACGTTGACAACAATTGTCACCATCACTCTCACCCCCTCACTCATAGGACACGACGAGCGATAACGAAGATGAGAAACAGAATCCGCCGTTAAGCAGACCGACCTTGCTCCGGCAGCGTTCCGCCGCTTTCGCGTGATAAGTATACCATGCCGCGGGCGGCGTTGTAAATTGTCAATGTTTTCATGCCTTGCCACGGTTTTTGCGGTTTTTGCGGTTTTTGCGGTTTTTGCACTTTGCCGCCGTTCAAAGGCAGCGATTTTTCGGAGGACAAATGAACCGTCCCCTTTTGTCTTCTGCCGTCCCCTTTTGTCTCCTTTTGTCTCGCCGGGAAAATGGCTCCGCAAATTCCGTCACGTCCCCTCACGGAGCAGGTCAAGGTAAGCTCCGTAGCTGAATGTCCTGTTACGCCGTCCGCCTGCGCTCCGCATCAAAATTCCCGCTTCGCACAAACGATTTACAGCCGCCGAAACCGTGCTGAAAGCCATATTCAATGCAATTGCGGTTTTGCGGATTTCAATAATCGGGTTTTGTTCGAGGTATTCAAACAATTGCCTTGCGGTTTTTGAAGCCCTGCCCATGCCGCTTATGTCCCCGGCATTTTTTGTGTGCAGGTCAGAGAGTTTCCGGATTTTGTCCGCCGCGTCCTGCGCCGATTCCAAAATCGCTTGCAGGAAAAACTTGACCCATTGCTCATAGCTGCCTTTGTTCCGCACCTCGGTCATGCGGTCATAGTATTCGACGCGGTTCTTTTTGAGGAAATACGAAATATACAGCGCGGGCGATGAAAGCGTCTTTTGCTCCATCAGGAACAGCGTGATCAGAAGCCGGCCGACGCGTCCGTTTCCGTCAAGAAACGGATGGATGGTTTCAAACTGATAATGAATAAGCGCGGCGCGAATTAACGCGTCAAGCTCATCGTCGGCGTTGATGTATTTTTCAAGGTCAGACATTGCGTCAAGCATATCCTCGACGTTAGGCGGGATGTACCGGGCATTTTTCAACATGCTGCCTTGGCCGCCAATCCAGTTTTGGCTGCGGCGGAATTCGCCTGTGTTCTTTTCCTGTCCCCGGACGCCCTCCATTAAAACAGCATGGGTTTCTTTGATTAAACGGCTGCAAAGCGGCAATTCCCTCTGCCTTGCAACGGCAAATTCCGTTGCTTTAATGTAATTGATAACATCAGCCACATTGCGGTTTGCGTTTTCATCTATAAGCGGATTAAGCACGTCCTCAAGCGTTGCCTGTGTTCCCTCAATCTGGGAGGACATCAACGCTTCCTTGCGGACGTACATGGACACGAACAGATTGATGTTCGGAATGTGCGCGGACAGCGCGTCTAAAACGGCAAGCTGTTTATTCGCCGCCACGAGCAGGCGCACCGCTTCGCCGTCAAGCTCTATGGGCGGGTTCGGCGGCAAAGCCGCAGGGATGAAAGACTTGTACGCGGATTCTCCCGATAGGTTTGTTTTCAGAAAGCCCGCCCGGTTGTTTGTCATTTTCCGCCACTCCTTTGCAAATCGAAATCACAGGTTCTATTATATCCCGCTTATTTCGACTTGTCAAGCGAAGTCAAAATAACAATAAACTCGGCAGAGACCTCGAGCAGAAAATCTATCGCATTTTTAACATTCCAATGGTATAATAGCCATAGGACGGCTATTATACTGGACACGGGCAGAACTTCAAAAAAGTCGTTTGATTTATGCCGTCGGCAAAACCTGCTCCGACAATTAAACATTGGACAAAGCGGCGAAGATTTTTTCGCCAGGCAAGGAGGGCATCATGCCGGTCATCACACACCCGTGGGCGCCCGTCTGTGAAGCGGATGCGCGGGTTCTCATCTTAGGGAGCATCCCGTCGCCAAAATCGAGGGAGCTGGGCTTTTACTACGCGCACCCGCAAAACTGCTTCTGGCAAACCCTCGCGCAGGTTCTGCGCGCGCCGGTCCCAAGCCCGGACGCCGCTTCCAGGACGGCGTTCCTCAAAAGAAACCGCGTCGCCCTGTGGGACGTGCTTCACGCCTGCGAGATAGACGGCGCCTCGGACAGCAGCATACGAAACCCCGTCCCGAACCGTTTCCGGCCTTTGCTTGAAGCGAGCGGGATTGCCGCCATCTTCACGGCCGGCAAAAAAGCGACCGCGCTGTTTCAGGCCCATTGCCGCGAAGAAGCTGGGATGCAGCCGGCCTACCTGCCGTCCACAAGCCCCGCAAACCGCGCGCAGCAAGGGCGGCCGGAATTCATGGAGCAGTGGATGCGCCTGCGGGCATATCTGTGAGGCGCGTGCGGCAGGAAATAGAGCGAGACTATTATGCCCGCAAGCCCGCCTTGGACGACGCCCGCCGGTCGGGTCGCTGACGCTTGTGCGGGCATACTCCCTCCGTCATTGCGAGGAGCGAAGCGGTGTCCCCCGGCGGCGATCCTATATACCCAAGATTCATAACAGCAACAGCTTATTTTGTAACAATGAATTAATCGCTTGACCCTGTGACAATAATGCAGTACAATCAAAGTATGAATCAGGATGGAAAAGAAAAAAACAGCCTGCCCGCAAAACGGGGCCGCCCCAGCAGGCGCACCATTTTCAACCAGTTTGCCGTTGCCGCGGACAGCCTCAAAAAATACGGCGGCCTGCCTTCTGCCGGTGAGGCAAAAGAAATATGGGAAGACATCTGGTACGTCGAGGCGCACAACTCAACCGCCATCGAAGGCAACACGCTGGTGCTTCGCGAAGTAAAGGCGCTCCTTGATCAAAACCGTTCCGTGGGAGGCAAGGAATTAAAGGATTACCTTGAGGTCGAAAGCTACGGCAGGGCCGCGCAGTGGGTCTATTCCCAGGCGCAGAGAACGGACATCGCCGGCGCGGACGGCGAAACGGTCACCATCACCGAAATCCGTCAAATACACGAACAGCTTGTTTCCACCGTGTGGGCTGTGGCGCCTCACGCGAACCAGCTTCCGGACGAGACCGCCGGCGGATTCAGAAAGCACGACATATTGCCTTTTGCCGGAGGCATGAAACCGCCGCCGTTTTCGGAAATCCCCTCCCTGATGCGCACGTTCGCGGATGAAGCAAACCGCGTATGCCATCAGATAAAATCAGGAACGGTCAGCGCTGAAAATGTTCCGCCTCGATTGGCTGAACTGCACGGTTCGTTTGAAAGGATTCACCCATTTCTGGACGGCAACGGGCGCACCGGCAGGCTGGTACTGAATCTGATGCTGGTCAGGCTGGGCTTCCCGCCGGCCATCATACGCAAGCAGCGCAGGAACGCATACCTGACGGCGCTCGACAAGGCGGACAAAGGCGACGTGATGCCCTTGGCTGAAATAATAGCCCGTTCCGTCATCGACAACGTACATAGGTTCATCACCCCGGCCGTTGCCGGCCCGAAAAAAACGGTTCCGCTAAAATCCCTCGCGACAAAGGAGATTTCATATGCCGCGTTGCGGCAGGCCGCGACAAGGGGGAGGCTCGCGGCAACGATTGGCAGCGACGGCATATGGTATTCCAGCAAAGACGCGGTAAAGAAATACTTGGACGGCAAACACAAACGGAAAGAGGTGCGCCAATGAGAATCTATCACACTGCCGTAAAGAAATACATGGACGGCAATAAACCGGAGGGTACCCTATGAAATTCTTGCACCTCTCTGACCTGCACATCGGCAAGACCGTGAACGGTTTCTCAATGCTCGCGGAGCAGCGGCACGTTTTTAAGCAGGTTGTCGGATATGTCGAAACCGAAAAACCTGATGCCGTGCTGATTGCAGGCGACGTATATGACCGCGCCGTGCCAGGCGTGGAAGCTGTCCGTGTGTTCGACGACTTTTTGACGGAACTTGCCGCGAAGGACGTTGCCGTCCTGCTCATCTCCGGCAACCACGACTCGCCGGAACGCCTGAACTACGCAAGCCGGCTGCTTACGGAACGCAAACTTCACCTATGCGGCGTGTTTGACGGCAAACTGCAAGCGGTAACGCTGTCCGACGAATACGGCGAGGTTGATTTTTGGCTATTGCCGTTTATCAAGCCGTCCGGAGTCCGCAGAATGTTTTCGGACACAGAAATCGAAAACTGTACCGATGCCGTAACTGCGGCCCTGGATTCGGCTGACGTGGATTTTTCACGGCGCAACGTCTTATTGTCGCACCAGTTTTACACGGCGGCGGGCGTTACGCCTGTTCGCTCCGAATCAGAAATAAACCCCGTCGGCAGTTTGGACGCAGTGGACAGGGCCGTGCTGCCGCAGTTCGATTATGTCGCGCTTGGCCATCTCCACGGCGCGCAAAACGTCGGCGGCGCTGTCAGATACGCGGGCTCCCCGGTGAAATACTCGTTCTCCGAATGGAAGCAGGACAAATCCGCTACGCTTGTGACGCTTCGCGAAAAAGGCGACATTGAAATAACAACTCTCCCCCTAACCCCGCTGCACGACATGCGCGAGATAAAAGGTCCCTTTGAAACGTTGACAGGCGTCGAAATGGCTTCGCAGGGCAACCATGAAGATTACCTGCGGGTGATACTCACGGACGAAGAAGAAATCATTGACCCGATGGGCAAGCTGCGCAGCGTCTACCCCAACGTAATGGCGCTTGGTTTCGAGAACTCCCGCACGGTCACTGACGTTTCGCCCATATCGCTTGACGCGGAACAGATGGAAACGCTGTCAACCTATGACTTGTTCAGCGAGTTTTTTCTTGAACTGAGCGGCGCGGTGATGACAGAGGCGCAGTCCGGGATTGTGCGGGAACTGCTTGGAAAGGGTGAGGGCGAATGAAACCTCTGAAACTCACCATGTGCGCCTTTGGCTCATATGCGGGTGAAGAAATCCTTGATTTCACGGAGCTTGGCTTTAATTCAAACGGGGATGTCCCAAACTCTGGGGGACTATACTTGATCACTGGCGAAACTGGGTCGGGCAAGACCACCATATTTGACGCCATATCTTATGCCCTGTTCGGCAAAGCGAGCGGAAGCGCCCGAAACGACTATAAAATGCTCCGGAGCGACTATGCCGAGAGGAATGCGAAGACCTATGTGGAACTGGCTTTTTCGTCGGGCGGGAACATCTACACGATACGCCGTGACATTATCCCGCACATCGCCCGCAAGACAGAAGAAATCACATATACGGACGGCGTTTCGCTCACGCTCCCTGATGGGACGGTGATTGACCGCGGCAGTGACGTAGGCGCAAAAATTCTTGAGGTTATCGGCCTTGACCGTGAGCAGTTCGCGCAAATCGTGATGATAGCGCAGAACGATTTTCTCCGCTTCCTGCAAAGCGGGACGGACGACCGCGTAAAAATCCTGCGCCGCATCTTCGGAACGGACTCGCTGAAATCTTTCCAGGAGAGCTTAAAAGCTAAGGCGCGTGAAAAGGACGAGGAACGGAACGCCGTCCTCCGCGAATTTGGAAAATACGAAGTTGACCCATATAAGCGCGACGAACGATTCGCCGAATGGGAAAATCAGATAAAAGCCGACGAAGCAGCAGTTAAAGACGCTGACAAAACACTCACGGCAAATGAAGAGGCGTCGAAATCGCTGGCGGCACAGGCCGCCGTAGCCGAAGGCATAGCTAAGGCCTTTGCCAGCCTCGTTGCGCAGCGCAAGGCATTAGGGGAACATGACGCCAAGCGGGACGAAATGAACGTTGCCGGCGAACGGAAGGACCGCGGCGAAACGGCGCTTAGGAAGGTTAGGCCCTTTGCCGAAAAAGCTGACGAGGCAGCCAAAACCCTTGCATCGGCAAGCGGCGACCTCGAAACGGCAAAAAAGGCGGAAAGCGACGCGGAGCTTACCTTGGCGGCGTCAAAGAAAACCCTCGCCGGACTGCCTCCCGCCGATGCCTCCCAGGACGCCTTTGACAAGCTCTGCGCCCTGTGGGAGCAGAACGAAGCCAAACTGAAAAAGCTGGCGGAAATAAAGCGTGATTACGGCGGCGTGGCCGAAAAGCAAACCGAACTGGCAAAAGAACAGTCCGCGTTTGAAATGCTCACTGAACAATACAAGATCGCAAAGACGGAGCATGACGGGCTGTATGAGCTGTTTCTGCGCGGCCAGGCAGGCATCCTGTCGGCAACCCTTGAACACGGAACGCCATGTCCCGTATGCGGATCCGTTGAACACCCGGCCCCCGCCGGCGCGCCTGACGGGGATGTCAGCGAGGGCAAGCTGAAAAAGCTGGCTGCGGACGC
Source organism: Eubacteriales Family XIII. Incertae Sedis bacterium (assembly GCA_031290135.1). GTDB lineage: Bacteria > Bacillota > Clostridia > Peptostreptococcales > Anaerovoracaceae > JAITOE01. The sequence goes on from JAITOE010000229.1 coordinate 6,330, forward strand.
GGATAAATCCAAAGGCAAACTTGACGGTAAAGCCAATGCCTGCGCTTCGTTGAAAGCGGATATTTCAACCCTGACGTCCCGCTTCCTGGAAGATTTCCACGAGTTTTCGCCGGACAGCGGTTTTGAAACGGCAGGGGCAGATTTAGATGCCTTGCTTTTAGGAACCAAGGCTCGTTCAGAGGAACTTACCGTAAAGAAAAACGCCGGGGAAACAGCCCTCGCCAAGCTGAAAAATGACTTTGACTTAGCGACAAAACAGCTCGCGGCAAGCGAGTTGAAACTTGCTTCCGCGCATACCCTCGCAGGGGAGCGTGACAACCGTGCCAAAGAGCAAAAAACCATCGCCGACGCGGCTAAGGCCGCCTATCAGGAAGCGCTGGCTGAAAACGGCTTTGACGACGCAGGAAGTTACGCCGCTTCGCTGGTCAGTGAAGAAGACCTTGCCGCGCTCACCAAGATGCTTGCGGATTATGAGGATTCCGGCAAAACGCTTAGGCGTGAGATTGCCAGGCTTGAATCAGAGACGGCAGATAAGGCGGAGCCGGATTTAGCGAGCCTAAAAGCCAAAGCAACCGAGTTGAAAGAGAACACCGACAGGCTCCGGGCAGGGCGCGAGGAAACAAAATCCCGGCTTGACAACACAGCCCGGATATTGAAAGAGCTTAGAAAGTCAGCGGCATCCCTCGTGAAAACTGAAAAGGAATATGCCGCGCTCAAAGGCCTGTCTGAAACGGCGAACGGAAAACTTGATTTTGAAACCTACGCGCAGATGGCATATTTCGAGCGCGTCCTCCGATCCGCCAACCTGCGTCTTAAAGTGATGAGCCAGAAAAGGTACGTCCTCGTGCGCCAGGAAGAGAGCGGCGACGGCAGGAAACGTACCGGGCTTGAAATCGAAGTTGCCGACAGCTACACGGGCCGAAGCCGCAGCGCGAACAGCCTGTCCGGCGGCGAATCATTCATGGCATCTCTGTCGCTTGCGCTGGGGTTGTCCGACGTGGTGCAGCAGACGGCGGGCGGCGTCCGCCTTGACGCGATGTTCATTGACGAGGGATTCGGTTTCTTAGACGCGGAAGTCCTGGAGCTTTCCGTGAGGACGCTTTCGGATATGGCGGGCGGCAGCCGCATTGTCGGGATCATATCCCATGTCGCCGAACTCCGCGAACGCATTGACAAGCAAGTGCGCATCGAAAAGACCCCCAGCGGCAGCAAGATAAGCCTTGTTGTGTAGCCTGATTTCTTCGCAAATAACAGGGGAAAGCAATGATTTCCTTATGAACGGCTCTGCTGCGTCATCTCGTCGATCCTTGTTGTGACCGCGTCCAGCTTCATCACCAGCACCTGCGCTTTCACCCAGTCTGCGAATCCCTCGGCTTGTTCGTATTCATATCGGTCAATTTCTTCCGTGATTTCATCGATCTCATCTATATCGAAGCTCTTGCAGGCCTCTTTCAGCCGTGCGAGAAGGATCCCGTCGGGCTTAGGCTGCACGGGCTTCTCCTGCACCGCTCCCACATCGCGCAGGAAACCCTTGATCGCATCGATCAGCGCAGACGCTTCCATGATCAGCGCTTCGTTGCCGTCTAAGACTTTCTCAATGTCGTTCGCCCTGGATGCGGCCTCCAAAGCCTCCGCTTTTTTCCCCACGGACTCCGCGCACAGGGTATAGCTGCTGCCCTTGACCCCGTGAACCGTGACCACATAGTCATGAAGCGATTCCGGATGCGCCCTGATCTTCTCCGCATCGAAAGTCCTCAGTTTTTCTAACAGTTCGGGCGTGTTCCTGCAATAAGAATGCATCACTTCAATAAGCGTATCCTCGTCGCCGCCAAAACGGGGGAGCGCTTTCCATATGTCGATTCCCGGTATCACGGCAGCCTCGCTGATTCTCCGGTGCGCGCTTTCATTTGAATGCGCATCGTCTTCCGGGTTCCGGCCCGCCGCAGGATCGGCGGCTTCTTTTTCCTTATCCCGCACCCATCGCTTCAGCACGCTGTCCATCTGCATGATGTTGATCGGTTTCGAAATAAATGCGTTGAACCCATGTTCCAGAAACATTTCCTCATTGCCTTTGATGGCGTTTGCGGTAAGCGCGATAACCGGGATATTCTTCGCGTAATCCGTGCCGATCTCTTCCCTGATGATCTTCGTCGCTTCGATGCCGTCGAGTTCCGGCATCATGTGATCCATGAAGATGGCGTCGTACTTCGGATCCTCCTTCCTGATGAGGTCAATCGCGTCCTTCCCGTTCATCACCAGATCCATTTTAAGGCCGTATGGTTTGAGAATCCCCTTCGCCACGTCCAAATTCGTCGCCACGTCGTCAACGATCAGAACCCTTGCATAAGGCATATGAACCCGCACGAGCTTTAATCCGGCGTCCCGTTTGTTCTCCATATATTTGAAGTTTTTCAGGTTCTCCGCTACGCTGTCCCCGATCTGAATGTCATTCACGAAACCCTGCTTGAGCGTGACCGTAAAGACGGAGCCTTTCCCGTATTCGCTCTCCACGCTGATTGTCCCGCCCATCGCATCGATCATCATTTTCGTGAGGGAAAGCCCCAGCCCCGTGCCTTCGATTTGCCGGTTCGCTTTCACGTCAACCTGGTTGTAATCCGAGAACAGATCCTTCAGATTCTCCTCCCGCATCCCCACGCCGGTATCGGTAACGGCGGATGTCAGCAGCACATAGGGCGCTTCCCTGCTTTTGCCGCCTTCTTCGCCGCCCGGTAGGATCTCCGTGGAAAGCGACCAGTTGACCGTTCCGGACTTCGTGTACTTAAACGCATTCGTGAGGATATTATTGAAAATCTGCTTCACGCGCAATTCATCGCCGACCAGCTTATGCAACATCCCGCCCTCTACGGAAAGCTCGAACGTCACAGGCTTATCCACTATGCGCATGATATTCAGCGTGACGGTGTCATTGATGATGCTCGGCACATCGTACTCAGCCTGGATGAGCTCGAATTTTCCCGACTCCACCTTGGAGATGTCCAGGATGTTGTTGATGAGGCCAAGCAGCGTCGTGCCGGCGCCATGAATCTTCTTCAGGTTTTCCTCGTCCTCCTCCGCGATATTGCCCGTTCCGATCATCAATTCGGAGAGGCCGATGACCGCGTTGAGCGGCGTCCGCATCTCGTGGCTCATGTTCGCAAGGAAATGGCTCTTTGTCTCTGAGGCCGCCTGCGCCAATTTCGTCTGTTCCTCCAATTTTTCCGTCCGCTCGCTTACAAGCCTTTGAAGATTGCTTTTCTGCTTCCTGCGGCTATAGAGGATAAAGATCAGAAACAGCATGCCCACGATCATCAGTATCGTGACCACCATCATGGTTTTGGACTGCGCTTGCGCCATCTGCGTCTCATAGTCGTAGACCCGGTGCGTCCAATACTCCGCGATCTCCTCCGTATCGATAAGCGCCTGCGCCTTGCTGAGGATCCCGGCGAGCTGCGTCTCATGGATGTTGAATCCGAAGCTGGATTCCGACGGGTAGTCAAATTTCATGTTGATTTTGAGGTTTGTCTTCCCGAAATAGTTTGTTTGCCCGAACAGGTGGTTCTCGGTGGACATGACGAGGTCGATGTCCCCCTTTTCCAGCGCCGCTACGGCTTCATCGATGTTCTGATATTCCTTCGTGAATGTATTGTCAGGAAACCATTCCTTGAACATCGTGCTGTATGCGGTGTTTTCGAGTAAGCCCACCTGTTTCGTCATGAGTTCGTTCACATTGATATACGGATAATCCACTCTGGAAATAAGCGCATAATAATCCGTCACGTATGCCTCATCGGCCCATAGGAATTTGCCCACCCTGTCATCCGTTTTCAGCAGCTCCGTCACAAATGCAATCTTTCCTTCTTCAAGGTCAGACAGAAGCTGCGCCCATTCGGCGCCGGGTTCGTTCGCCACATGGATGTTCAGCCCCGTGATGCTCTTGATTTCAGCGATCACTTCCTCGGCTATGCCGCCCCATATGCCATCGTTTTCATTGTAGAAACTAACCGGATAATTGAAAGAACTCAGTCCTACTTGAATCGCGTCCTTCCCGTCCATATGCGCGTCGTAATACGACCGCTCTTCCGGAGACAAACCCTTGATGAAGATCGACCTGAGAAAATCCCGTTCCCCTTCCGTATAAAGCTCGTTCAGTTCATGCCGAAACCCCTGCTCGATGTATTTGTCTATGACAGACAAGAACGGGGCGAGCTCCTCGTTGCAGGTAGCCATTACGATCTGTTCATAGGAAAGCGGATATAATACATGAATGCTCACATTTCCCTTGCCGATAAAATCATCGATGAGCGCATCGTCTTCCACAAAGACGTCGATCGCGCCGTCCATCAGTTTGTCATACGCATCCGCCGTACCTTCGACATAACGCACTTCGAGCGCCGGTCCGTAATCGGCTTCGAACCTCGGCCGCAGCTTGCTTTCGAGAATGGTGTCATCGATAAACGCATATCGAACCTTCCCGCTGTCCGCCAGCTCTTTCGGTAAGCGCGCATCCTTGCGCGTGACGTATTTGACGGAGCGCTCGGAGATGGGCTTCGTCATGAAAAAAGCGCTTTCCCGCTCCTGCGAATAGATAATGTCTCCGGAGAAGTCGATTTGTTTTGACTGAAGGCCGTCATATAAAAGCGTCCACTCCTCTATTTCCGGTTCAAAGCGAACGGGAGAAGAATCCGTGGAAAAAAGCGCCGAGAGCAGGTCGCACATGGACTTCGAATATCCGCCCGGTTCGCCTTCTTCATTGAAGAACGCCTCCGAACTCTCTGTCATCCCATACGAGAACACCGCGGTCCCGCCCGCCGCATCGCTGTATTTCCCGATCACCTTTTCTATTTGTTCGATTTCCGAATCCGTGACGCCCGGAATATCTTTGTAGGATTCATAATGTGGATAGGCGTCTCCGTCACCGCTGTCCGCATAGGAGACCCTATCCGTGCATGAAATGGCGCAAGGCAAAAACAAAAAGCCGATGACGGATGCAATCAACAGCATTCTCTCAAGGGTATGCTTAGATGCGCTGCTCATAATATTCCCTCCCCGTCGTGCATAAACCGGACAATAACATTATTTTTGCAGGGTTGACCTTGGCAGACAAGAGCGAGTATAAAATATTGCGGCTTGCCTCTATTTTATCGTGACAAGCACGTCGCCGGCGTTTACGGCGTCGCCTTTGTTCACCTGGACGGTATCCACCGTGCCCGCCCGCGGCGCAGGTATCTCGTTTTCCATCTTCATGGCCTCTAAGACGAGAAGCGTCTGCCCCTCCGTCACCGTCTGGCCCGGCGTGACCCGGACGTCTAAGACCGTGCCTGGCATGGGGCTTTTTACCGCCTCCGCGTCCGCTGCGGGAGCCTGTTTCGCCGCCGGGGGCGGCGTCTGCGCGGCAGGCGCCGGCTGTGCTTTCGCCTGCGGGGCCGGAGCCGGGCTTGCGGCGGCTGCGGCCGGCGCGGCGGCTTCTTCTACTTCTACGGAATATGTAACGCCTTCTACGGTAATATTATACTTTTTCATCGCCGTGATAACCTTCCTTTATAATTCCGCGCGCTTATACGCGCCGGCTGTCGATGACTTCCTGCAGGCCTGCCAGGTTCCAGGCTGTGCGGGGGCCGGCGGCGCGGCTGATCTTCCGGATCATTATCCCGCCGCCGCCTGCGTTTTCGCTTTCATAGGCCGCGACCGCGGCCGTGATCACCGCCAGCGTGCGGGGATCCGGAACCGTTTGTTTCCCGGCGCCTGCGCTTTCTTTTTTTCGTTGACTCATAAGCCCCCTCCAAGTCTTGCGCTTTCGCGAAACCGCCCTTACAGCGGAATGTTGCCGTGCTTCTTCGCCGGGAGCGACTGCCTTTTGGACTCCAGCATGTCAAAGGCGCTGATGAGCCGCTGCCGTGACGACGCCGGCTCGATGACGTCCTCCACGTAGCCCATTTCGGCGGCGCGGTACGGGTTGTTGAATTTCTCTTCGTACTCCGCGACCTTTTCCTGGCGTTTGGCAATCGGGTCTTCTGCCGCCTTGATCTCGTTTCGGAACACGATGTTGGCCGCGCCCTCGGCGCCCATGACCGCGATCTGCGCGGTAGGCCACGCAAGGACAAGATCCGCGCCCAGCTCCTTGTTGCACATGCCGATATAGGCGCCGCCGTAGGCTTTGCGCAGCACCATCGTAACCTTTGGCACCGTGGCTTCGCAGAACGCGTAGAGCATCTTTGCGCCGTGCCGGATGATGCCGCCCGTCTCCTGGTCCACCCCCGGCAGGAAACCGGGGACGTCCACCAGCGTCAGCAGCGGGATGTTGAACGCGTCGCAGCGCCGGATAAAGCGCGCCGCTTTGTCGGAGGCGTTGATGTCGAGGCAGCCCGACGCGAATTTCGGCTGGTTGGCCGTCACGCCCACCGTGGCGCCGTTCAGGCGTATGAAGCAGGTGATGATGTTTTTCGCGTACTGCGGCGCCACGTCGTAGAGCTTCCCCTCGTCCGCCAAACCCCGTATGATTCCGTACATGTCATAGGGCTTGTTGGGATTTTCGGGGATGACGTCGTTGAATTCCGGGATGAGGCGGCCCGGATCGTCGCCGGCCATCAGGACGGGCGCCGTTTCCAGGTTGTTGGACGGCAGATAGCTTAGAAGCTCACGCACCGCGAGCAGGGTTTTTTCGTCGTTTTCCCCCATGAAATGCGCCACGCCGCTCACCGTGTTGTGCGTGACGGCGCCGCCCAATTTTTCGGCGGAAATGTCCTCCCCCGTGACGGTTTTTATGACCTGCGGGCCCGTAATGAACATCTGGCTGGTCTTATCCACCATGAAAATGAAATCCGTTATTGCGGGGGAATATACGGCGCCGCCCGCGCAGGGACCCATGATGACCGAAATTTGCGGGATGACCCCGGAGGAAACGGTGTTGTTGTAAAAGATTTTGCCGAATCCCGACAGGGAGTTTACGCCCTCCTGTATGCGCGCGCCGCCGGAATCGTTCAGGCCGACGATGGGCGCGCCCATCTTCAGCGCCATGTTCTGCACTTTTACGATCTTCTCCGCGTGATATTCGCCAAGCGCCCCGCCGAACACCGTGAAATCCTGGGCGTAGGCGTATACCAGCCGGCCGTCCACCGTTCCGTAGCCGCTGACGACGCCGTCGCCGGGCGCGCGTTTGTCCGCCATGTCAAAATTGTGGCACCGGTGGGAGACAAACGCGTCAATCTCCACAAAGCTGCCCGCGTCAAACAGGATGTCCAACCTCTCCCGCGCCGTCAGCTTGTTTTGGGCGTGCTGCGCTTCGATGCGCGCGGCGCCCCCTCCCAAAGCGATCGCGGCCTTTTGTGTACGTAATTCTTCGAGTTTGCTCACAATATTCCCCCATTTCGTCAGTTCCCCACGTGCTGGCTCGCGACCGATTCACCTCCGCTACAGTCTTATATTACCCCCCCGGATTGCTTCGCTCTGCTCGCAATGACGGAGGATATGTTCCCCGTGCTGTGCTTAGCTCGTCTTTTTTTCGTCGTCTATTTTTTTCCTGTGCGTTTTGACGCTCGCTTTCCGTTCCACCGAAACCTCCTGTTTCGGACCGAGGTCGGGTTTTGAAGGTTCGTTTTGCTCCGCGGCGGCTTCCGTGTCCTCTTTTTTCTCTTCTTCGGCCTCTTTTTTTCCTTCTTCGTCCGCTTTCTCCGGTTCCGACCCGTTCGCTCCCCCGTTCGTTTCCGCGTCCGGTTCGCCCGGCTCTTCTTCTTCCTCTTCTTCCTCTTCTTCCGGCAAAGACAGCAGCAGTTCGGTTTCCGCCGCTTCCTTTGCGTTCCGCGCGCGTATGTGTTTTTCTTCGTGTTCGATTTCCGCAAGCAGCTGTTCCAGCGACATTTCACGCGTGTACAGAGCCTCAAACTGTTCGCCGTCCAAGGACTCCGCTTCCAGAAGCGCTTTCGCGATGATATGAAGCTCCTCGGAATGTTCCGTCAGGATCTGCTCCGCCGAAACATAGGCTTCCTCGATGATGTTCCGTATTTCCTCATCGATCTCCGACGCCATTTCCTCCGAGTAATTCTTCCGCGTGGAAAAATCTTTTCCGAGGAAAACCTCGTCCGCCGAGCTGTAGTTCACGGGGCCGAGCCGTTCGCTGAATCCGTATTTCGTGACCATGTCCCTGGCGATTTCGGTGGCGCGGGAGATGTCGTTGCTGGCGCCCGTGCTGATGTCGTTCAGGGTCAGTTTTTCCGCCACGCGCCCGCCCAGAAGATGCACGATGGTCTCCACCATTTTGGTCTTTGTCGTATAATATTTGTCTTCTTTCGGGAGGATCATCGTGAATCCGCCCGCCCGCCCGCGCGGAATGATGGTGATCTGATGTACCGGGTCGGTGTTGGGCAGGGACCTGGCCACGATGGCATGGCCGGCTTCGTGGTAGGCCGTCAGCTTCCGCTCGTCGTCGCTTATGACGCGGCTCTTCTTTTCCGGGCCGGCGATGACCTTTGTCACGGCTTCTTCGATCTCATCCATGCGTATCTTGCGCCCGTTCCTGCGGGCGGTCAGAAGCGCGGCTTCGTTCAGCATGTTTTCGATGTCCGCCGGGGTGAATCCGGGCGTCCGTCTGGCGAGCACCTTGGGATCCACTTCCTGGGCGAGGGGCTTGTTCCTTGAATGGACGCGGAAAATCGCTTCCCGGCCCTTGATGTCGGGAATGCCGATCACGACTTGCCGGTCAAAGCGTCCGGGGCGCAGCAGGGCGGGATCCAATATGTCCGGCCGGTTCGTGGCCGCGAGGATGATGATGCCGGAGTTTTCTCCAAATCCATCCATTTCAACCAATAACTGGTTCAGCGTCTGCTCGCGCTCGTCATGCCCGCCGCCGAGTCCCGCGCCGCGTTTGCGGCCCACCGCGTCGATCTCGTCGATGAATATGATGCAGGGGCTGTTCTTCTTCGCCTGTTCGAACAAGTCCCGCACGCGGGAGGCACCGACGCCGACGAACATCTCCACGAAATCCGACCCGCTGATGCTGAAGAACGGGACGCCCGCTTCCCCGGCGGCGGCTTTTGAAATATAGGTTTTACCCGTCCCCGGCGGCCCGATGAGCAGGATCCCCTTGGGGATGCGCGCCCCCAGTTCGTTGTATTTCTTGGGGTTTTTCAGGAAGTCCACGACTTCCGTCAGTTCTTCCTTTTCCTCATCCAATCCTGCTACGTCGTCGAAGGTCACCTTTCGCAGGTCTCCCTCTTTGTGGAGCCTGGCGCGGCTCTTGCCGAAAGACATGACTTTTCCGCCGCCCCCGCCGCCCTGGTTCATGAACATGAACAGGAAGAAGATCAAGATGCCCATCATCAGCAGGGTGGGCAAAAGGCTGAGGAGCCAAGGCGTCTCCTTGCGTTTTTCTCCCTCGAAGCGGGTGAGTTTCCCGTTGATGCTCTGCGGAAATATGTAATCCTCCTCCAATGCAATGATTTCATAGATGCTGGGCGAATAGCATACGAACTGTTCGCCTGTCCGCAGCGTTCCGGTAATCTCGTTATTCACTACCTTGACCGATTCGACCTTCTCTTCTTTCAGTGCGATGGTAAGCTCTGAAACCGCCAGTTCCGTCGGTTCCTTTTGCTGCGAGTTTCCGACATAGAACCACGCCGCCAAAAGAACTAATATGAAAATCGCAATATATATGCTAAAGTTTTTCGCCGTTCTGTTCAATCGCGTCCATGCTCCTTTCGATTTGCTGTATTAGTCCGCCCTGCGGACGGGCAACGCCTTTAATTATATCACGCCCTCACAATATATTCAAGCAGAAAGACCCTCTTTGTCGCTCCGTTTATCGCATAATTTGCAGTTTTTCTTCCGGCGCTTCCAAAAATTTGCAGTACTTCGCCGCCTGCCGCAGCAAGCGGCGTCCGGTCCCTGTCCTCACGCGGGATTTTCGCGTCCACAAAAAAATCCTGTATCTTTTTGCTGCCGTCCATGCCCTGCGGGCGGATCCAGTCCCCCGGCCGCCTGCCCCTTATGGCGACGGCGGCCGCCGCCCCCGCCAGCAAGTCGAAATCCAGCGCGAGCTGCGTCTTGTCCGGCGGCTCTTTTTCCTGCCGCTCCGCCCACAGGCCCGCAGGCACATGGGAGATATATCCCATATAATCCCCGGTTTTAAACCGGACGGGCTCATTTTCGCGCAAATCTTGCAATAAAACCTGAAAAGGCGGAAATACGGCTCCGCCCCCGCGACAGGCCGGCTTTTTTGAGAAGCACAGTTCTTCCCGGCGAAGCGTCAGGCGGTATTCCCCCGGAAAATCGATGCTTTTTCCGTCCGTTCCCGCCTCAATCAGCCGGTCTGCGGCGTGCAGGTGCGCCGATTCGACGTCCTGCGTCAGGCCTGCCCGCTCGAAGCATTTGACTATGAGACGGTGGCGCAGGGCTGGACGGGCGTCCGCAAAGAGCCGCAGCGGGAACAGGCCGCCGCCGTCGTCCTCCAGCATTTCATCCGTCAGCCCGTCAAAATATTCACGATCCTCCGCAGCGCTGGCAGCCAGCCGCGCAAGGCCGTCCACGATCCGGGCGTTGTAGCCGGCAAGCTCCGGCAAAAGCTCCAGACGGATCTTGTTCCGTAGGTACACGCTGGCCTCGTTTGTCGGGTCCCTCCGAGGCGCCAGTCCCATTTGCAGGCAATAGTCCTCTATTTCCGCCCGTTCCAGCCCCAGCATCGGCCGGATCACCGCAAATCCCTCCCGGCTCTCCCGCAGCCATGCCATCGCCGCCAGGCCGTCCGGCCCCGTTCCCCGGATGAGGCGCATGAGCACCGTTTCTGCTTGGTCGTTTTTGTTGTGCGCCAGCGCGATCCGCACCTTTTCCGCCAGCAGGCCTTTTTCCCGGCGGATCTTCTCCGCCACCTCAAAAAAAGCCTCGTAGCGCACACGGCGCCCGGCCTCTTCTTCGCTCACGCCCCATTCCCGCGCAAGGGCGGCGACGTCCCGCGCAAAACCGAAGAATTCCGCGCCCGCCCTGCGGCACAGTTCCTCTGCCCAGCGCGCGTCTTCCCCCGCTTCCTCCCGGAGCATATGGTTCATATGCACCGCCGAAAGCGTAAAGCCCGCCTCTGCCCGGAACGCCGCCAGGGCGTGGAAAAGGCAGGTCGAATCCGGTCCTCCCGAAAGGCCCGCCACGATATGCATCCCCGCCTTTATCAGACCTTGCCGCCGGATTGCGTCTTTAATTTTGCGTGCCGCTTCATGTTCCATGCTTTTATGAATCTCAGACCATTATCAGATCCCGAAAAAACGCTTCGCGTTTTCGCAGGTGGCGCGGGCCGTTGCTTCCAGCGAAACCCCTTTCAGCTCAGCCACCTTCGCGGCCGTGTATTTCACCAGCGGCGAAGAATTCGGCTTCCCCCGGAAAGGTTCGGGCGTCAGATAAGGCGCGTCCGTCTCCACGAGCAGGTGTTCCAGCGGAACCGCTTCCACCGTTTCCGCCGCCTTTCTGGCGTTTTTGTAGGTGACCGGCCCGGCTATGGAGATGGTGGCCCCCAGCTTGACATATTGTTGCGCCAGCTCCCTGCTGCCCGAATAACAGTGCAGCAAAAGCCTCGCGTCCGCTGTCCCTGTTTCCGGGTTCTTGGGAAAACGCCCCGTCCTGGCGGCGGCAAATACGCCTTCCTCTTTCAGGATCCGCAGTACGTCGTCGTTGGCGTCGCGGTCGTGGATGATGATGGGCATGCCCAGTTCAAGCGCCAGCCCGATCTGCCGGCGGAAGCATTCCTGCTGTTCTTCCCGGCTGGAAAGGTTCCTGTAGTAGTCCAGCCCTATTTCGCCCACAGCCACCACCTTTTCCCGTTTCGCCAGGCCGCGTATCAGGTCAAAGGACGCGTCGTCCATGTCTTTCGCGTCGTGGGGGTGGAAGCCCACGGCGGCGTAGCACCAAGGGTATTTCTTCGCGTGGGCGATTGCCATGAGGGAGCTTTCCAGATCGAAGCCTACATCTACTACATATGCCACTTCCGAGGCTTCTATCTGCGCCGCCAGTTCCTCCCGCTGCGCCTCCGTGTAACTTTCATTGTTCATGTGCGTATGCGAATCAAAGAGTTGCATGCATGGCCTCCAAAGCTTCCAGCTCCTTCTCCACGTCAATGCGCGGGAACAGGGGCGCACCACGTTTCACCGTAGTCTGCCTGAGCCTCCCGAAAGTGAAAGCATCCTCCCACCGGGCTTCCTCCGCGATGCCGAGCTGCCGCCGGATTTCCTCTGCGGTCGTGTGCATGAAAGGCAGGATCAGGATGGAAATGATGCGGATCGATTCGGCTAAGTTATACAGCACCGTGTCAAGGCGGCTCTTGTCCGCCGCGTCCTTCGCAAGGATCCAGGGAGCGGTTTCGTCGATATATTTGTTGGTCCGCGAAACGACGTTCCAGATTTCTTCCATGGCATGGTTAAAGGCGAATCGGTCCATGTGCGCTTCCACCTTTGCAGCGGCCTCGGAAGCCGTCTCCGCAAGGGATTTGTCCGGCGGCGGCAGGTTTCCGTCCCCGCCCGGCGCGGGCGCGGCAAGCAGCCCGCCGTTATATTTTTCGATCATGGCCACGGTGCGGCTCACTAAGTTGCCGAGGTCGTTGGCAAGATCCGCGTTGATGCGGTTCAGCATCACTTCGTTGGTGTACAGGCCGTCCTGCCCGAAGCTGTACTCCCGCAGCAGGAAATATTTCAGGGCGTCCACGCCGTAACGCTCGATGAGCTTGACCGGGTCCACCACGTTGCCCTTGGACTTGGACATCTTGCCGCCTTCCAGCAGCAGCCAGCCGTGGCTCAGGACCTTTTTCGGCAAGGGCAGGCCCATGGACATGAGCATGGCCGGCCAGATGATGGTATGGAAACGGACGATCTCCTTGCCTACCAGATGCACGTCCGCCGGCCAGTATTTCTCATATTTTCCGGTTTCTTCCGGCCAGCCCAGCGCCGTGATGTAGTTGGAGAGGGCGTCGAGCCACACGTAGATGACCTGCCCCTCTTCAATGGGCACGGGAATGCCCCAGTCGAATGAGGACCGGGAAATGCACAGGTCTTCCAGGCCTTGCTTCGTGAATTGCAGCATTTCGTTCCGCCGGGTGTCCGGCTGTAAAAATTCCGGGGTCTGTTCAAACAGCTCGATCAGCCTGTCCTGATATTTTGAAAGGCGGAAGAAATAGGCAGGTTCCTTGGCTAATTCCACGGGGCGCCCGCAGTCCGGGCATTTGCCGTCCGCCAGCTGCGTTTCCGTCCAAAACGCCTCGCAGGGCGTGCAGTACCAGCCTTCGTATTCGCCCTTGTAAATGTCACCCTTTTCGTTGATGCGCCGGAAGATTTCCTGCACCCGGCGTTTGTGGCGCGGCTCCGTCGTCCGGATGAAATCGTCATACGAAATTTCCATGGTTTTCCACAGCTCTTTGATGCCCGAAACGATCTCGTCCACATGCTGCTGCGGCGTGACGCCTTTTTCTTCGGCGATCTTCTGGATCTTCTGCCCGTGCTCGTCCGTGCCGGTCAGAAACATGACGTCGTAGCCCGCCAGACGTTTGAAGCGCGCCATCGCGTCCGCCATCACTGTGCAGTAGGTGTGCCCGATGTGCAGGTTCGAGCTGGGGTAGTAGATCGGGGTTGTGATATAGTAGGTTTTATTCGTTTCCGGCATGGTTTTCCTCCATAAAGTTGGATATACGGCGATGATAATCTAAGGCTTAGCTGCCTCGAACACAATCGCGGAGCGCCGATCGACTTCCACGGAGCAGCGTTCCCCCTCCTGCGTCAAAAATATGCCGTCTTTCGGCCTGTAGCCCCCGAATTCCGGCCAGCTCGTGTGCAGCGCCATGTGCCATTCCTCGCCGGGCGCCTGGATCACCGACGTGCAGTCCCGGACCGGGTGAAAATTAAAAAAGAACACGAAGCGTCCTTTGCGGTACACCAGCAGCTTCGCGCCTTCGTCCACCCAAAGCTGTTCGGCGGGGAACTTCAGCAGCCCGTTTTCTTTCACGAGGCGGATCATGGCCTTGTCGAAATCCTGCAAACACTGGTATTTCAGGAGGCCGTTGTCCGCGAGGCTCCATTGCCGGCGGGCGTAATGGTAGCTGTTCCCGTTGCCCGCCCTCGGAAAATCGATCCACTCCGGGTGGCCGAATTCATTCCCCATGAAATTCAGGTACGCTTCCCCGGCGCAGGTGCAGGTCACGAGGCGTATCATCTTATGCAGCGCCATCGCCCGGTCCACCGCAGGGTTCGGGGCGTCTTTTTTCATATGCCAGTACATGTTTTGGTCCGCCAGCCAGAACATGATGGTTTTGTCCCCGACCAGCGCCTGGTCGTGGGATTCGCAGTAGCCGACGACCTTTTCCTGCGGCCGCCGCTGCGTCAGTTCATGCCACATCGTGCCGATGTCCCAATGTTCGTCCTTCGCGCTTTTCAGCCGGCGGACCCAGAAATCCGGGATGCCCATGCCCAGCCTGTAGTCAAAGCCTATGCCGCCGTATTCCAAGGGGACGCACATGCCCGGCATGCCGCTCATGTCCTCCGCCACCAAGACGCAGCCCGGTTTCACTTCCCTGCAAAGCGCCGACGCAAGCTGCAGATAGGTCACGGCCTCCGTGTCGGTGTTCATGGAAAAATATTTGTTGTAACTGTCGAAAATGCCGCCCAGGCCATGGTCTTGGTACAGCATGGAGGTGATGCCGTCGAAGCGGAATCCGTCGAAATGGTATTCTTCCAGCCAGAATTTCAGGTTCGAGAGCAGAAAATGCAGCACTTCCGGCTTTCCGTAGTAAAAAAGTTTACTATCCCACTGGGGATGCTCGCCCTTCGCGCCTTCGTGGAAAAATTGCCAGGCCGTCCCGTCGAAGCGGGCGATCCCTTCCATCTCGTTGCGCGCCGCGTGGGAGTGGACCAGGTCCAAAAGCACGGCGATCCCCATGCCGTGCGCCCTGTCTATGAGGCTTTTCAGTTCTTCCGGCGTTCCGAAGCGGGAAGACGCCGCGAAGAAATTCGATACCTGGTAGCCGAAGGAGCCATAGTAGGGATGTTCCATGACCGCCATCAGCTGCATGGCGTTATAGCCGAGCTCTTTTACCCTCGGCAGCAAAAAATCCGCACATTCCGCGTAGGTGCTTACGGCTTCTTTTTCGCCCGCCATGCCCACGTGGGTTTCGTAGATCAGCAGCGGTTCGTCTTCGTTGCGCGCGAATCCGCCGTCCGTCCAGCCGAAGCGCTCCGGGGGCTGCCAGATCTGCCCGTCGAAGGCGAAGGTGTCCGGATCCTGCACCGCGCGCCTGCAATAAAGCGGAATCCGCTCGAAGCTTTCATGGTCGGTCCGGATCTGCACGCGCACCTTGGAGCCGTGCGGGATTTCGCCCGGCGCTTCCATTTCCCAGACGCCGTTTTCCAAGGGACGCAGCGGGCAGCTTTCCCGGTTCCAGCCGTTGAAATCGCCGAACAGGCAGACCGCGCGGGCGTTGGGCGCCCATTCCCGGTAGGCCCAGCCTTCTTCCGTCTTGTGGAAGCCGAAATACATGTGGCCGTTGGCGTAGGCGGACAGGGAATCCTGCCCGTCCGCGAGCAGGCGTTTCCGCGTCCGTTCGAAATTTTGCATCCGCAGTTCGATGTCGCCCCGGAAAGGGCGCAGCCACGGGTCGATGTCCAATATTTTATAAGGGCTCAATCTGTTTCCCCTCTCCCGCCGTTTTGGCGGCGCTCTGTTATGAATCTCAGGTATGTAGAACCGCCGCCGGGGGGCAGTCAGCTTGCCGGGAACGCTTCTAAATCGCGAATCATCTGCAGGGCGATCTCCGACGGTTTGCCTGTCTCGTTCCACTTGAGCACGTCCGCCGTGATTTCCATGCGTTTGATTGCGTTTAACGCGGCGGCTTTCAGATCCGCGCCAATCCGCCCCGTGATTTTTATCTGGGCGAACGCGGTGGCATACGTCACCATGTCGCTCTGGGTCAGATTCCCTTTGTCGGACTTCACCAGCTGCTCCACCGCTTCACGGGACAAATCCGTCGCGGGGACATAGGTCATGTCCCAATAGGTTTCTACTACTTTTTTGGGGAACGCCGCGAAGTCGAACGTCTTGCTTTTGCGAATGTCTTCCGCGATCTGAGCCAGCGTGTCAGAACCCTCGTCGCTTCCAAACGGCGCTTCTTCGTCGCCGCAGTCATAATACAGCTCGTCCGTGAAATGCGCCCTGAATTTCGGGTGTGAGGTCAGCGGATGCAAGTCGGCTTCTTCGTCGTCGAAATAAAGGCGTTTGTCAGGGTCAAATTCCTCGAAAACCCAGTAGCCCTTTTTCAATTTGGAGGCGATCAGCTTTTCAGCCTCTTTCTCGCAGGCTTCTCCGTCGTCGAACTCCTTGATTTGATATTTGCCGATGGTTCCGGTTTTGCCATAGTTGACCGCCAGCGCGGATCCGGAAAACTCAATCCGCCAAAACTTGTCGCTCTTTTCATCCTGGTAACGATACGCTTCTATCTTGTTTTGTTCCATTTTTGCTCCTCCCGCCACGCTTTGGCTGCATAAACCGCCTATATTATATTATATCTAAACAAAACACAAAATTCAACCTCCGGCTTGCCACAAAAATACATAAAATCGCATTTTTTTCAAAAAGGTTGCAAGTTATGCTTCTTTATTGTATAATAATTTCGAATTGTACAAACTGGTCGGGTACGGATTAGAGATGCACCCTTGAAACCGAACATGCAAAGGAGAAAATATCATGCAGATTTTGAACAAACACGGAGCCAAACGCATCTTCAGCGCGTTCCTCGCGCTGGCGCTGATCCTGGGGGTCTTCGCGTCCGCGCCGCTGACGGGCGCGGCGGACACCGGCGGGACGGAGAACGCGGGCTACATCATCAAGCTCAAGGACGGCGCGGTCCTCCCGCTTTCGCTCTTTGACGAGGACGACGCTTTGCCGGAACCGATCCCTTACACGGAGGGCATGTTTCTGGCGGACAGCTTAGAGGATGCCCTGCCGCTGATAGAAGCGGGCCTTGTGGAATCCTGCGAGGAAAACGTGACCTTCACGCTTTTTGACGATGAATTCACGCCGTTCGCCAACCAGGCCAACGAGTGGTATCAGGCGGCAGCGAAGATCGACGAACTGCGGGGCTACGGCCTGTATACGGGCGCGGGCGTCAAGGTCGCCATCGTGGACTCCGGCGTGCTTGCGAGCCACGAGGATCTGAATCCGGGCAACATATCCGGGCAGAACTTCGTCGCGGCTGAAAGCAGCGCCAGCTATACGGACACGACCGGGCACGGAACTTTTATATCCGGCATCATCGCCGCCCAACGCAATTCGATAGGCGTGGACGGGATCGCGGACGGCGCCGAACTGGTTATCGGGCGCGCTTTCTCAACCGGCAACGCGTTCCTCAGCGACATTCTCTCCGCCATCGGCTATGCCGTCATGCAGAATGCGGACATCATCAACATGAGCTTCGGCGGCAATGGGCTTTCCATGCAAAACGCCCTGCAGACGGAGATCAACCGGGCACTGGACGCGGGCATCATCCTCGTGGCGGCCGTGGGGAACGACGGAAATAAGCTACCCCCCAACAATTCCCCCGTCATGTACCCTGCGGCCTATGACGGCGTCATCGGCGTCGGCATGCTGCAAGCGAGCGGCACGGTCGCGCCGTCGTCCACCCAAAACAGCACCGTGGACGTCACCGCGCCGGGCTACGACATGCCGGGACTGTGGTTTACATCGACCAATGCTTATTATCCGCGGGGCGCGGGGACGTCTTACGCCACGCCCGTGGTCACCGCCATGGCGGCGCTGGCGCGCCAGTCGAACCCCTACATTGACAGCCGCATGTTTCTGGAGCTTCTGAAAGCGAGCGTGGACGACAGGGGGACTGCCGGATATGACATCAGCTACGGCTGGGGCGCCGTCAACGGAGCAAACCTGCGCAACGTGCTGGACCGGGACCAGACAATCCACTACGTGCCGGACGGCGGCTCCATTGGGGATTCCGGATATATCAATACATATAGGATCAGCGACCTAACGTCCCGCAGCTTACCCGTCCAAGTGACCAAGACAAACTACACTTTCGCCGGGTGGTATGACAACGGGGCGTTCACCGGCAGCGCGGTCTCCGCCGTGCCGTACAACGCCATCGGCGAAGTCACCTACTACGCGAAGTGGACGGCGGACAGCATCGCCCCGATAGAGGGCGTAACCGTGCTCGGCTTCCCCGCCGTGCAGGACAGCCTGACGTCTTACAGCGTGACACTCCCTGCGGGGACGGACCGCGCCGGACTTGCCGGCGACATCGCCGTTGCGCTTGCCGGCACCGCCAACCTGAGCGTTCCCCCTGCCACAGCGGACGGCGGCGCGACGTGGACCTTTACCGTTACGGCCGGAGGCGCGGTGACGCAGTACACGCTGGCCATATCGCTCGGCGTGATTTTCCCGCCCGTCGCGGGGGCGCCCATTACCCAGGCCTCGGCGGCACCCGGATCCTTAGACGGCGTAACGCCCGCCGTGGCGTATACCCTTGACCTTGCCGCGGCTTTCACGGACGTGACGGGCAGCACCGTCTACACGGTGACCTCTTTCGACGGCACGGGCGAGGCTGCGGTTGCCGGCACGGCGTTCAGCTACACGCCGTCCTCCGCAGACGCGGGGAAAACCGTCGTCGTCCGCATCGGCGCGAAAACGGGTTCCTTTGCCTCCACCAGTGATTTGTCCGTTTCCATTGCCGTCGGCGCCTTGCCCGCGAGCAATTCGGTCGTCAGCCCCGTCTCCGGCGCCTTCGACAAGAAGGACGGCGGCACGGATCTTGCCGTCGCGGTGTCCCGTTTCGGAAATACGCTCACATCCGTCAGCACCGGGGGCGCCGCCCTTGATTACGCCTACGACCCCGACGCAATGCCCACCATCGGGGGCGATCAGACCCTCTACCTGAAAGCCTCTGCCCTCCAGACGCTGGCGAACGGCACGCATACCGTCCTTTTCACCTTTAGCGGCGGACGCACGGAGAGCGACAAAACCGTGCCTTACACCCTGACCGTGCAGGACACGACACCCGTGACGCCGGCAGTGACTGCCGTGACAGTCAGCCCAAATCCGGCGAGCGTCGAAAAAGGGAAGACGCAGCAATTCACCGCGCAGGCGGCCGGCGTTGGGGCATTTAACACAAACGTTACATGGAGCCTGCAAGGGGCTTCCTCCAGCACGGTCAGCCAGAGCGGCGTGCTGACCGTTGGCGCCGGCGAGGCAAACGTAAATCTTACCGTGGTCGCCACATCCAATCAAACTCCCTCCGTCAAAGGCACCGCAGCCGTGACCGTCACAAACCCGCCCGTGACGCCTCCGGGCGGAGCAACAGGCGGGGGCGGCGGAGGCGGCGGCAGCGCGCCCGCCGCAGCGCAGACTGTCCCTGCGGCGGACGGCTCCGTGTCCGTCACATACACGCAGTCCAAGGGCGACGTAACGCTCCTTCTGCCGGACAGCCGCATTGCGGAAATCATCAGCAAGTCAACCGCCGCGGCGGTGCTGGATCTCTCCAAAGTGAACGGCGCGGATGCCGCCGTCCTGCCGAAAACCGCGCTTGCCAAACTCTCGGACGCGGGGCTTGCGACGGAAATCAGGCTGCCGGACGGAACTGTCACGCTCTCCAAGGAAGCGGGGGCTGACGTCGCGAAACGGGCGAGCGGCGCGAACCTCTCCCTCTCCTTGGCCTCCGCCGCGGCTTCCTCCCTCAACGCGGCTCAGGGCGCGGCGGTAAAGGACGGCGACGCGGTGTTTGACATCTCCGTGCTGTCTGGAACGCAGACGATTACATCTTTCGACGGCGTTTTGACGGCGACCGTCCCCTATTCCGGCAAAACG
This sequence comes from Eubacteriales Family XIII. Incertae Sedis bacterium, assembly GCA_031290135.1. Lineage (GTDB taxonomy): Bacteria > Bacillota > Clostridia > Peptostreptococcales > Anaerovoracaceae > JAITOE01. Next base: position 26,151 of record JAITOE010000229.1, read on the forward strand.
CCGGGCGTGTGGTACTTAGACGCCGCCGGGGTGCTGGAGAAGCTGACGAGCCGCCTTAACGCAGAAAAAAAGACCGTCAGTTTTGAACTGCCGGGGCATCTGTCGCTGTATGTGGTCGGCAATGACGCTTCGGGCATCGGAACGCTGGGCGACGAGGCGTGGGTCAGCCCGTTCAGCGACGTGAAAGCAAGCGACTGGTTCTACGGCGACGCGGCGTTTGCCGTCACCAACGGGCTGTTTTCCGGCACAGACGCCGCCACGTTCAGCCCGAACACGCCCATGACACGGGGGATGCTCGTGACGGTGCTGTACCGCCTTGCCCATCAGGGGATCGCGGACGACACGACGGCTGAAAACCCGTTTACGGACGTGCCGGAGAACGCCTGGTACACCGGCGCGGTGGTCTGGGCCTATGAAAAAGAGATTGTTTCGGGCGGCGGCGGCAATGAATTCGACCCGGACGCGAATGTCACAAGGCAAGACATGGCGGTCATCCTCGTGCGCTACCTGACCTACGCGAATAAATTCTTTCCCGTGACCTTGCTGTACGCGCTGTTCGCGGACGACGCGGAGGTTGCGGAGTACGCAAAAAATAACGTGCAGACGCTGTTTAACGCCGGCATTGTCAGCGGCAAGCCGGACAACCGCTTTGACCCGAAGGGCAACGCCACAAGGGCGGAGGCCGCAGCAGTGCTGCACAGGCTTGTGGACAAGCTGGACGCTTTCGCCGGGTAGCGTATGAACAGATGCCGCTCCGTTGTTTGGATTGCTTCGCGTTGCTCGCAATGACAGGCACTCCGTCGTTGCGAGGAGCGAAGCGACACGCACCTATTCCTACCCTAATTTGACCCTATGGAAAGTCTTTTTCCCTTTTTTTATCAGAATGGAATCACCGATGAAAAGTTCTTTCGTAACCACGAATTTTTTATCGGTGATTTTTTCGTCGTTGATCGTGAGGCCGCCCTGCTCAATGGCGCGGAATCCATCGCCGTTGCTGGGAACCATGCCGATCTCGCGGATCAGGTTTACGACGCCGATCCCCCCGCCGGAAAACCGTTCAGCCGGTATCACGGTGGTGGGCGCTTCGTCCATGCTCCCGCCTCCGGAGAACAGCGCTTTTGCGGCGCCCTGCGCGCCGGCGGCCTCTTCTTCGCCGTGTACCAATTTCGTGACCTCGTATGCCAGAATTTCTTTCGCACGGTTGATTTCGGAATCCCGCAGCGCGGAAAGCGCTTCCACTTCTTCCATAGGCAGGAAGGTCAGCAGGGAGAGGCAGTTTCGCACGTCGGCGTCCTCCACGTTGCGCCAGTACTGGTAGAATTCATAGGGCGAGGTTTTGTCCGCGTCCAACCACAGCGCGCCTTTCTGCGTTTTCCCCATCTTCTTCCCCTCGCTGGTGGTGAGCAGGGTGAAGGTCATGCCGTAGGCGCGTTCGCCCGTCTCGCGCCGGATCAGGTCCACGCCGCTGATGATATTGGACCATTGGTCGTCGCCGCCGAACTGCATTTTGCAGCCGTGGCGGCGGAAAAGCTCCAGGAAATCATAGGACTGCATGAGCATGTAATTGAATTCCAGAAAGCTCAGCCCCTGCTCCATCCGCTGTTTGAAGCATTCGGCCGTCAGCATCCGGTTGACTGAAAAATGTCTGCCGATGTCCCGTATGAATTCTATGTAATTCAGGTTCAAAAGCCAGTCCGCGTTGTTCGCGGCGATGGCTTTTCCGTCCGAAAAGTCGATGAAGCGGCTGAAAAGCACCTCGAAGCGGCGGCAGTTTTCCGAAACGGTTTCGGGCGTCATGAGCTGCCGCATGTCCGACCTGCCGGAGGGATCTCCCACCATGCCGGTTCCTCCGCCGATGAGGACGACGGGCGTATGGCCGAATTTCTGCATGTGCATCATGATGATCACTTGCATGAAATGGCCTACGTGCAGGCTGTCCGCCGTCGGGTCGAAGCCGATGTAGAATTTGATTTTCTCGTTTTGCAGCAGCTCCCGGATTTCTTCTTCGTGGGTGCTTTGCTTGATGAATCCGCGTTCTTTCAGGACGTCGTATACGTTGGTATGCATGGAAATCCTTTCTATTTAATGGTATAGGTAACCGGGGCTGCGGTATCCCGGAGGGCATGTGGGTTGCTTCGTCGCTTCGCTCCTCGCAATGACGGAGTGCCTGTCTTTGCGAGCATAGCGAAGCAATCCAGTTGCGCTGGGTTGCTTCGTCGCTTCGCTCCTCGCAATGACGGAGTGCCTGTCTTTGCGAGCGTAGCGAAGCAATCCAGTTGCGCTGGGTTGCTTCGTCGCTTCGCTTCTCGCAATGACGGAGGTGACGCCCGACATGCCATTGCTCCTTGGGCTGGGATACGAAAGCAACCGGGGCTACAGGCCGTCCAGCATCTCTACGCGGCGTCTGTGGCGGCCCGCTTCAAATTCGGCGTCCAGCCACGCATCGACGATGCGGACGGCGGTTTCTTCGTCAAGGACGCGCCCGCCCAGCGCGATGATGTTCGCGTCGTTGTGTCTTTTGGCCATTTCCGCCATGAAGACGTTTGCGCACAGCGCGCAGCGGATGCCGCGGATTTTGTTGGCGGCGATGGATATGCCGACGCCCGTGCCGCAGCAGACGATCCCACGCTCGGCTTTTCCCGATGCCACCGCTTCGCCGCAGGCTTTTCCGAACACCGGGTAATCCACGGATTCCTCTGAATCCGTCCCCAGGTCCAGCACCTCCGCGCCGCGCCCGGCAAGGTGGGTCTTTATGTGTTCCTTCAGTTTGAAGCCTCCGTGGTCGGAAGCCATCGCGATTTTCATAGAACCGTCCCCCTGTGCTTTCATACTTTTATGATATTATACCCGGCCGCCTTCATCATGCGGTTCATCACCGCGAAGCCCAGCCCGTCGTTTTCGCTCAGGGCGCCCGCCAGGATCAGATCCGTGCCGGCGTCGTCCAGATCCCGCAGCTCCGAGAAAAAACCGTGCGCCGCTTCCGTGAAGCTTTTTTCTTCAAAGAGCATCGTGCCTACCCGGCGGCCGAGCTTTTCGTTCAGCGCTTTCAGGCGCAGGATTTCGTTTTTGACGCGGTCCCGCCGCCCTTCCAGCACCAGCATTTCCGCGTTCGGCGCATAATGCCGGTACTTCATGCCGGGCGCTTTCGGCGCGGCCGCCGCGTCCGCGCCCGTCAGGCCGTCCGGAACGTCCCGCCGCAGCAGCGCCGGGTCCGTTTCCACTTCTTTTCCGAGGATGTCGGCGATCTGGTCGGCGGTGACGGCGCCGGGCCGCAGGATGACCGGCGTTTCGCCGGATAGGTCCAGCACGGTGGATTCGATGCCCACCCGGCATTCGCCCCCGGCCAGTATGACGTCGATGCGCCCTCCCAGATCCCGTATGACGTGCGCGGCCTTTGTGGGGCTGGGCTTCCCGGACAGGTTGGCGCTCGGTGCGGCCACCGGCGTGCCCGCCTGCCGGATCAATTCGGCGGCGACGGGATCGTCCGGCATCCGGACGGCCACCGTGTCCAGCCCGCCGGTGACGGCGGCCGGCACATCCGCCCTTTTTTTCACGATCAGGGTCAAAGAGCCGGGCCAGAAACATTCGATCAGCTTCACCATGTCCGGCGACAGGGCGGAGGTCAGCGCGCCCACGTCGCTCGCCCGCGCGATATGCACGATCATCGGGTTGTCCTGGGGCCGCCCCTTTGCCGCGTAGACCTTCCGCACGGCCGCTTCGTTGAAGGCATCCGCGCCGAGGCCGTATACGGTTTCCGTCGGGAATGCCACCAGACCGCCGCCCCGGAGGATCCCCGCGGCGCGTCCGACCGCCGCGCGCGCCGCGTCCACCGCCTGCCGCGCCGCCGCGTCCCCATATACGTCCGCCTTGTCCAGCATGTCCGCGTTCAGGTCTTCCACCTGATATATTTTCGTTTCCATTCTCTCGTCCCTGTCGCTTCGTCCCGGTCTATGCCGCTTCGTCCCCGCCGCTTCGTTCCGTCAAAAATTCCTCATTTTCTCCGCTTGGTCGTTCGTGATCAGGCCGCCGACGATCTCATCCAGATCCCCGTCCAGAAAATAATCCAGTTTGTAAAGGGTGAGGTTGATCCGGTGGTCGGAAACGCGCCCCTGCGGAAAATTGTACGTGCGGATTCGCTCGCTCCTGTCACCGGAACCCACCTGGTTCTTCCGCGTCTCGGATATTTCCCGGTTCTGTTCTTTCATTTTTTCGTCGTAAAGACGCGCCCGCAGCACTTTAAACGCCTTGTCCTTGTTTTTCAGCTGGGATTTTTCATCCTGGCAGGTCACGATGATGCCCGTGGGCAGATGGGTCAGCCGCACCGCCGAATCCGTTGTGTTCACCGACTGCCCGCCGTTGCCGGAGGAGCGGTATACGTCCACCCGGACATCGTTCGGATCCATTTCGACCTCCACGTCGTCCACCTCCGGCAGCACGGCCACCGTGGCGGCGGACGTGTGGATCCGGCCGCTGGACTCCGTTTCCGGCACCCGCTGCACGCGATGGACGCCGCTTTCGTATTTCAGCCGCGAATAGGCGCCCTTCCCCTTGATGAGAATCACCGCTTCCTTGATGCCGCCCAAGCCGGTTTCGTTCAGATCCATGACCTCCGATTTCCAGCCCCGCCGCTCGCCGTACCGCATGTACATGCGCAGCAGGTCGGCGCCGAACAGCCCGGCTTCCTCTCCGCCCGTGCCCGCCCGGATTTCCAGAAACACGTTCTTGTCGTCGTTGGGATCCTTGGGCAGAAGCAGGCGCTGCAATTCCTCCGCCCCGGCCGCGAGCCGTTCCTCCAGGTCCGAAAGCTCCAGCTTGAACAGTTCTTTCATTTCATCGTCCAACCCGCCGCCCTCCAGCGTCGCTTTGGTCTCCGTCAGCGCGTCCCTGTTCTTCTTATACTCCGCGTACTCCCGGACAATGGGTTCCATCTCGCTCATTTCCTTGACGAATTTCTGCCAGACGGGCTGGTCCCCGATGATCTCCGGATCGGAGACCCGCGCGGAAAGCTCGTCGTATTTTTCCTGAATGAAGTCTAATTTGTCGTACATGTCGTCTCCTCTTTGTGCGTTTCGGTTTTGGACGGATCCCGGATTGAACGGCGGATCCGGCTGCTTCAATTATATCGCTGCGGCGGGTAAAAGTACAGAGGAAATTCGCCGCTATTCAAAGGTGTGTCCGTCTGGGGGGCAGTCCCGCCGGGATGTCTCTTCGAAAGGCAAACCCGACATACCGGGCGGATAACACCAGCGCCGCCCCGTGGGGAACGCGAGGGGGGGTTGCGGAGGCGTCAATTTATCGGTAAATTTATGTTACTATTCACAGCCACTTTCAACAGCCGCATGAACCCGGATAACAAAATTATCAATTCCAAGA
>JAITOE010000262.1 GCA_031290135.1 Eubacteriales Family XIII. Incertae Sedis bacterium
AGAAAAATATGAGCCGTCCATTTTGACCCGGCACGTCGTGAACGTCGCACAGGCATTTAACAAATTCTACCACGACGAACATATTTTAACAGACAATGAAAGGGAGCGGCAGGCGAAACTGGCGCTGGTCTTTGCCGCCAGGCAGGTGATCGGGAACGGGCTGCGGCTGCTGGGCATCGTCGCCCCGGAACGCATGTAGCCGGAGGGGAGTAATATCATGGAATACATAGGAAGCGTTTACCGGCCGCCCAGCGAGGCGTACAGCCTGATCATTCAGGCGACGCTGGGCTGCGCGCATAACGACTGCACCTTTTGCAGCATGTTCAAGGACAAATCCTTTCGCGTGCGCAAAGAAGACGAGATCTTCCGGGATCTGGAGGAGTCCCGGCACATGTTTCACAACGTGGGGCGCGTTTTTCTGGCGGACGGCGACGCGCTGGCGCTGAAAAACGATGCCCTTCTTCGCATTTTGGAAAAAACGAAGACGCTCTTCCCGGCGTGCGAACGCGTGGGTATTTACGGTTCCCCGCAGGACGTCCTGCGCAAAAGCCCGGCGGAGCTGGCGGCCTTGCGCGACAACGGCCTCGGCATCATTTATATCGGCGCGGAATCCGGCAGCGACAGGGTGCTTGCCGAAATCAAAAAGGGCGCGGAACGGGCGCAGATCATCGAAGCCGTCCAAAAGATAGAAGCCGCGTCCGTTCCCGCGTCGGTCACGTTCATATCCGGCCTTTCGGGACAGGACGGCTGGGAGGAACACGCCGCTTTCAGCGGAACCATGATCTCGGAAATGGAAGCCTCCTACGTGGGTCTGCTCACGCTGATGGTGGAGCCGCAGGCGCCGCTGTATAAGGACATTCAGGAAGGACGTTTCAGGGTGCTTACCCCGCTTCAGGTGGTGGAAGAGACCCTTTTGCTGCTGGAAAATGTCAATGTAAGCAGGAAATGCGTCTTCCGGAGCAACCACGCGTCCAACTACGTGTCGCTGCGCGGCACGCTGCCGCAGGATAAAGAACGCATGCTGGGCCAGCTCCGGGGCGCCTTGCAAAACGCGGATCAATTGAAAGATGAACGCTTTCGCATGTTATAGGAAGCACACGGACATAGGCAGAGGAAAAAACGCGTGATGTTCACAAAAAAAACCAAAGAAGACGAACAGGCGGCCTCGGCGGACGCGGATATCCGGACGCGGCCGGACCGGGTGGGAAAGCATCTGGAAAAACATCTAAGCAAGTTTGTCTTCGACGAATTTTCGGATGCCTATCTCACGCGGGGCGGGATTTCGTTCATGCAGGGGGTTCCCGTGCCGCTGCGCAAGGAAGACATGGCGGATTTTCATTCTGCGGAGGGTCTGTCCGCGCTGCGCATCGGCGAAAACATGGCTTACGTGATGGGGATATCCCCGCAGTTTCCCTATGCGGGGAATTATGTGAAATTCTTAAAAACCTGCTTTCGCGGCAATGCGGCGGAGGTGCTGGTCCGGGAAGCGAAAAGTTTGGCGGGGCACGTCCGAAGTACGGACATGCCCCGCACTCCGGATGGCAGCCGTCCGGCTGCCGGAACAACGTTGGCGGAACGGGAAGAACCGGATCAGGCCTGCATCTATTTCAGGGCGGCACTCTGCATGGAGCCGAAAAACCTCGAGGCCATGTACGGCTACGCCATGGCCTGCCGCGCCATGTACCTGAACGGCGGCGACAGCGCTTATGTGGGGAACCTGAAAGCGGAGGCATTGGAATACTTCGAACTTACCGCTGCGGCCTTTCCGCGTTTTCCGATGGCGCACTATTATCTGGGCTACGCGTATCTGAATTTGGGGCTGTACCAGAAAGCCTATCTGACGTGGAAAACGTACCTCAAATATTCGGACCATGCGCAGGACCGCAAAGAGATCCGCGAGCGCATCCGGCAGTTAGCCGAGCCGCTTGAAATCGAAAAAGGCTGCAACGCGGTGCTGGCAGGCCGTTGGCATGAGGGGATTGACATCTTAGAACCCTATGTGAACGGCAAATACAGCGACTGGTGGCCGCTTTACTATTATCTGGGAGCGGCGTACCATGGCAGCGCGCAGGGGGAAGAAGCGGAGGAAATGTTCAAACAGGCGTTGCGGCTGTGCCCGTCCCATGTCGAAAGCATGGATGCGCTTGCGCAGCTCTATACGGAGGCCGGCGAAGGGACGCTTGCCAAAAAATACAGCCAAAAAGCCGCGCTGATCCGCAGCGGCGGGCATACTTCCTAAGGAGGAGGATTCGCATGCAGGAAAAAAAATTACTGACGGGCAATGAAGCGGTGGCGCGGGGCGCATATGAGGCGGGTCTGCTTTTCGCATCGGCCTATCCGGGTACGCCCAGTACGGAGATTCTGGAAAATCTGGCAAACTTTAAAGACACGCTTTACAGCGAATGGGCGCCCAATGAAAAAGTCGCGCTGGAAGCGGCGATAGGCGCTTCGCTGGCGGGGGTGCGTTCCTTGGCCGCCATGAAGCACGTCGGCGTGAACGTGGCGGCGGATCCGCTGTTCACCTTCGCCTATACGGGCGTAAACGGCGGCTGTGTGCTGGTTTCGGCGGACGATCCCGGCATGCATAGTTCGCAGAACGAACAAGACAACCGCAATTACGCGTTTGCGGCAAAGCTGCTCATGTTAGAACCCTCCGACAGCCAGGAAACGAAAGATTTCACGAAATTGGCGTTCGAGCTTTCGGAAAAATTCGACACGCCCGTGATGCTGCGCCTGACCACCCGGATTTGCCACAGCAAAAGCCCCGTGCAGCTGGAGGGACGGCAGGACGCGCCCGTCGTGCCCTATGTGCGCAACATCGAAAAATACGTGGCGACGCCGGCCAACGCCATCGTCATGCATGAAAAACTCACGGAACGGATGGCGGCGATGCAGGCATACGCCAACACCGCGCCTGTGAACCGGGCGGAATACAACGGCCTGAAAACCGGCGTCATCAGCGCGGGCGCCGCCTATCAGTACGCGCGGGACGCGTTCGGCGACGACGCGTCCTACCTGAAGCTGGGGATGACGCATCCCATGCCCATGGATCTGGTGCGGGAGTTTGCGTCCAAAGTAGAGACCCTCTACGTGGTGGAGGAGCTGGATCCCTATATGGAGACGCAGATCAAGGCCGCCGGCATCGCCTGCGTCGGCAAGGCGCTTATCCCGGAGCGCGGCGAGCTGAACGGGCGGATCGTCCGGGAAGCCGTGTTCGGCGAAATGCCCATTGCCATTCATTCGGAAAAAACCGCCGTGCCGCGTCCGCCGACCCTGTGCGCGGGCTGTCCCCACAGAGGCTTTTTCCTCGCGCTTTCAAAAAAGAAAGGCGTAGTGATCACGGGGGATATCGGCTGTTACACGCTGGCTTCCTCGCCGCCGCTTTCGGCGATGGATTCCTGTTTTTGCATGGGCGGCAGCATCAGCACGGGCCATGGCGCCGCGAAAGCCTTTGCCCTGACGGGACGGCCGGAGAAGGTCGTGGCCGTCATAGGGGATTCGACTTTTTTCCATTCAGGCGTTACAAGCCTGATGGATGTGGTGTATAATAGAGGCAACAGCGTTTCCGTCATCCTGGACAACCGGATCACGGGAATGACAGGGCACCAGCAGAACCCCGGCACCGGTTTTACCCTGATGGGCGAGCCGGCCGCCGAAGTGGACATTCCCGCCCTCTGCAAGGCGATCGGCGTGGAAGGCAGCAACATCTACTTGGTGAACCCGCTGGCGCTGGACGAAGTGGATGCCGCCCTGGAGGACGCCCTCGCCAAGGACGAGCCGACGGTGATCATCACGCGCTACCCTTGCATCCTGAAAAAATTCAGCGAGGAGGACAGGGCGGAATTCGACCTTTCGCCGAAAAAATGCGTGATCAGCCAGGAGGCCTGCAGGAAGTGCAGGATGTGCGTGAAAACAGGCTGTCCGTCCATCCGCGCGGCAGGCGCCATCACCATCGACGCGGCTTCCTGCACGGGCTGCGGCGTATGTATGCAAGTATGCGAGTTCGGCGCCATCACGGCGGAGGGTTAAGCGGAACGGAATGACACAGCCGCAGGGCGGGCGCGGATCGTTAGCAGGCAAGTGACGGAACTGCGCACGCGCAATGTCATTGCGGGCAACATCTCCGTCATTGCGAGCAACGCGAAGCAATCCAGCGCATATGGATTGCTTCGCTCCGCTCGCACTGACGGGACAGATAACCGCCCTGCGGGTACTTGCAGAAATGAGGAAAACATGAAAAACACAGTGAAGAACATCCTGCTTGTAGGCGTAGGCGGGCAGGGGACGATCTTAGCCAGCAAAATCCTGTCCGAAGGACTTCTCAGCGCAGGCTACGACGTGAAAATGTCGGAAATCCACGGCATGTCGCAAAGAGGCGGGAACGTCAGCACGCAGATCCGCTTCGGGGATAAAATCCGGTCGCCCATCGTGGACAAAGGCGAGGCGGACATCATCGTCGCCTTTGAGAAGATGGAAGCCCTGCGCTGGTTCGAATACCTGAAACCGGGCGGGCAGATGGTGATCAACGATTTTGAGATCCCTTCGGCGCCCATCAGCAGGGGGTTAGTCGCCTATCCCAAGGGCATTTTGGAAGAATTGTCCGAAAAAGCGAAGGTTTCCGTCGTCCGGGCGGGGGAAATCGCGGAGAAATTAGGCAATGCGCGGGCCATGAACATCGTTTTGCTGGGCGCGCTCGTAAAAGCCCTGCATATCGGCGGCATAGACTGGAAAGCTTTGGTCCGCGGCAATGTGAAAGCAAATTTCGCGGAATTGAATTTGCGCGCGTTTGAGGCAGGGGAGGCCGTGATGTGAAAAACAGCGAACAAGACGAAAAGCCAGGCGCGGCGCCGGCAATACCGGGCAGGCGGGCGGGGAAAGCCAAAAAGGACTGGCGCGTCCCGCTTCTCCTGATCGTAATCATTTTGCTGCTGGCATCGCAGGGATGGATTCTGCGGCAATGGCCCGCGCCCGCCCCGGACATTCCCGGCCTTGCCGGAACGGAGACGGACGAAGACGCGGATGCGGAAGAAAGCGCGCTGCCTCCAGAGGAAGAGATGGAATCCAGGGGCTGGCTTTCCGCAGATAAGATCAAGCGGTTCGCGGAAGAGTACAACATCAACACGGAATTCCTCAGCCGTTTGTTTTCAAACAAGATCATCTACAAAGAGGACGGCAAGATCCTGTATGCAGACGTCGATCCGAACCTCCGGAAGCATCCCTATGACTGGAACTCCCTTTCGTGGGAGAAGCAGCGCCCGGTTTATGCCGGCAGCGCTTCCCTTGGCGCACCGGACGGGACGCCCGGCAGCGGGCAGGCGCTTTTGGGCATCGACGTGTCCCGCTACCAGGGGGAGATAGACTGGGCGAAAGTCGCCGGGGACGGCATATCTTTCGCCATGATCCGCGCGGGCTACCGGGGCTACGGGACGGGGAAAGTGACCCTGGACGAGTATTTCGAAGCCAATGCGCAGGGCGCCGCGGCCGCCGGAGTCAAGATAGGGCTCTATTTCTTTTCGCAGGCGATCACGGAAGAAGAGGCGGTCGAAGAGGCGGAATTTATTCTGGGGAACATGAGCGGATTTTCCGTGCGTTTTCCGGTCGTGTTCGACATGGAAGAGATTTCGGGGGAGTCCGCCCGTACCGACGCGCTGACGCCCGCGCAGGTGACGCGCATCGCCGCCGCGTTCTGTGAGCGGATCCGCCAGGCCGGGTACATACCCATGATTTACGCGAACCCCAAATGGTTCGTGTCCCGCATGGAACTGGAAAAATTAGAAGCCTATGACAAATGGCTGGCGCAGTATTACAAACTGCCGGCGTATCCCTATCAATTCAGCATATGGCAGTTTTCAAGCACGGGTTCCGTGGCAGGGATCAAAGGGAACGTGGACATGAACCTTTCGTTCGCGGACTATTAAAGATGCGGCCATTTCATAGTATCAATCGATGATTAAACAAATCGAAAATCGAAAGGAGAGGACAAATGATTAAAGTCGTTGCGAAACATCTCATCAAAGAAGGGCATACGGAGGACGTGTTGAAGGTTTTCCGGGAATTGGTGGCGGAAACGCGCAAGGAGGACGGCTGCATCGCCTATGGGGTACATCAGAAAATAGAGGATCCCTTAGTGCTGACGATGCTGGAGGAATGGGAGAGCATGGAACATCTGAAGGCGCATATGAAAACGGCGCATTTTGTGACCTTGATTCCGAAGACGGAGGCGTTTTACAGCGCCGAAACGGAGATAGACATATACGAACCGGTGGTGTGATAGCCGGACAAAAGCGCGCGGACAGGACAAAACAGGACAAAAGGGAACAGGACAAAAGGGGACGGTTCATTTAACAGGACAAAAGGGGACGGTTCATTTGTCCCCTTTTGTCTTCTGAACAAAAACCCTCTTTGGGGATGTCCGCTATGAGGATGGTTCCCGCGCTGTCGGTGACGTATTCGCCGCCGGACGCGCCTATGGCCGTTCCCGCGCTGTCCGTCACCCTGAACCTCGCCCCCG
>JAITOE010000002.1 GCA_031290135.1 Eubacteriales Family XIII. Incertae Sedis bacterium
CCGTCAGGCTTCGTTGGCGGAACCCGTTGATACAGCCAGTATCAGCGGAACCCGCCGCCTTGCCTGGCGAAAAAAATCCTCGCCACTTTGTCCAATGTTTAATTGTCGGAGCAATAAAAACGGCACCGCATTTAGCCGTGCCGTTTAACTATGCCCTGTTACTGTTATGAATCTTAGGTATGTGCAGAACCGCCGGTGTGATCGCCCGGCGGCGCGTGGAAAGTTTTCCGCGCTTTCACTCCAATACCGTATGCTCGCTGAGATAATCCATAACTTTTTGCAAAAGAACCGTCTGCTTCAAATACGGCAGGCCATAGTGTTCCTCGTACCCTGAGTAATCCGGGCTGCCTACCTGATTCTCGAAATAATTAGCGAGATCCTCGTCCGTAACAGAGATTTTTGCGTCTTCCGCTATCGCCTGAATAACGAGTGCATGCTGTGCCGCTTGTCGGTTGTTTTCGGCGTTGGTTTCAATCAGTTCGTCTTCTGACGAGATGCCCGCATACGTGGCGAGAAACTCATCAAGTGATACGCCGTAGCTATCCGCATGCTCGCGGTAATATTGAAGCATGGCGTTCTTTTGATATTCTACCAGGGTTTCAGGAACCTCGCTGACTGTCGTGGCCGTAGTCAGATACTCGTATATATAATTTTGAATCGCTTCGGTTTGCAAATGGGCATATATGCCGTCCTGCATTTCACTTATAGTCGTGTAACCGTAATCAAGCGCTAAATTATCCGCGATAAAAGCATCGGTAAGCTCAGGGGTTGACGTTTTGACAATGTAGTTGACAGTTGTTACAAACACAGCCGCTTTCCCGTTCAGGTTGTCTACGCCGTAGTCTTCGGGAAATGTGACGTTCACGTCAAATGTATCACCCGGATCGTGTCCGATGAGCTGTTCAAGAAAATTGTCAATATAGCTTGTCACGCCGATTGTAACATCTGTGCCCGCCCCGCCGGTGCTTCCTCCGTCAAATTCCACGCCGTCAACACTGCCGATATAGTCAATGTTTACTGTATCTCCATCCGCAACCGCAGTGTCCGTGATCTGCTCTGCCGTGGAGTAATTTTCCAAAATGGCGGCTATCTCGTCTTGTACCGCAGAGTCAGAAATTTCATAAACGGTACTTGGAACAGAAAATGCGTTGTAATCATATAGTTCGACGTAATCAGCCGCAGTTATCCCTTGCCAAAATCCATTTTCGTCAATACCGCTGCTGTATGAGAACGAAGCCGGGTCCTCTCCGCCGGAGGCAGCTGCAGATGAGTCGGGATCCGGGGCCTCTGACGCAGCGCAGGCTGACAGCGAGGCAAGCAGCACCGCAAGCGCGGCAACAATGCAGAAATGTGTTTTAATCGTTTTCATCATATCCTCCATAGTCTAAACAATCTTGAGTTTTCGTTGAAATGCAAGTGGCTCGTATTTACCCTTTCTGCCGTTACGCCTCTATTCCCGCGAGGTAATCCTTGTAGTTTGCCTGCGCTTTCACCGCTTCTTCTTCCGTGGCTTCCATGTTCCGGGCGAGCGCTTCGATCTCCTTGTCTGTCGCGGCGAGTTCCTCGATATACGCCTTCCCTTGCGCGCAGCCGTTTCCGACCGCCGTCAGGTTTTGCCGGATGCGATCCTGGTTCTCCGCTTTGTGCGCCATCTGCCGTGCCCCTGCGTCCAGGCGCGCCTGCAGCTTGCTGACCTCCCCCGCGAGCGATTCAGCCTTTCGCAGGGCGTCGCGCACCTGCGCGGGGTAGGCGTCATTGCGAAAATACGCGCTGACCGCGCTGTACGGCTGGTTCAGGAACATGATGCTGTTCACGCTTTGCCCTTCCTCCGTCACCGTGAAGTCAGCCTTGGCACGGGCGCCCAGCGGCACCTCAAAACGGTAACCCTGCGCGGTCTTTTCCATGGGATTTTCAGGTTCGACGAGCCGAGCGTCCGCCGTGGCGGGGTGTTCCAGTATCAGCGTTTTCGCGGCGTCTGAGCTGTTCTTGAAGACATAGGTCGTTTTATGGACGATCTTCGTGAGGATCGTCATGACGCCTTTCACGATTTTCACGGATCCGACAAGGTTGTTCCGGTCCTGTTCGCTGACGCCGTGCACGGATAAATCATCGCCGTAGCTGATCAGCCGTTTCTCGTCATGCGGCAGGAAATCAAGCAGGGCGTCGCCCGCGTACAGGCCGTCGTCATACACCGTGACCGCGCCCGCCGGCAGTTTGACGCCCAGCAGATTGGTGATTTCGACGCCGAGCGCCGGGTGCGCCCCTCTGGCAGGATTGAAAATCACGACCTTTCTGGCGGCGCAGGTTCCTTGCGCAAGCGGCACCATCGCGCTTTGCTGGCGCGGCAGCGTGATCCTGTTTTTCAGGGTATAGGCGAAATGTTCCCCCGCCGCTTTCGCTTCCGCCGTTTCATAGCGCCCCGACAATTCGAAATTCGCGTCGTTCGAATCGTTCTCACCGTATCGGGCAATCGCGCGTTTCTGCATCACCATTTCCATCATGGCCGCCGGTTCCTCGTACCGCTCCTCCATGTCCATCGCGTTTATCTCCCCGGCCGTGTAGCCGCTGTCATAGGTCTGCGCCTGCGCAAACCCGGCGATCGAAAGGGGGATCTCCGGCCGCGAGAGAAACAGCGGCGCGTAATACGGCTGGACGAAGCTGACCGGCCGGCCGACCACCAGGGAAAGATCCACATCGTTCCAGTCCGTGTCGCTCGCGTTGTCCACCACGGCCCAGCCCTGTAGGAAAGGAGCTTCTCCGCGCAGGTCCAGCCGATAGTTCGCTTTCCACACCGGCGCGGCAATGACAAAGCTCACGCGCACCTCGCGCGGCTTCGCGCCGTCTAAGCAGACTTTCAGGACACGCTGCTCGCCCGCGCCCGCCTCGGACAGAAAGCGCAGCGCGTCTGCCAGCGCCGCAGTGACGTCCGGGTCGCAAAACCGGCAGCTCTCGATCTCCCTGATCGGCACCTGTGCCAGCTGCCCCTCGCAAAACAGCGTCAGAACGCTTTCCTCAAAACGGGCGCCGTTGTCCGTGCCCGCCCGGGTCTGCACGCCGACGATCTCCCCCGCCGCTTTCACCGGCGGGATCCCCCGCGCCGCGAACCACAGGGGCGCCTTGATCTCCACGCGTTCGCCCCGCAAACCGGAGAGTATCCGTTCCAGGGTCGGCTCGCCCCTGAGATCGACGCGCAGGCTTCCGAGCGTCCGTTCCTCCGTTTCCTCGTTCGGATAGCTGGCCGACGGCGAAACGCTCTCCGGGTCGTACACCGTCAGGGATTTCAGCACGTCGTTCATCTGCTCCCGGTCAAAAGGCAGTTCGACCCGTCCCGCGCCGCTCACATCGCCGCTCAGCTCAAAAAATCCGAGCCCGCTCGAATAGAGCGCGATCCGTTTTACCGCAAGTTCATACACCGTGTCCATTCTTCCACCTCATTCCTGTCATCGCCGCGTTCTCAATTCATGCTTCCATCCTTTTCATTATAACACCGCTTCCATTATACGCGTTGCGCGGTGGGCGGTCAAGAAAATCCCGGCCCGCTTTGAAAAACTTGTAAAAGGGGCGCTTTTGTGGTACGATGAAAGGCAGGGAGCGGATGCATCCGGCGGGGAAGCGGGAAACTGCGGCTCCAAGGTTTCATTGTCGGAGCAATAAAATCGAAAGGGAGGTCTTAAAACTTATGAAAAGCAAGCAAATCGCAAAGGATTTCCATTGGGTGGGAAGCCTTGATCCGGCGCTGCGTGTCTTCGATATCATCATGGAAACGGAATTCGGAACCACCTACAATTCTTATCTTCTGAAAGGATCGGAAAAAACCGCGCTGTTCGAATCGTCCAAGCTCAAATGTTTTGATTCTTACATCGAGGGGCTGACCGGGCTCGTCCGCCTGGAAGACATCGATTACCTGATCGTGGACCACACGGAGCCGGATCATTCGGGGAGCGTGGAAAAGCTGCTGGCGCTGAACCCGAAAATGAAATTGGTCGGCTCGGCGGCCGCCATTAATTTCATGAAAGAAATCTGCAACAAAGATTTCAGCGCGACCTTGGTCAAATCCGGCGACGAATTGTCGCTGGGCGATAAAACCCTGCAATTTTTCAGCGTGCCGAACCTGCACTGGCCCGACAGCATTTTTACCTATATCCCCGAAATAGAGACCTTAGTGACCTGCGACATGTTTGGCTGCCACTACAGCGACGAGGGGATCACGGACGACCAGGTCAAGGACGAGGCCGGCTACAGAAGGGCCCTGCGCTATTATTTCGACAATATCATGGGACCCTTTAAAAAGGACGTGCTGAGCGCCATCCGGCAGATCAAGGACCTGAAGATCCGGGCCATCGCCACGGGGCACGGGCCTGTGTTGGTCAGGAACCCGCTGGAAATCGTGGAGACATACCGCGAATGGGCTTCGGACGCAAACCCGAACGCGAAAAAAACCGTGGTGATCCCCTATGTTTCGGCATACGGTTACACGGAAATGATGGCGCAGAAGATAGAAGAAGGCATCCGCGCCGCCGGGGACTTGGACGTGCGGTCTTATGACCTGGTAAGCGCGGACCAGGGGGAGGTTCTGGCGGATCTGGCGTGGGCGGACGGAATCCTGTTCGGGACGCCTACCATCGTGGGCGAGGCGCTGAAGCCCATATGGGACCTGACGACCTGTATGTTCGCCAAAACCCACGGCGGAAAATTCGCCTCGGCCTTCGGCTCTTACGGCTGGAGCGGCGAGGGCGTGCCGAACATCATGGCGCGTCTGAGGCAGCTGAAGCTCAAACTTTACGGGGACGGCTTGCGCGCCCGCTTCAAGCCGGGCGACGCGGAGCTGCAGGAAGCATACGAATTCGGATACGGCTTCGGCGCCTCCGTGCTTTCCGGTGAAATCGTCAAACCCAAAAAGGCCGGGCAGAAAAAGCAGGTCTGGAAATGCCTGATCTGCGGCGAATTGGTGGAAGGGGACGAGGCGCCGATGGCCTGCCCGGTCTGCGGCGTCGGGCCCGAACAATTTGTCGAAGTGGAAGCGGGCGACACGGATTTCGTCTCCGACGTGAAAGCAAGCTACGTCATTGTCGGGAACGGGGCCGCCGGCACGGCCGCGGCGGAGGAAATCCGCAAACGCAACCAGGCGTGTACCATTGAAATCATCAGCCGTGAAGCCGTGCCGGCCTACAACCGTCCCATGCTGACAAAAGGGATTTTGTCGGATCTGGACGCCATCAACCTCTTCCTGAAGCCGGAACACTGGTACGCGGAGAACCGCATAACCCTGACGCTGAACGCCAACGTGACGGCGATCGACCCCGCCGGCAAGGTCGTCCGCCTGGAAAGCGGGGAAAGCAAGCCCTACGACAAGCTGGTGCTGGCAACGGGGGCGGAATCGTTCAGGCCGCCCATCCCCGGCGCGGACCTGAAGGGCGTGTTCGCGATCCGGACGCTGGCGGACGTGTACGCGATCCAGAAATATATTCCCGACGTAAAATCGGCCGCCGTGATCGGCGGGGGCGTGCTGGGGCTGGAAGCCGCCTGGGAGATCAAAAAAGCCGGGAAGGCAGTCAGCGTCATCGAGACCGGGGACGGCTTGATGCGGCGGCAGTTAGACAAAAAAGGCGGCGAGCTTCTGCAAGAGGCGGCGGAGCAGGCCGGGGTTTCCATACACACGTCGCTGGGCGTCGCGGAAATCACGGGAAAAGAAGGCCGGGCGTCCGCCGTGACGTTTACGGACGGCTCCGCGGTCAACGCGGAACTCGTCATCCTGTCCACGGGCGTGAAACAAAACACGGAACTCGCCAAGGCCGCCGGCATTCAGGCAGAGCGGTCCATCGAGGTCAACGAGCGGATGGAAACCAGCGCGGCGGACGTCTACGCCTGCGGCGACTGCGCGGCATATAAAGGAAGCAATTACGCCATCTGGATGCAGGCGGCCGAGATGGGCAAGACTGCGGGTGTCAACGCCGCCGGGGACGAGGCCGCGTATGAGACGGTGATCCCGTCCAACGCGTTCAACGGCTTCGGCATATCCCTTTTCGCGGTGGGCGACAACGGTTCGGATCCCGCGAAGAAATACAAAACCTTTGAAATCCACGACACGGCGAAAAAGACGTACAGGAAGCTCTACTTCGTGAACAACCGCTTCAGCGGCGGCATACTGCTGGGCGATGTGTCGGAGTCCGCGCGTTTGCTGGAGGCGTATAAGAACGGGGATTCGCTGGAGAAGCTGTTGAAGTGAGGGGACTGGTGTTTCGCATTCATGAAATCAGGCTAAGCTTGGGGGAACCGAAGGACCGGATCCCGGAAAAAATAGCGGCTGTGTGCGGGCTGGAGAAAGAGGGCTGCCGCGTGGCGGACTGGCGGGTCGTCAGGGAATCCGTGGACGCGCGGGACAAAAGCCGCATACGTCTTGTCTACAGCGTGGATTTTTCGCTGGAAAGACCGGGGACGGGGGAACTGCCGGAAACCGAAATATTGCGCGTTCTGAACGCGCAGAAGCGCGGCGGCGCACTGGAGCTTGCGCCGTCGGGGCAATACAGCTTTTCAGGCGCGGACGACGGGCGCGGTTCTTTCTCCGGATTGCCGCCGGTGATCGCGGGCTTCGGCCCCTGCGGCATGTTTGCCGCGCTGGTTTTGGCGGAATGCGGCTTCAAGCCCGTCGTCCTTGAGCGCGGGAAGCCCGTGGAGGAACGGATTTCGGACGTGAACCGCTTCTGGCGGGACGGCGTTCTGGATCCGGAGTCCAACGTGCAGTTCGGCGAGGGCGGCGCGGGTACGTTTTCGGACGGGAAGCTGACCACGGGGATCCGCGATCCCCGCGTCGGCAAGGTGCTGGAAGAATTCGTCCGGGCGGGCGGCGGCGCGGATCTCCTTTACAGGCAGGCGCCGCACATGGGGACGGACGTGCTGCGGAACGTCGTAAAAAACATCCGGGAAAAAATCATCGCGGACGGCGGCACCGTTCTTTTTCGCCACAAACTGACCGGCCTGCGCTTCGAAAAAGGCACACGGAAGACCGTTTTTGCCGAAAGCCCGGAGGGGCGGCGGGAAATGCCGGCGGACGCCTTGGTCATAGCCATCGGGCATAGCGCCAGGGACACCTTTGCCATGTTGTCCGCGCAGGGGATCGCCATGGAGCAGAAGCCGTTTTCCATCGGGCTTCGCATAGAGCATCCGCAGAGCCTGATCAACGCCGCGCAGTATGGTGAAAATTTTAACAAGGTCTACGGCATGCCGCCGCAGGAGGCCGGCTTGCCGCCCGCCGCCTACAAACTGGCGCATCGCTGCAAGGACGGCAGGGGTTTTTATACGTTCTGCATGTGTCCGGGCGGCAGCGTCATAGCGGCCGCGTCACAGGAGGGCGGCACGGTGACGAACGGCATGAGCGACCGTGCGCGGGGCGCGGCTTTTGCGAACAGCGCGCTGCTGGCGGACGTCCGGACGGAGGACTTCGGGTCGGATGATCCTCTGGCGGGCATCGCTTTTCAGGAACATTACGAACGCTTGGCCTTTGCCCTGGGGGGAGGGTCTTACAAGCCGCCGCAGGAAACCGTGGGCGAATTTTTGCGCGGCAGGGGCAGCTTGGCCGGATGTCTGCCGGATTTTGCGGCGGCGGCGATCCGCGAAGGCCTGCCGGTGTTCGGCAGGAAGCTGAAGGGCTTCGCCTCGGAGGACGCGCGCCTGTACGGCGTGGAAAGCCGGAGTTCATCGCCGGTTAGGATCCTGCGGGACGCCGGCCTGAACGCCAGCGCGGAGGGGGTTTACCCCGGCGGGGAGGGCGCGGGCTACGCCGGCGGCATCGTATCGGCCGCCGTGGACGGCATACGGATCGCGGAGCGGATCATGGCCCGCGGGAGTTGAGAGGGACGCGGAACGGATCACCCGGCTGGTGGCGACAACGGCGGAGGGGCGCCGGGGAGCGGTGCAACGAAGGGGATATAAACTGCGGTGGGGCGTCGCGGCCTACGGGGCGACGATGACGGAGGGAGCCATAGGCGCTGGGTTGCTTCGCTACGCTCGCAATGACGGAGGGTGCATCTGGCGGGGCGGGCGTCACCCAGAGGGCGGCAATGACAGGGGGAAATCATGAACGAAAAAGCTTACATTCAGGTGTACACGGGGAACGGAAAAGGAAAAACCACGGCGGCGCTGGGCCTGGCGCTCAGAAGCCTGTGCGCGGGAAACCGCGTATTTTTCGGCCAGTTTATGAAAGGACAGGCGTACAGCGAATTAAACGCGCCCGCTTATTTCGAAAATCTGACCATGGAACAATTCGGCGACCCCCATTTTGTCAAGGGGAAACCCTCCGAAGAGGACGTCGCCAACGCGAAAGCCGGATTTGCGCGCATGAAAGAAGTGCTTGCTTCCGGTGCTTATGACGTGGTAATATTTGATGAGCTGAACACAGCCCTGTTTTTTGGGCTGCTGCCGGTGGAAGAAGTGACCGCGCTTTTGGAAACGCGCCCGCCGCACACGGAAGTTGTGCTGACGGGCCGGTACGCGCCGAAAGAAATTCTGGATATCGCGGACCTGGTGACGGAGATGGCGGAGGTGAAGCATTACTATAATGAAGGCGTACAGGCGCGCGCGGGAATTGAGAATTAAGCAAAATTGAACGGACGGCACACATTCCCCTGCCTTTAGGCATGGAGGTACCGCTTTATTAAGCCGCCATGGGGTTGCAATCCCCTTGCGGTGCCTACGGTTTGAGGACCTGTGGGTTCGTCCTCAAACCGTCCGTCCAACAATTCAAATGCGCTTGCGCGCTTCAATTTTGGACGAAACCAAAATTGAAAAGGAGGTGCTTGGAAATAACGTTTCGGAATTTGACAAAAGACCTTGTGGCAAAAAGACTTGTTCGTTGGGCTTTGTGGGCGCTGGCTTCTTTTCTGATCATGAATCCGGGGGCGGCGAGCTTTGCCGCCGGAAGCGGGGGACCCGTGCCGCCGGGGCTTTACGATTTATATGACGAGGGGGCGTATAACCGCTTCGTCAACTACGTAGGGGGATACAGCCTGCCGGTGGATAAAAGCCTGCGCGTGGACATGAGCATCGCGGGCGTATGCGCCGTGCTGGAAAGCCCGGAAAAACGCATCGAAATATTCAACCAAAAATTGGGCGGCGGCGTGCGCCGCTCGGATTATCTGACCTATTCCAACGGATTTTTGAAAAACTGGACGGATCATTACCTGGAGTTTCAGGGAACGCAGGAACTCGGCGGCCGCAGCATATACGTCACCCAGTGGAGCCGGGCGAAGCTTTCGAGGGTGAACAGCGATAAAAATTTTTATGTGTGTCTGGACATACCGCTGGCCGGCAGCGAGATCGTGACCGTCTTGGTCAGCGCGACCGCGCCGATTTACCTGAACGGCGGCTACGCCTACCTTGCGGAGGGCTTTCAGGAAATCGACAAAACGGCGCAGGGCTATATCAGAAAGGCCGGCTTGCCCAACGCGGCGGCGCGGGACTGGAACGATGAAACGAAAGCGTTCTACCAACGTTATTTCGGGGAGGAAAGCCAGCTGACCTGGGGCATATTTGAACCGCGCACGCCCTTTGATTTCTCCCATTTGCAGGAATTCGAAAAGCTTGCGGATTACACCTTCCCGATCATCGTAAACTATTCCAGCTTCGAAAACACGCAGAAGCACGGGGATCTGGAGAACCGGCTGAACGGCGCCTATGACGCGGGGCGGACGCTGGAGCTTACCCTCCAGACCGTCGCCGTGGATTCGGGCCGGAGCAACATGGTCTATGACGTGCTGAACGGGGTCTACGATGAATTTTTACGGAATTACGCGCAGACCGTGGCGGATTTCGGGCATCCGGTGCTGTTCCGGCTGGGAAATGAAATGAACGGGGACTGGTGCCCCTATTCGGGCTACAACACGTCACGGGATCCGCAGCTTTTCATAGAGTTTTACCGCTATGTCTACAGCTTTTTCGCACAGGCATACGCGCAGAACGTGATATGGGTCTGGAACCCCAACGGGAAATCTTTCCCGGATTTCACATGGAACCATGAACTCATGTATTATCCAGGGGACGATTACATAGACGTGGTGGGCATGACCGCCTACAACACGGGGAACTACTATCCGGGCGAGACATGGAAGAGCTTCGCGGAGCTGTACGACGGCATCTATTACCCCTATCTGGCAAGGTACGGCAAACCCCTGATGATCACGGAGTTCGCCAGCGCCACGGCGGGCGGGGATAAAAACCAGTGGGTCACGGACATGTTCAGCCAGATGCGGCAGTACGACAAAATAAAGGTCGCCGTCTGGTGGGACGGCGCCGATTACGACAACGGCCAGACCGCGCGCTCGTACTACATAGACGACCCGGCCGTCCTCGTCGAGACGTTCCGGCGCTATTTGCGCGGCGGGGGATTTGAGATAGAAGACATTTCCTGGAAGCAGGAGGTTTTTGTGTGAGGGGTGATTGGTTAGGTGCGCAGCAGTAGCTCTCACAAAATCATAGATTTTGGAGAGCCTTGCATGGCACCTACCAACGATTTCTTGCAGAAATCGGGTTAGGTGCGCAGCAGGCTGCGCCCTGTCATTTCGGCGGGCTGCGGCAGTTCCATGAGATCTAACAGCGTAGGCGCCAGATCGGACAGGCATCCGCCTTCAAGCAGGGCGGGCGCGTCTTTTCTGATGCAGGTAAGCGGGACGGGGTTCGTGGTGTGCGCCGTCACCGGCTCGCCTTTTTCGTCCAGCATCGTTTCCGAATTGCCGTGGTCCGCCGTCAGGAGAATCTGCCCGCCCTGCGCCAGCACCGCTTCCGTGACCTTTCCGACGCAGGCGTCCACGGCCTCGATGGCCTTGACGGCCGCGTCCAGGATGCCCGTATGCCCTACCATGTCCGGGTTGGCAAAATTCAGGATGATGAGATCGTATTTGCCGCTCTCCACCTGGCGGACGGCTTCCTCCGCCACAAGATACGCACTCATTTCAGGCTGCAAGTCGTAGGTCGCCACCTTCGGGGAATTGATAAGGATGCGGTCTTCGCCCGGATTGGGCTTCTCGACGCCGCCGTTGAAGAAGAAAGTGACGTGGGCGTATTTTTCCGTCTCCGCAATGCGCAGCTGCGCCAGCTTGCGCCCGGCGACGTATTCGCCCAGCGTGTTTTTCAGCGACTGCGGCGGGAAAGCCACATGAACCCCCGGCATGGAGGCATCATAGCTTGTCAAGGTGACGTAGCACAGGTCTTTCGGGGTTTTGGCGCGGGGAAAACCTGAAAAGCCCGCGTCCACGAAGCAGCGCGTGATCTCCCGCGCCCGGTCCGGGCGGAAGTTGAAGAAGATCACGGAATCCCCGTCTTCCACGCAGGCCGCAGGTGCCCCCGCCGCACGGATGAGGCGCGGCGAGACAAATTCATCGTTTTCGCCGGCCGCATAGGCGTCCCGGATGGCCGTCGCCGCGTCCGGCGCCGAAAGCCCCGTTCCCAGCGTCAGCGCGTCATACGCCTTTTGCACCCGCTCCCAGCGGTTGTCCCTGTCCATGGCGTAGTAACGCCCCGCGATGCCGGCAATCCGCCCGGCGCCGATCCTTGTCATCGCGTCCTCAAGCTCCGCCAGATAAACGTCCGCCGAGCGGGGCGGGACGTCGCGCCCGTCAAGGAAGGCGTGGACGCAGACGTCCTGCAGCCCTTTCTTCTTCGCCAGCTCCAGGAGGGCGTATAAATGCGTGTTGTGGCTGTGTACGCCGCCGTCGGAAAGCAGACCCATCAAGTGGAGGGTTTTGCCGCGCACAAGGGCGCTGTCCACCGCCATGTTCAAAGCGGCGTTGCCGAAAAAATCGCCGTCGCGTATGGATTTGGATATGCGGGTATAGTCTTGGTATACGACGCGCCCGGCGCCGATGTTCAGATGCCCCACCTCGGAATTGCCCATCTGCCCCGCCGGCAGTCCCACGTCTTCGCCGCTGGCGGCGATGGAAACCGTGGAATAGGTCCGGTAAATCCTGTCTAAGTTCGGCTTCCGTGCGGCGGCGACGGCGTTTCCGTAAGAATCCGGGTTTATGCCGAAGCCGTCTAAAATCATCAGCATGGCCGGTCTGTGTTTGATTGTCATGTGTAGTCCTTGCGGCGCACGCCCGCGCGGGGCCGGGCGCCGTTCCTTTCTTGCTTTGTCGTGAGAGTGCGGGCAGATATACAGCGGTTCTATGTTTCCAGTATAGCACGGAAACGCCCTGCCGTCAAAAAAATCACAGGGGACGGACGGATAAACCGTTCCCCTGTGATCTTCGGACATTTGGATAAGACCAAAATTGAAATTTGTGCGTTGCATACT
>JAITOE010000119.1 GCA_031290135.1 Eubacteriales Family XIII. Incertae Sedis bacterium
TCTTTCAATCCTTTCATCTATTTTAGATTTTAAGCTGACTTGGACCACGATATCCGCCAAAGGGAGGCCGCCCTAAGATAATAATTCATGAAGGAGGTTTCTGTGCAAAAAAACAAACCCTCGCTGCGGGGCATCCTCACGGCATCCGTGTTCATCTTCATCTTGGGCGGTTTTTTCCTGCTGAACCGCGTCGTCGCGCCCCCGGAGGTTTCACGGAGCGAACGGCGCCCCCTGGAAAAAATGCCGGAATTTTCCGTTTCTTCGGTGTCAACCGCCGCATTTATGGGCGGCTTTGAAGGTTTTGCGGCGGACAGCTTCGTGTTTCGCGACGGCCTGCGCACGCTGCGCGCCCTTGTGGTCTTTGACGTGTTTTTCCAGACGGACAAGGGCGGGCTGTACCGGGGGCGCGCGGGAGCGGGCAAGATAGAGCGGGTAAATGAAGCCTCCGTCCGGCAGACGGCGGCAAAGATCACGCAGCTTGCCCAAGGTCTGGAGGGGCTGAACCTCTACTATTCCTTTGTGCCGGACAAGAGCATCTACGCGGGGAAAAAACTGCCGGGCTTCGATGCCGGAACCGTGAAGCGGATACTCGCGGCGGGCGTATCAGGCGCGGCCTTCATCGACCTTGCGGGGGTTTTGGCGGCGGAGGATTATTACCGCGGCGACCTGCACTGGGACCAGGCGCGGCTGTCCGGCGTTCTGGACGCGCTCGGCGATGCCATGGATTTTGCGGACCGCATGGACGCGGATTTCGACGCGAATTCCATAGGTGTTTTCGAGGGCGTCTACGCGGGCCAGCTGGCACTCCCGCTGGCGCCGGACAAAATGACATATTTGACAAATCCTGTTCTGGAAAACGCGGTTGTGCGTTATCTGAACCCCCGCGGCGCCGTGCTGGAAGAGGGGCTGATGTACGACCTGGCGGCCTTTTCCGGCCGCGATCCCTACGACCTGTTTCTGGGCGGCGCGCAGCCCCTCGTGGTGATAGACAACCCAGCTGCGGCGACGGAGCGGCGCCTGTACATCTTCCGCGACTCTTTTTCGTCAAGCCTGGCGCCCCTGCTGGTTCCCGCCTACGCGCAGGTGACGCTCATCGACCTGCGTTACATGGACAGCCGCGCGCTGCCGCAGTTCGTGGACTTTGCGCCGGGGTCGGACGTGCTGTTCCTGTACAGCTCGCAGATCATGAATAACGCTTCGGTTCTTTTGTAAGGGGTGGATATTTTCCATAAATTTCCACGACACTTTACCTTGCAATTTGCGGCACGAGTCAGGCGAGCCGGCCGTTGATTGTGACTTTGCCGCCGTCAGGAGCCGGATAGCAGCCAGCGACGCCGCCGTTTATTTTACATGGCTCGGCGGCGGACAGGACTCGGTGCCGCATGAAGACGGATGGGCGGTCAACATAAGCCACGTATATTCCGACAGCGATCTCACGCTCGACCCGAAGCGGTACTCCAGAAAGGCGGTAGAACTGAGAAGCGCCCTTGCGTCCTTGCCGCATTTCGAGCTTGGGGAAGCGGTTGATTTCATCCCGGAAGGACACACATCCGGAGGCTGCAAGGCCGCAGCTGTGCCTTCCGCAGTTTATCGGTACGTTGAATTGCAGGATATTGGATATGGCGATTTCCGCCCGCATGAAATGCGCGGATGGGAACTGCCGGGCAGGGCTAAGCATTTTGCCGAACCGGGCGATGTCTTTTTTGGTTCAATCTGGGGGAGTGCCACGAAATGGTGTTATATTCCTGATACGGACGACAACATCGTAGTCACGAACGGTTGCTTCAGATGCCGGATGAAAGCACCCATGGACCGGTATCTGCCTGATCTGCTGTCTTATCTGGGTAGCGAGGGGTGGGGAGTGCAGATGCGTTCTTTTTCCCGCGGGTCAGACGGGCTGGCCGAGGTTTCGTTAGCCGACGCGAAGAAAATCATCATTCCGGTTTTAAGCGACGGCGCGAGAAGAAACATGTCGGGGCAGATGGGTAGTTTTCAGTGTGGAAAAGGCACGGTAAGCTCACTCGTGGAATCCATGCGGAAGTCCGGGGAAATCTCCTATCCGGAACCCCCAAAGCGGCCAAGCCACATCGTACTCGTCTGATAAGCCTACCCTTTGGCGTAATCCGGCTTTTTAGTCCCGATATTTTGTTGCGTAATTTACGGTGAGATTTGCCGCCAAAAATTCTTCGGGATCCCAGCCATCAGCAAGCAATTGTTTCAGAAGCATCCCAGTGTTTGTAGCATCGTCACAGGCGGTATGCCACAACATTTCAGCATTGATGCACTGTTCCTCGGTCGCCTTGCGCAAGCCGGTCGTATTGCCATCACCCATCTCCCATTTGTACCAAGCTGCCATATCGAGATAGTCTTCCCGCAATACTGGGTTTTCGACGTTGTGTCGCCGGCATCCTTCATCCAGTACGTTATAGTCGGCATCTCCCCAAGCGGCAAAGTATGTCTGTCCGGGCGAATAATAGGATCGAATCTTCTCCAGCATTTCAGCGAAAGTGATGGCAGATTTCATGTCTTTCTCCGTAATCATGCAGAATTCCATGATTTCTTTGATGTGGTTAGGGTAGAAATGAGGGCGCACGAAATTCTGTATTTCCCCCGTTTTGTCCAATGTCTCCCCATCAAACTTTACCGCACCAATCTCAATAATCTCCGGAAAAAAACCACGGGGACGATTCCCTTGTTTTTCGCGTTTCCAGTATTGCGTAAATTCAAAATCCACTACGAGATAATCTTTATTCACCCACAAATCCTCATCCGTCCGTAAGCGTCAAATAAGAGAACCCTTTTCGCCGAACAATCTTTATTATAGCGGATTTTGTCCGTCAGCGCAATGGCAAAGTTTCACAAAACTATGCACAAAACTATGCAACGTGAGCAACAAACGTGACAAAAAGCCGAAGATCACGATTTTCTTGTCCTGATTCGGCAAGTTGAATGCAATCGGGTTTTTTGTCGGAAGCATATAAGGCATCCGTCTATTTTCAGACCTTGAAGAACGGACGGCGAAAATGAAACGCAAGCTATATCGGTCTGAAGTGACCTGCGTCTGCACCCATCTTCGTGTCTTGGGCGGTGCCTTTGGGATTCTCTGCAATCCCTTCCAATGCATCAAACAAATCCGAACCCAGAAAATACTTTTTGGGCGTCAGATCTTTCCCCGCTGCCTTTGCATCCATGGCCTCCTTCACTTTTTCAGGTGTGGCGGGCAGTTCGTAGATCCTGACGCCGGCTGCGTTGTTGATGGCGTTGATAATAGCCATGTGTCCGGCGGACTGCAACATTTCCGCGCACCCGGCCGATCCATGCGGCCCTGTTTTTCTCGGGCTGACGAAACTGATCGCCGTCAGATTGTCAGGGACATCTTTGATATAGGGTATGCCGCAAACTGCAATGTTTGTGTGCTTTTTTACGTCCTCGTATTGCTCACTCAATGCGAACCCCAGGGAGTGTGACATGCCTCCGTAAGCCTGCCCTTCTACGGCCTGTAAACAACCGACCACGCCAACGTCATAAACCACGGTCATGGAAAGAACCGTTGTTTTGCCCGTTGCTGCATCTACTTCCACTTCCGACAAGAAGAGACCGTAATTGTTCTCTGGCGCCGGGTCTCCGATGCCCGTATCAGGATCGTAGTCAATCACCAGACCTGCCGTGTCGTACACGCCCAGATACTTCGTAGGAATCCCTTCGGAGATCATTTCTTCATACGTCCTGAAACCCCCGTTATCTTTTCTCATCGCACTTACCAATTTCTTTGCCGCATCCAACGTAGCATTGCCGATCATATAATGGGAGCGATTTCCGGCCGCCGGACCCGAATCGGGTGCCTGGGCCGTATCGGCCTGTACCAATTTGATTTGTTGCGGGGAAATAGCATAGCCCAACGAGCGAAGTGCCTCATGGGTATGGACTACCGAACCGACGTCAGAGCCCTGGCCTTGATCCTCCCATGTGTTGTAATGGGTAATGGCGCCGTCCGTGTTCAATTCTAACGCGACTTCCGCGTGATCAATTCCACCGGCCACGAGGAAGCCTCCCCATGAAAGACCGACGCCGCGCTTCTTAGCGAACGTGTCTTCCGCCTTTGCACGGGCTACAGCGTCATCGTAAAGTGGCCTCATTCTGTCCATCATCCCCTCGAAAGGATATTCTTTGAACGGATAGCTGTTGTTCGTCAAGTCGCCGGGCCGGGCGACATTCTTGTACCGAAACTCAAATGGATCCATGCCGATTTTCTCCGCCAAGATATCGACAATGGCTTCGCCACAGGTAAAGCTTTGAACCGCCCCGGCGGCCCTGTAAGGAACGCCGTCATTATGATTGGAGATACTCATCCTCGACAGTCCTCTGACATTAGGTACGTTGTACGGCCAACATATCAATCGGAGAACTCTTACCAGATAATGATCCCCTAAATCCGTGTACGCACCCTTGTCCCACCCGAAGTCAAATTCCAATGCGGTGATTTTACCTTCCTTGTCGGCTGCCAGGCGCGCGTTCGAATAGGAAGGCAAACGCTTTCCTGTGAAATGTTGGTGCTCCTCGTAACTCATAGTCAGGGATACAGGTACGCCATTCAGCGCCATCGTGGCGACTGCCGCCAAACCGATGTTTGCAGGAGAAGCGGAGCATCCGAAACTGGCGCCGGTGGGATTTTCGATCATGCGAAGCTTTTCCGCAGCTATCCCAAGTCCAGGACTCAGCATAAAAATATCCATCCAAATTGCGAGCGATTTGCTGTGAACCGTAACGCGTCCTTCCTCGTCCATATATGCCTGTACCGACTCGGGCTCAAGCACCAGATGAGGTTGACGACTGCTTCGAAAGCTCCCCTCAACGACGTATTCGGATGCCTCCATCACGTCTCTCGTGTCTTTTCCTTTCAGAACCGGAGCTTCGACAAACAGATTTGGAAACTCTTCATGAATTCGCGTCGCGTCAGGCATCGCAGCATCTAAATATGACATATATTCAGGAAGTATCTCAAGATCTGGTTTTACTACCTTCGCCGCTTCGCGGGCATGTTCCTCCGTGTCTGCCGCGACCAACGCCACCACATCCCCATAACGGAAAACTTTTTTATCCGCAAGGATTGGCCGCTCTGTTCCGGGTGCCATGCTGCGGGCGTGCGTCACCGGCAATATGATTCTGTTCGACCCCTTAACGTCTTTTGCTGTGATAACCTTTATGACGCCGGGCATCTTTTCCGCTTCCGAATAGTCGATCCCCTTGATGTTGGCATGCGACACACCCGGTTGCACCACTGCAAGGAACACTGTTCCCGGCGGCATTTTTAATTGTATATCCATCCCGCCTCCTCCGAGAGGCGCACAGGAAATAGAGCGAGACCATTATACGGCAGCAAAGCTGCCCACATAAGGTTCGCTTGGCTATTTCCATGCCTGCGGCAGGAAATAGAGCGAGACCATTATATATGATCCGCCGCCGCGCGCACTTCGCCGCTTTCCACCGCGAGGATCTGGTCCGACCATTCCGCCGCCCAGGCGCGCAGCTCCTGCGCGTCCAAGGGGTTCGGCGTCTTGGATTCGACGTGCGCGTCCACCCGCTTGGCGAGTTCCCTGTACACCTGCGCCTGTTTCGAGTCGGGCGCGGCCTCGATGGTCGTCTTCCCGGACAATTCGCTCTGGGTGACCGTGATCGAACGCGGCACGTACTGCATCACCTGCGTTTTCGTGCGCGCGACGAAATCGTCTATGATGGAGCGCTGGTAGCCGGAATCCGGCGCGACCGAATTCGCAATGACGCCGCCGAGCAGGGCGCCGCCGGAGTTTGAGTATTTTTGTATGCCCTTGAAGAGGTTGTTCGCCGCATATATGGCCATGAAATCCGAAGACGAAACGGTGAACACGTGCTGGGCGATGCCCTCCCGGATGGGCACGGCAAACCCGCCGCACACGACATCGCCCAGAACGTCGTATATCACGTAATCCAGCGCCAGTTCTTCGAATATTTTTTGCTGCTTCAGCAGCTGCACGGCGGTGATGATCCCGCGTCCCGCGCAGCCGACGCCGGGCGCGGGGCCGCCGGCCTCCACGCAGTAAATCCCGTTGTATCCTTCAAAGATTGCCTCGTGCGCATCGACTTTCCCTTTGTCGCGCAGCAATTCCAGCACCGTGGGGATATAGGTGCCGTCGCGCAGGGTGTTTGTGGAATCCGCTTTCGGGTCGCAGCCGAACTGCATGACTTTATATCCCATGTCCGACAGGGCGGCGCTCAAATTGGACGTCGTCGTGGACTTTCCGATGCCCCCTTTCCCGTAAATCGCGATTTGCCTTATCTGTTTTTCAGCCATTCTTCTTTCCTCTTTTCTGTTTAGTTATCGTTATTCTTTCATGCCGAACCTGTCCAGAACCTTCCGGTCGATCACGTTCTGCAGGATCCGGTCGATCGCGCCGGGTACTTCAAAGGCCCGGATGCCTTGCTGCGCAAGGCACTGTGACGCGACCGGACCGATTTTCGCGACGAAAACAGCCTCGCAGTCCGACAGGACTGTTAATACCTCTTCAAAGCTTCCTTCATCATGTTTTTTTCCCGGCGTCTGAACCGGAACCCTCCGTACTTCGATGAAGCGGTACGTTTTCTGATCTATGTCGAAGACCTGGAATTCGTCCGCCTGACGGAAGTGTTTGTTGACGGAAAAGCCGTCCCCGGTTGCCAACGCGACGCGATGTGCCATCATGCCTGCCCTGCGGCGGCGCGCGCAGGAGAACCGTCCCCCTGTGTTGCCGTTTGTGTTCCCGTCGTCTTGTCTACGATGTAATGGTCGTATGCTTTTTCATACCATGCATCCTGGAACGGCAGATCGATGGCCCTGCTCAGGTTCTTTGAATAGTTGCGGTTCGCGAGCGTCCGGTCAAGGCGCCGCGCAAGCTCATACGCGCCTTTGTATCCGAAGAACGTAAACCGCTGTGAAAACAGCGCGATGGACGGGATCCCCAGTTTGTTCATCCAGATGCCGAGGCCTGGATGCGAGATCGCGACGTCAGGCTTCAGTTTTTTCGCCATGTTCACGAGTTCCGAGCTCTGGTTTGAAATCGCGGTCGGGATGTTGCCCAGGGTGTCCTGTATTTCCTGGAACAGCTCGTTTCCATACGTGTCGTAATTGAAATTCCGCATGCCCACGACTTCCATGCCGATTTCGTCCGCAAGCAGCCCCGCCGTCCCGACGCGCATGTAACCGCCGCCGATGATGACTTTTTTGCCTTTCACCCGTTCACGGATCGGCGCAAGCGCTTCCTTCAGTTTCTTTTCTTCCTTGTCCAGCAACGCCTTCGCCTCTTTCTCCACGCCGAAGAATTCCGCGATTTCCGTGATGAATTTGCGCGTGGAGCTGCTGCCTACCGGAATCGTGGGGAGCAGGTACGGCATGCCGTAAGTGGTTTTTAGATATTCAATGAAATACAGGTCGTGGACATGGCACATCGCGACGTTCAGCGCCGCCTCCGTGATCATCCGCCATTCGTCCGGGTGGCTGAATTCGACGAAGAAGCGCACGTTCAGCCCCAGGGCTTCCAGCAGCCTGCGGATCTCCGCCTCGTCCTGCGCGCCGATGGAAACCGCGTTGTAGAGGTTGACGGTATGCGCCTTTTTGTATTCATAGTTGGCAACTTTCAGTTCATAATCCTTGTCGTTCGGGTCGAAGGGCTGATAATCCACGTAAGGGATCGGTTTGAAGTCAAAGCCCGCGCGCTGGATCCCGTGATAAACGACGTCATATGCGGAAGAAAAGACCTTGGCCTTGAATCCGGGGCAGTGCAGGGGCACGAGGGGCGCCGTCGTCTCCGAACGCAGCTCGTCCAGCACGCTGTCAATGTCGTCGCCGATCACCGACGGGGTGCAAGTCATGAGGACGAAGATCGAACTGGGGCGGAACCTTCTGTCCGCTTCGAGGATCGTGGCGCGCAGTTTCGCCTCGCCGCCGTTTATGACCTCGGATTCGGTCAGGTTCGTG
>JAITOE010000136.1 GCA_031290135.1 Eubacteriales Family XIII. Incertae Sedis bacterium
CCATCGGCTGCGCATATCTGGACGACGGGGACGAGGAAACGATTTTATATCTGGATGCCCGCGGCCGCGACATCATCACGGGCCTCCCCAAGACCATAAAGGTGTCGTCAAAGGAAATCCACGAAGCGCTGGAAGAACCCATCGGCGTCATTATCGACGGGATCAAGAACACGCTGGAGCATACGCCGCCGGAACTGGCAGCGGACATCGTCAGCCACGGGATGATGCTTTCCGGCGGCGGCGGCCTCATCCGCGGCCTGGACAAACTGATTACGCGCCACACGGGCCTGCAGGTGTACATCGCGGACAACGCGCTGGAAGCCGTGGCGGAAGGCACCGGCAAAAGCCTGAAAAACATCGACAAGCTGGAGCGTTACGCCAGTAAGAAATTACGTAAATGAGATGGATACGGGAACACACTAAGGCGACGGCGGTTTGCGCGGCTTTCGCGCT
Organism: Eubacteriales Family XIII. Incertae Sedis bacterium; assembly: GCA_031290135.1. Classification (GTDB taxonomy): domain Bacteria; phylum Bacillota; class Clostridia; order Peptostreptococcales; family Anaerovoracaceae; genus JAITOE01. The sequence continues at coordinate 454 of JAITOE010000136.1, forward strand.
TTTGCTCATTCTGGTTTTGGTTTCAAGCCAGACGTTCGGCGAAAGCAATATTCTGGGGCGAAGCGCCGGCACGCTGATCAGCACGGCGCAGCGGCCTTTCGCGTATGCCGCCGGTTTCCTCGATGCGCGGCTTTCGGTTTTTTTTGTTTCCAAGGATCTCGCGACGGAGAACGCCGGGCTGAAAGCGCAGATCAGTGAACTGGAGCAGGAACTGACCGCCGCGCGCCTGTCGGGCACCGACCTGGCGGAGCTTGCCAAATTATCCGAGGTCCTGAATTACGCGGGCCTGGAAGACGCGTACCGCCTTGTGACCGCGGACGTCATCGGATTAGACGAATCCAGCGGGTTCCGGATCTTCACCATAAATGTCGGGACGGAAAACGGCGTGGCGGAAAACGCGGTGGTCATAGACGGCAACGGCCTGATCGGGCGTGTGCTGGAGACCGGCGAACGCTGGGCAAAGGTGATTTCCATCATCGACGAGACGAACAACGTCGGGTTTCAGGTGTTCAGAAACTTCGAATGGCTGGGATTTGTCTGCGGCGACGGCAGCGGCGGCCTCACGGGCTACATGCTGGACGAAACGGCGTCGATCCGGGACGGAGACCGCCTGATCACGTCGGAAATCGGCGGGATATACCCGCGCGGCCTGACCATCGGCAAGGTGACGAAAGTGGAGTGGGACCACAATTCCACGATGAAAACGGTGCAGGTGGAACCGGCGGCGTACTTCAAGAGCATCAAAAAGGTTACGGTGCTCATATGAACAAACGCTACGCGGCGCTGATCTTTGCGGTGGCTTTTATCGTCCAGGCGACGGTGCTGCGTTATGCCGCGGTGCAGGGACAGTCACCCAACCTGCTTTTGTGCCTTGCGGTCATTTTCGCTTTTCTCTACGAAAAGCCATACGGCCTGGTGCTGGGCGCGGTTTCCGGCGTGCTTTGGGACATGGAATTCGGCACCGTCACCGGCGTTTCGGGGATCTCCTTTATGGCGGCGGCCTTGTCGGCCGCGTGGCTGAAGCAATACCTGAACCATGAGTTCCTGCTGCCGGCCTTGCTGGGCGGCCTGCTCGGTTCTGTTTTGAACAGCGCGGTTTTCTGGGGTCTTTACAAGCTGACGGGCGCGCCGCACACCTGGGCTTACATCCTCGGCATACAGCCCGTGCTGATCGGATACAATCTTGTTTTGACACTGATACTCCAGCTGATTTTCAGGAGAGGGGTCATCCGCCACAGGAAAGACAAAGATTTTAAAGGCGGGTTCAGGGAAGCGAGGGGGTTCATAAAACTCTGATGAAATGGATGAAAGCGCGCGACAACCAATTGATGACGCTCATCGGCATTCTGCTGCTGCTTCTTTTCCTGCGCCTGTTCGTGCTCACCGTGATGCAGCATGACACATGGACAAACGCCGCGGACAGCAATGACAGGCGCAGCCTGTACGAGGTTGCGCCGAGAGGCGAGATATTTGACCGCTACGGCAGGCTGCTGGCGGGGAACCTCCCCAGTTTTACGGTGCAGTTCAGCCGGGGCAACATGGGCAGCGCGGAGATCAACGCCACATCGGCCAAGATCATAGAAATCCTGGAGGCGAACGGAGAAAAATACATCGACAACCTGCCGATCCTCTATGAAGGCGGCTTCTTTGAATACACCTACCGGCGCGAAGTGGAAAGCTGGCTCGAATATCAGGGGATGCCGGCGGATTTTACGGCAGAACAGGCGTTCGAAGAGATCCGGCGCAGATACGGCATCGGCGAAGAGCTGGACCAGTACGCGGCACAGACGGAACTGATCAACGAATACGGCGTCACCCCGCCGATTTCCGTCCGGACCATGGTTTATTCGAGGGATCTGGACAAAAATAAATTTCTGGAACGCTACGGGCTGGACACGGAGCTTCCCGCAAGGGACGCGTTCTTTGCCATACGGGACAGATACGGAATCGACAAATCGCTGTCCGTGGAAGAGGCCCGGAAAATCATGGTTCTCCGGAACGAGCTGAGCCTGCTGGGTTACAGGCAGTTTGTGCCGGCGAACATAGCGGCCGGGGTTTCGGACAGCACGGTGCTTCAGATCAAAGAACGGCAAAGCAGCCTGCGGGGAATCAGCGTGGCGGGCGAATCCGTGCGCAGCTACCCGAACGGCAGCACGGCGAGCCACGTATTGGGATACATGGGCAAAATCTCCGAAAGCAACACGGAACACTACGTAAACGAGCTGGGATACCGGCCAACGGACCTGATCGGCCTGGACGGCATTGAAAACAGCATGGAATCCTACCTGAAAGGGAAGGACGGCATCAAAGAGGTCCAGGTGAATTCCAGGGGGGAGCTTGTCAGCGTAATCAGCGAGGAACCGGCGGAAAAGGGCAAGGACATCTATCTGAGCATCGATCTGGAGCTGCAAAAATCCGTGGAGGAAATTCTGGACCGGGGGCTTGCGGCCTTGCAGACAGGCGGCGTTTTCGAAAGCCAGTGGGGAGATTACAAGTTCCGGGACGCGCAGCCCAACGCCAACGTCGGATCGGTGGTGGTTTTAGACGTGAAGACGGGGGAACCGCTGGCATTGGTGAACGCCCCCAACTTCGACCCGAACCTTTTCTCCACGGGCATCAGCAACGAAAACTGGAACGCCTTGCAAAGCCAGAACCCCAGGGATTCGCTCTCTCCGCGCCCCTTGTACAACGTGGCGTCCAAGACGGCGGTGCAGCCGGGTTCGACCTTTAAGCCGATCACGGCGATTACCGCGCTGGAATCGGGGCTGAACCCCAACGCGAAGCTTTACGACGGCGGCGCCGTCACGGTGGGGAACCATTCCTACGGCTGCCTGCTGTGGAACACCAGCAGGGGGAGCCACGGGAACATCGACCTGTACCAGGCTTTGGAGGTGTCCTGCAATTACTATTTCTATAACATCGCCACGGGCATGGATTACGCGAAGAACAAGCCCCTGAGCTACAAAGGCGACATCAGCATCGGCAAAATCATGTCTTACGCGGAGCAGTTCGGGCTGGGACTCCCCACGGGGATAGAACTGTCGGAGACCGTGGCCGCCGTCCCGACGGCCGAGAAAAAAATGGCGTCGCAGAAAAGCCTGCTGCAGCGCCATCTGCTGAATAACGCAGAAGAATATTTCAAACCGGAGGTTCTGAGGAACCAGGCGCAGCTTGGCCAGCAGATCGATACGATCGTGAACTGGACGGAGGAAAACCCCGTGCGTTCGGAGCTGATCAAACGCATGGGGGAGCTGGGGATCCGGGAAGAAATGGTTTCGGAAGTGGCGGACACCTGCAAATTCACGTTCTATAATTACGCGCAGTGGACCTTGGGCGATGAACTGAACATCGCCATCGGCCAAGGCGAAAACGCCTATACGCCCGTCCAGATGGCCAATTACATCGCCACGCTGGGGAACGGCGGCGTCCATAACCAGGTGAGCCTGATCCGCACCATTGAAGACGTGGAGATCGAGCGGCCAACCGGGGAAATGGTGCAGCTCAGCGACGACGCCTATTTAGAGGATGTCATCACGGGGATGAAACGGGTCGTGAGCGGTTCCAGGGGAAGCCTGAGAAGCACGTTCGCGGGATTCCCGGTATCCGTGGCGGCAAAGACCGGGACCGCGCAGAAAAGCGGAAAGATACAGCCCCCGGACGAAGTGGAATATATCCAGGAGCATCTGAAAGGCATCGACGCGACGCTGAACTGGGAAGACGTGGAGACCGAAATGAACCGGCTGCTTTCGGAATACCCCGGCATCTACACCTCGCAAAGCAAGGCGGTGCGCAAGGCGGTCACGAACCTAAGCTCCCGCAGGACCATAGAGGACGACATCGACAGCTTTAAAGACAGTTACAAGCCATTTGCCTGGGTCGTGGCCCTGGCGCCGGCCGAGGATCCGCATATTGCCGTGGCCGTGCTGATTTTTCAGGGAAACAGCTCGCTGAACGCGGCGCCCGTTGCCAAAGAAGTTATCGCGAAATACATGAACCTGGAAAAGGAATACGAGGACTACAGCTTAGAAAACGTATTAAACTGACAAGGAAGCGATAGAGGTGCTGTGCATGGGAAAGATAATCTTATCCGCGTCCGGAAAGGGCGGCGTCGGCAAATCGATATTCACGCTGAATCTCGGCGCCACGCTGGCTGAACGCGGCCTGAAGATCGTCATGATCGATATGAACGTGGGTTTGCGGAACTTGGACATCTACCTTGGGCTTGAGAACAAGGTGATCTATGACGTGGCGGATGTGCTTTCCGGCGTTTGCACGCCGAAGAAAGCCATGGTCAGGGACAAGCGCTTCCCCTATCTTTACATCATTCCGGCGCCGCAGAAAAAGGAGAAATTCACGGCGTCCCCGGAGGACATGGCGTCTTTTTACGAACATCTCAGGGAAAACTTCGATTACGTCCTCGTGGACGGGCCGGCAGGCGTAAACAGCGCGCTGTGCCTGGCGGCTGCGGGGGCGGACGCCGCGGTCATTGTCATGACCATGGAGCATGTGTCCATGCGGGACGCGGACATGGCGGATCAGATTCTCCGGGAATCCGGTGTGCTGACGCGGGTCTGCGTCGTCAACAAGGTAAACCCGGATCTGCTGCGCAGCGGGGCCATGCCCAGCTTCGAGGACGTGTCCTCCATGCTGCGGATGCCCCTGCTCGGCATCATCCAGTATGACGAGAACATCAGCATCGCCGCCAACTGCGGCGTTCCCATCGTCCGGCAAAAGAGCTACATCGAAGAGAATTTCAACCGGATCGCAGACCGGCTGCTGTGTTACTGAGTGGCACCGCTTTGTCGTTGCGAGGAGCGAAGCGACGAAGCAATCCAGTGCATATGGATTGCTTCCGCGGTAGGTTCCAGACCGGCTAAAGCCGGGGAACCCTCGCATGAGACCTACCATCAATTTGCTGCGCAAATTGGGTTAGGGCTTCAAAAATTAATCGTCTTGTTTCGTATGCCTACGTTCAGGACGAAGCCCACGGCGATCAGATTGGCGACGACGGCTGTACCGCCGGCGCTGACCAGGGGGAGAGGGATGCCCGTGACGGGCATGATCCCCATGTTCATCCCGATGTTTTCAAAGGCCTGAAACGCGAACATGCACAAAATCCCGACGACGATCAGCGCGCCGTACATGTCTTTCGCCCGTCCGACGGTGCGCCATATGCGGAGAAAAAAGGCAAGATAAAGCAGCAGGATCGCCGCGCCGCCGACCAATCCCAGCTCTTCCACCGCGACGGCGAAGATAAAATCCGATTCCTGCACGGGCAGGAAATCCAGTTCTTTCTGCGTGCCTGAAAAGAGTCCCTTGCCGAACAGCCCGCCTGACCCGATGGCGATCTTCGACTGGTACACCTGCCAGGTTTCCTGGATGCTCAGGTTTTCCGGGTGCAGAAAAGCATCGATCCGGCGTTTCTGATAGTCTTTCATGAAGCGGAAGAGGATGGGAATGGCCACCAGAAAAGCCACCGCGAGCCTGCTGAACAGGCGCCGGTCGATGCCCGCGTAAAACACCATGCCGACGCACATGACCGCCAGGACCAAGCCGGAGCCGAAATCTTCTTTCATGATGATTCCGAGGAACGGGGCCGCGTAAAGGGCGGCAAAGAACACGCCTCTCAGCGAAAGGAGATGGCTCGCGTTGCGCGACAGGAAATTCGCGAAAACAAGCACAAAAGAGATCTTCACGATCTCGGAGGGCTGCATGGTGGTGACGCCCAGGTCGATCCAGGCGTGGGAACCGGTATTCATATCCGTTCCGAGGCCGGGAACGTAAACGGTGAAAAGAAACAGCAGGGAGGCGGCATACAGAAGTTTTTCGTAGCGTTCAAAAATCTTATAGTCGATCAGCAGGATAAACAAGATGGCGAAATAGCCAATCACGAAGCAGACGCCCTGAACCAGCGTGGCGCGGTTCAGGAGCCCCCCTCCGGTGTAGGTGATGCTGGCGATCAGCGTGATGCTTACGGCCGCAAACAGCAGCGGAAGCACAAGCAGCAGTTTGTCGATGTTTTTTACCAGACTGAAAAAATACCCCATGCGGCGTCCGCCCCTAACTTCTATTTCGCTTGACAATACCTTGCTCTAAACATTATAATATATTGGATGCAGTCTTATCAATGTTTTATTTGCTGCTGAAATGAATTCATTTTTTGATTGTTGCTCCGCCGCCTGCGGTTGTCATGCGGCGGAGTAATATAAGATTCGGAGGAGGTGCGTTGCCATAAATGAGATAACAATTCGTATTCTTGTCGGAGTGGTCACCTTAGTCGTAGGGCTGTTAATAGGATATATTGTCAGAAAAACAGTGGCAGAAAAGGCAATCGGCAGCGCGGAGCAATCCGCGAAAAACATTGTCCTGGACGCGGAAACCAGATCTGAGGTAATGAAAAAGACGCTGGTGCTGGAAGCAAAAGAAGAGGCGCAGCGCCTGAAGGCAGAGGTTGAGCGGGAACTGAAGGAACGGAGGACAGAGATCCAGGGGTCGGAGAAACGGATCATTCAAAAAGAAGAAAGTCTCGACAAGAAAAGCGAAAACCTGGAACGGAAGGAAGAAAATTTCCAAAAGAAGGAGCAAGATTTAGCGGAAAGGGAAAAAGAACTGGGCGATCATCTGGCGAAGCAGATTGCGGAGCTTGAACGGATATCGGGCTATACCTCGGAAGAGGCGAAACAGCTGTTGCTTGTAAATCTGGAAAAAGAAATCAGGGTCGAAGCATCGATCATGATCAAGGATATAGAGGTAAAGGCCAAGGAAGAGGGGGACAAAAAAGCCAAGGAAATCATCACGGGCGCCATCCAGAGGTGCGCGGCGGACCATGTGGCGGAAAGCACCGTGTCCGTTGTGCCGCTGCCGAACGATGAAATGAAAGGCCGGATCATCGGCCGCGAAGGACGCAACATACGGGCGATCGAAACCCTCACGGGCGTGGATCTGATCATCGACGACACGCCGGAAGCGGTCATTCTGTCGGGCTTTGACCCGGTGAAGCGCGAAGTCGCCAGGCTGTCGCTTGAAAAACTGATTGTGGACGGGAGAATCCACCCGGCCCGCATTGAGGAAATGGTGGAGAAATCCGAACGGGAAGTCAATAACATCATCAAGGAGGCGGGGGAGCAGGCCACATTTGACGTTGGCGTGCATAACCTCCACCCGGAGCTGATCCGCCTGATCGGACGGCTGAAATACAGAACCAGCTACGGCCAGAACGTGCTGAAACATTCCGTGGAAGTGGCGCATCTAAGCGGGCTCATGGCGGGGGAACTCGGCCTGGATCCCAAGCTCGCGAAACGCGCCGGACTCCTGCATGACATCGGAAAAGCGCTGGATCACGAGGTCGAGGGGACGCATGTCGATATCGGCATAGACGTCCTGCGCAAATACAAAGAGCCGGAGGTCGTGATCCACGGCATGGAAGCGCACCACGGGGATTACGAACCCAAAAGCTTGGAGGCCGTGCTGATCACGGCGGCGGACGCCCTTTCTGCGGCCCGGCCCGGCGCCCGGCGCGAAACGCTGGAAACTTACATCAAACGGCTCCAGAAACTTGAAGAGCTGGCAAACACAACCAAGGGTGTCGAACATTCCTACGCCATTCAGGCCGGGCGCGAGATACGGATCATCGCCAAGCCGGATGAGGTCAGCGACGATGAGATCGCGTTCCTGGCCCGCGAGATCAGCAAGAAGATCGAGAGCGAGCTGGAATATCCCGGCCAGATCAAGGTCAACGTGATCCGGGAAACCCGCGCGATCGATTACGCGAAATAGAAAGCCAGTCGGTACGTTGCAGGGCATGGCGGGGATGATCCGCCTTGCCCTTTTTTCGTAATTGCAGCACTGCTGACACCTGCGTCATTGCGAGCGGAGCGAAACAACCAGTGCATGTGGATTGCTTCGCGCCGCTCGCAATGACGGAAAGGGTGACGCCCGCCTCCCGGCTGGGTGATTCCGGGTCGTATGGGAAACACAGATGAACGTATACTTAGACAACAGCGCGACCACAAAGCCCCGCCCGGAAGTGACGGAACGGATCAGAACCGTCATGGACGAAAGCTACGGCAACCCTTCCGCGCTCCATGACGGGGGGATGGCCGCAGAGAAAATCCTGCGCGAAAGCCGGTCACAGCTGGCTGCCGCCCTGCAGACGCGGGCGGAGGACGGGGAAATCGTGTTTACCTCCGGGGGGACGGAGTCTGACAACATGGCGCTGCTTTGCGGCGCGCGCGCCCGAAAACGGCAGGGGCGCCGCATCATAAGCTCCGGCATAGAACACCCTGCCGTCCTGGAAAGCTGCAAGGCGCTTGCCGCGGAAGGCTTCGAAGTGGTTTTCGCGGCGGTGGACGGGAACGGCGCCGTGTGTCCCGCGTCCGTGGAGGCCGCCATGAACGAAGAAACGGTCTTGATCTCCTGCATGCATGTAAACAACGAAACCGGCGCAATACAGCCGGTCGCGGAGATTTGCCGCATAAAAGAGGACTTCGAGCGGCGCATGGGAAAACGCGTCCTCCTGCATGTGGACGCAGTGCAGTCCTTCGGCAAGCTGCCGCCCCTGCATGGCGGCGAGCGCCGGGAGCAGATAGACCTTCTGAGCCTCAGCGCGCATAAAATACACGGTCCCAAAGGGACGGGCGCCCTGTTCATAAAAAAGGGCTGCCATATGCAGCCGCTGTTTTACGGCGGAGGGCAGGAACGCGGGCTGCGACCCGGAACGGAGAATGTGCCGGGGATCGCGGGCTTCGGGCTGGCCGCCGCGCTGGCCGCCGGCGGGATCCGGGAACGCATGGAACGCGTCGGCGCGTGCAAGAAACACCTTCTGGACGGGCTTCGGGCCGAAGTGAAGGACATCCGCGTCAACGGGGCGGAACAGGCGCCGGACAGCAGTCCTTATATTTTAAACGTCAGCTTTCTGGGCGTGCGGGGGGAAGTGCTGCTCCACGGCCTGGAGCTGCGGGGAATCTGGGTTTCCACGGGTTCCGCATGCACATCCAGAAAAAAAGGAAGCAGCCATGTGCTTTCGGCAATGGGGCGTTCGGAAGCGGAGGCGGAAGGCGCCATTCGTTTCAGTTTCAGCGAATACAATACGGCGGAAGAGATGGAATATACGGCGGCGGCCGTGAAGGACGCGGTTTTGAAATTCCGGAGACTGGGACGCTTCAGGTAGGATGAAATGGATGACAGAAACATTTTTATTGTCAGGTGCGGCGAGACGGCTTTAAAAGGTGAGAACAAGCCATATTTTGAGCGTATGCTCGTGGAACGCATGCGAAAAATCCTGCGCAGATATGAAAATGTGGAGGTGCGGCGCAACGGGGGACTTGTTTTTGTCCGTGCAGACCGCAGGCATC
>JAITOE010000216.1 GCA_031290135.1 Eubacteriales Family XIII. Incertae Sedis bacterium
GTGACGGAACCCGTCGTGATTGACTGTTAGGAATCTTAGGTATGTGTAGAACCGCCGCGCTTCCTTTGTCGTTGCGAGAAGCGAAGCGACGCGCACGAATCACGCAACGGAGCGCCGTTATGAACGAAATCCAGGAAACATCCGCCGCCGTCGTCCGCGAAGCGTCGAAGGTGATCATCGGCAAGGAAAAACAGATCGAGCTGATCCTGACCGCCATTTTCTGCGGCGGCCACGTGCTGCTGGACGACCTGCCCGGCGTGGGCAAAACGACGCTCGTAAAGGTGATGGCACGGATACTGGGCTGCTCCTTTGCCCGCGTGCAGTTCACCCCGGACCTGCTGCCCTCCGACATTACGGGCATGAACGTCTTCGACCAGAAAACCGGCGATTTCCGCATCCTGCACGGACCCGTCATGACAAACCTGTTCCTTGCCGACGAAATCAACCGCGCCATACCGCGCACGCAGTCGGCGCTCCTTGAAGCCATGGAGGAATTGCAGGTGACGATAGACGGCACGCCCTGGCCGCTGCCCCGGCCCTTCATCGTGATGGCGACCCAGAACCCCGTGGAAATGGAGAGCACCTTCCGCCTGCCCGCCGCGCAGATGGACCGTTTCCTGCTGCGTCTTTCCCTCGGCTATCCTTCCCACGACGATGAAATCGGCATGCTGAAGGCCGTGGGCGACGAGATCCCGTTCGACGCGCTTTCGCCGCTTTTGCATGCGGGCGAGATCGCGGAGATCCAGCAGCGCATCGCGGCGGTCCACGTGAACGACAAGGTGCTTGACTACATCGTCACCGTCGTGGAGGCCACGCGAAGCGGCGGCCTTCTCACCCTCCCCGCCGGGCCCAGGGGTTCGCGGGCGCTGTACCGCGCCGGAAAGGCTTTCGCCGCGATCCGGGGGCGCAATTTTGTCACGCCCGGCGACGTGAAGACGCTGGCGCCCCACATCCTGCCGCACCGCGTCGCGGCCGGGAGCGAAGCCCGCCTCCTGAACAAGGACGCCGCTGAAATCGTGGCGGACATCTTGGATAAAACCGCCGTGCCCGACGACGAGGAGGCGATGCTCCATGCAACGTGACCTGCCGGAAGCGCGGGCCGGCGCCGCTTCGATGCCGAACGCCGGAAAAACGCCTGTCCCCGCCGAAACGCCGCCGGAAGCGCAGTTCCCCGGCGCAAGGGAGGACGACGGCTTCCTTCCGAGCCTGCTCGTGCATCCCGCCTGCATCGCAGCCTGGTTCATCCTTTGCGTCGCCGCGGCACTGTACGGGAAAACCGCCCTGGCGCTTTTTCTGGGTTTTATCTTCCTTTTGACTTTGTCTTCTTTGGTCTGGGCGCGGCTCGCGCTGCGGGACGTGGCCTTTGACCTGCAGGTCGGGCGGACGGGTCTTTTCCCCGGACAGAGCTTCACGGTGGCTCGGATCATACGGAACCGCAAAGCCCTTCCCCTTATCTGGGCGGAAATACGGGAAAGCTGCAGCCTTTCGGACTGCGCCTTGCCGGACAGCCGCGTCATCGTTCGCCGCGAAGACATGCAGGGGGATGAACGCGTGACGCTTTATGAACGTCTTTATACCGCTTCCCTCATTAAATGGCGGCATTCCGTCCGTTTTACCGATGTCTGGGAGGCGCGGCGGCGCGGCATCCTGCGCATCGGGGAAGCGACCCTGCGGTCCGGCGACGGATTCGGGCTTTGCGCGGTCAGCCGGCGTTTCAGCCTCTCCCCGCCGCGCCAGATCACCGTTTATCCCCGCCTTGCGGACGTATCCGTCCAGCGCATCCTGAACGACATGTGGGATACCCGTTCGGCCTCCGGCGGCTATCTGAAAGACAGGAGCGTCATAAAATCGACGCGGGACTATGCGCCGGGCGACCCGGCGCGCGACATCAACATGCGCCTGCTGGCGCGCGGCCTGTCCATGAAAACCAACGTCCATGAGGTCGTGTCCCCTGACGCCGTGCTGTTCGTGCTGGATCCGGCCTCGTTCCGGGCCGCGCCGCCCGATGATTTCGAAACCGCGCTTTCCATCCTCGCTTCGCTCATAGACGCGCTCACGCGCCGGGGCGTCGCGGCGTCGCTCATGACGCCCGCTTCGGAATGGTTTCCTGAAACGTGTACGGCCCCGGCGCACGACGACCGCGGGCGCTTTGCCATGTTCGAACTGCTTGCGGCGGCCTCCCAAAAGGATTCCGCGTTTTCGGGCAAAATGTCCGCCGGCCCGGATTTGCCGGGGCGCGTTTACTATACGGCCTACAGCCTGCCCGCGATTTCCTCGCCGCGCGTCCTCGATTCTTTTCCGGAACATAAAACCCAGCTGCTTCTGGCGGACGACAGCGGCGCGGCAGCGTTATTCTGTCGGCCCGACGGGCCGACATCCGGAGTGCCGGATGGGCCAAAGCCCGCACGGCCAGGGCATCTGCGCGTCTGCGCCTTACATAGCCTGGGGAATATTTCCTGATGGGGCGCGCGTTTTGGTTCATGTTAATTCCAATATTTTCCAGTTCGATTTTCGTATACTGCCTGTTTTTATTCCTGTCGGTTGCGGGCGCGGATCATGTCATGGATTTCAGCTTTTTTGTCTTCCTTGCTTGCGCTTTCGCGGCGGCGGCGGTCAATTTCAGGCTTTCCCTGCGGGAACAGACGCTGGCCCGCGTGGTCGCCGCCAACGCGGGGCTGGCCGTCCTGACGGAATTTTTGGTTTTTGCCGCGCCGAACGGCATCGAAGGCGTCTGGCTCCATTTCATCGCCGCCGTCTTTTTCCTGACCCCGGCCATACACAGCCTGCAGCTGAGCCGCGAACCGATCAGGGCGAATACCATGCTCCTGTTCGCCGAGACCTCCATCGTCGGCACCGTGCTGGTCTTTCTCCTGCAGCTGGGGTCTTTCCGCTTTCCCCCGGCCGCGAACGCGCTTTGTGTCGCCGCGCTGGTTTTAAACCTCTTCACCTTGTCTTCCATGCGTATTTCCGGCCCTGCGCAGAAACGCGCGGGCGCGAAAAACGGCCTTGAGCGCGGTTTTCTGCTGGCTTCCGCGCTCACCTTTCTCATCGCCGCCGCGCTGGCTGCCGTACTCTTTCTGGTGCCCGTCTGCCGCAGTGCGCTGCTTGCCGCCCTCGCCGCGACGCGGGACTTCCTCTTGCTGGCCCTGCGGATGACCGGGCGCTTTTTCGTTTTCCTGATCTCCCTCCTGCCCCGGGACGAAACGCAGGAAGCGCTCTTGCCCGCCGCTGCGGGAGGCGATGCGGTGCCGCCGGGGGAGGAATTTACCGGCGCCCTGCCGGATTATGTTCTGGCAATCGTTATTTCCGTCCTCGTCTTAGCGGCGGCGGCCGGTCTTCTCGTCTTTCTGTTTCGCTTCCGGAAGCTGCGGCTCGCAAGGCTGCGGCCCGCTTCCGCCGTTTACAAGGAAGAGATCGAATCCGCCTCGCTGCGCGCGCTGCTGCTTTCGGCCCTGCGGACGCTTTTGGGGCGTCTGCGTTTCCTGCGGCGGCTCATGCGGAAGCGCGGGACGTATGAGGGGGTGTTCCTGCGGATCGCGCGCTGTGCCGGACGCCGGGGTGCCAAACGCGGGAAATCCGAGACGCCGGAAGAGTATCTTGCCCGGCTCCTCGCCCGCATCCCGGAAGACTGCGCCGGCCACGCCTGCGCCGCCCGCGTGTTTCCCCTGCTTGCGGCGCGCGTGGACAGCCGCTGCTATTCCGCCCGGCCCGCCGCTTTTGAAAATATGGACAGGGCGGAGGCGCGGACGCTCCTGCGCGCGGTGAAGATGAAGCCGTAATCATCTAATATTTATTTGCAATCTGTTTCGCGGCAGTCTCTTACGCCGTACTGCCGGCGATGAATGCGTCTATGGTTTCAATGGCTTTTTCGTACTCAAAAATCAAAACCTGCCGTTCAATCTCTTCCAGGCGTTTGCGGTCCGCGGAGCCCAGGGGCAGGCCGACCGCTTCCTGCAGCAGCGCGTTGACCCTCTGCGCATCCATATGGGTCAGGGCGTCCCGCAGCGATTCCAGCCGGTGCAGGGAAGCGCCGGTCAGGTTTGGGAGGGACGCGTCCGCAGGGGCGCCGTGGGGCAAAAGCGCGGCCTTGATGTTATCCCGCAATTCATGCAGTTCCAAAACCAGCGCGCCGGCATTCTCCGCCGCCGCCCGCCAGTCTCCCTCTTCGCCCGCTTTTTCCGCTTTTGCCGCAGAATCCGCAAGGTGCCGGGCCCCGATGCTTCGCGCCGCGCCTTTCAGCGCATGTGCATGGGTCCGGTATTCGGACAATTTCCCGTTGCGCAGGCTGGTTTCTATCTTCTCAATGTACGTTTCCGCGTCATGGCAAAAATGCGCCAGTATGTCCATATACGCCGCAAGGGACCCGCCGCTGTTGCTGCGCCCCTCCGAAACGGAAATCCCCTGGATTTCCAACGCTGCTGTCCCAGTCAAATCCAGGTCTTTCGGCGGCGCTTTGCATTGCTTCTCCTTGGGCAGCCACTTTTTCAGGATTTCCGTCAGTTTGCGGATCTCCACCGGTTTGGCGAGAAAATCATCGATGCCGTTTTCAAGGAAAAATTCCCTCTGCCCCGAAATGGCGTTCGCGGTCAGGGCGATGACCGGCAGATTTGCATAATACGGGTTTTCCGGATCCAGCGCGCGGATGGCCTTTGTCGTTTCAACGCCGTCCATCCCGGACATCATATGGTCCATGAACACGATGTCGTAGACATTTGCCTTTACAAGCTCCAGCGCCTCGCTGCCGCCGGAACACGCATCGACATCCAGATCATACAGCAGCAGCAGTTCCCTGGACACGCGCAGATTGGTGGGCATGTCATCCACGATGAGAGCCTTTGCGGCCGGGGCGGAAATGAGGTCGGATTCCCCGTTGTCAGCGGAGATCGCCCCGCCGTGGAACGTTCCATTTAAAATATTGGCGACCTCGACGCAATACAGGGGGCGCAGCACGTTTTGGATGCCGGCGCTGTACGTGCCGTAGTCACTGAGTTCGACCATGCTGACCAAACGCGTTTCGATCCGGCCCCGGCGCAGGCGGCGGACGCTGTTTACGGTGTGCTTTGCCTGCACAAAGGCGTACCGGTACGCGCCGCTTTCCAGTTCCCGGTTGAAGCTGTTCAGGTTTTCGGCCTCAAAAACGCTGATGCCGAGGTTTGCGAAAGCGTAGCGCAGGGACGCGGCGTTGACGGGGTTTTCTTCAAAGAACAACGTGCGTTTCTCCCCGGGGTCTTCGATGCAGGCCAGCTGTTTATATGCATCATAGGTCTGGACGATCTTGAACGTGAACACGGAACCGTGCCCATAGTCGCTCGACACCTCGATTTCCCCGCCCATGGCGCGGGAAAGGGCGTTGACGATGGCCAGCCCCAGGCCCGTGCCCTCGACCTGTTCGTTGCTTGCCTCGTCAAGGCGGGTGAAATCGCGGAAGAGCCGGCCCATGTCCTTATTTTTGATGCCGACGCCCGTGTCTTCCACACGGAAAACCAGGCAGACCCGCCCGCCGCCGAGATCTTCGTATTGCGCGTCCAGCCCGATATGCCCCGCCTGCGTGTATTTGACCGCGTTGCCAAGGAGGTTCAGGAGGATCTGGCGTATGTGGACGATATCCCCCGACAGGGAGGCCGGCATGTTGCAGTCCGCCCTGACGAAAAAGGAGATGGGTTTGTTGATGAGACGTGCGCGGATTACGCCGGTCACATCATGCAGGAGGGAGGACATGCGGTATTCGTCGGTTTCGATCTGCAGCTGCCCGGCTTCTATTTTCGAATAATCAAGGATGTCGTTGATGATCGCCAGCAGGTTGAGCCCCGACAGGTGGATGATGTTGATGTATTCCGAAAGCCCCGGAGGATGGCTTTTGCGCAGAATCAGCTCGGATATGCCCACGATGGAATTCATCGGCGTGCGTATCTCATGGCTCATGCGGGCCAGGAAGAATGATTTTGCCTGCGTGCTTTCCTCTGCCTTGAGCAGGGCGTCCTTTAGCTCCCGTTCCTTTTCCTTGATTTCACGCAGGTCGCGCCCGTAGGTGGCCATGCGGTATCCGCCCAGCCAGGGAAGCCGCACCAGCGTCACTTCCAAGGGCAAAGGCCGGCCGTCCCTCTGGCTGTATTCCCACTCGAAAGTCACCGAGCCTTTTTCCCGCATCTCTTCGACCGCCTTTCTGACTACCGTAAGGCTGTGAAGCCCGTTTGACTGGTATTCCGGCGCGTAGTCAAAGAATGTTTCCTGACATTCCTGCTTGTCCTTGAAGCCGTAAAGCTGCACCGTTGTGGCGTTGCAGTCGAACATGCCGTGTTCTTCGTCAAAAATGGCGCAGGCCATGGGCGTGGCGTCCAGGATCATGCGGGCGCGGGCGTCCGCCTCCATCCTCTGGATCGGGACGATGACGTATTTATAGCCCAGGCGCAGCTGGAAGAACATTACAATTGCAGCGAAAAGGCAGTAAACCACAAGGATCAGGACCATATTGCGCAGCAAAGCGGCCTCTTCCATGTGCAGATAGGCTTCTTTCTGGATAAGGGGATCCAGGAAAGAGACGTCGTAATCCACGCCCAGAACCCCCACCACGGCGCCGCCGTCGATGATGGGCGTCTCCGCGGAAATGAGCGTGCCCCATTCGTTGGAGGTGGGCTCGGACGAAAAGGTGGTCTGCCCGCTTTCCCAGGCCGCGTCAACGAAAGGCGGTGTTTCGCCCTGCCATACCGGTCCGCCCAGCCATTCAGGATGCTCGTCCTGCCCGATGCCGGAGGACATGAGGAATTTATAGCCGTCCCCCGTCTTTTCTATGTAATATATGTATGCGAGATGGAAGGTTTCCTTGATAGCGGTCAATTTCCGGGATTCTTCCCAAAACCAGTCCGTCCCGGCCTCCCGTTTGAGCCGCGCGGTGTCGCGGAGGACGGGCATTTCGCTTTCGACATACTCGGCCATGTTCCCAAGCGTGTTTTTGTGCAGGTCGTCAATATATTCCTCATAGGCTTCCTCGACAAGGGCGTTGTACTGCCCGGCCATGTTTTGATAGGCTAAAAAAGGCAGGACGCCCGCGACCATGGCGATGACGAGACCCACGCCGATAAGCAGCGTATACGAACGAAATTTCAGTATTTTCAAAAACATCTCCCCCTTTTTTGGCGCTCTTCTGTTGAAGCGCTGATTCCATCGGCGCCGGCCCAAACGCTGACTCAATAAGTATACCAGAAAAACGGAGGCTTTCCATCTTTTTATGATGTTTTTTGAATAAATGCAAAAATATGCAAAAAAGTGCAATGATTCCGGAATTGTTATGCGCCTTGTGTATCCCGCCGCCGTCCGCGAAGCGTCGGAGGGTGATCATCGGCAAGGAAAAACAGGAAACCGCAGCTATGATTTTTTGAATTCTTCCTTAATTTCAGCCAGCAAAGCCGGATCGCTTGCGACTTTATATCCGGTCAGCGCCAAGGCTTGCGCCATTTTAAACATTTGTTCATAGGCAAACGGGGTTTTTGTGCATGCGGCGAACGCCAGCGTGTGAAGTTCCGGGGCGGATTCGTCCGTGATGTTAAAAAACGGGTGTATCGCGGGCACGGCATGGCTTACATTGCCCATGTCAATGGACACCTTGCTGACCGTGTCGCGGCTGATATCGGTCATGCCCGCGCTTTCCATGCAGGCCGTGCAAATATCGGACAGGACGCGGTTGGTGTTCATGTTGTCATAGGGACGTCCCAAACAGTCTAAGCTTGCCACGGCGCCCGTCATCAGCTCCGCCCCTTTTACGATGTCAAAAAATCTTTCCCTCGCTTCATCTGCGGTTTTCCGTGAGGCCGCCCTGACGTGGAACGTCGCTTTTGTGAAATCGGGGATGATATTCGCCGCCGCGCCGCCGTTTGTGATGATGCCGTGGACGCGCACGTCGTCCGTGAAATGTTCCCGCATGGCGTTTATCCCCATGAATGTCAGCATCATTGCGCTAAGCGCATTCTTGCCCTTGTCCGGCGCGGCGGCGGCGTGGGATGCTTTTCCTCTGAATTCCAGCTCGACTTCATGGCAGGCAAGCGATTCCCCGCTCACCCTGTTTTCGCTGTCCGGATGGGCGATCATGCTGATATCGACGCCTTCAAACAATCCCGCGTCCACCATGAGGATTTTTCCGCCATAGGTTTCTTCCGCCGGCGTCCCTATGAGCAGCGTCTTGCCGCCTACGGACGGCAGGAGCTTGCTCAGGAGAACGGCCGCGCCCGTGCTGACCGCCCCCAGCAGATTATGCCCGCAGGCGTGCCCTATTTCGGGGAGCGCGTCATACTCTGCCAGATAAGCGATGACGGGGCCGGGTTTCCCGGAATCAAAGGTCGCGATAAACGCGGTCTCCAATTGCGGAAGATCGAATTCCCTGATTGCAAAATGATGTTTTTCCAAAAGTTTCACATGCGCTTTTTTGGAAGAATATTCCGCTCCCGACACTTCCGGATTGGCGAAAATTTCATCGCTCAAGGCCACCATTTCTTTTTTGATTTCCTCTAAGCTGACCTCTTTAAACGGATTTGCTGGCATCGCGGGCTCCTTTCTGTACATGCGGCATTGCCATCATGGCTCCCCGATGCGCTAAGCCGCAGGGCATATGCCATGAATCGTTACCGTTCGTCTTCCTCATATATTATATAATATTTGCAATTAACATGCCATCCGTAATATAATTATCCTATGGGCGTTTGTATGAAGCCCCGTAACCCATGTGATACGTTTTCAGCACAGCCGCTGTGATGTTTTTTGTCCGGGTTCGTGCGTTCCGTAACAAAACGCCTTATTTGCGGCATTTTATCCGTGGCACGATACTTGCTTCTGCGTAGTATTGCCCGGTTCAAAACCGGAAGCGTTTCACTTATAGGTATATTTAAGAAAGTAAGAAAGGATTGCAAAATGAAATTAGAAGAAATGCTGGCCAAAATGGCTGTGACCCGCCCGCCCATCCGCATCAGCAAGGACACGACGGCCATGGTTCTGATCGACATGCAAGTATTGGCGGCGCCGAGCCATGTCGTGGCGGGGGCGGTTGCATCCGGCATCAGCGAAGAAGACGCCTGGGAGGCCATCCGGGATTACGAAGACAGATTCAATTCGGCGATAGCCAACGCGAAAAAACTGCTGTGCGCATGCAGGGAAAAGGGCATCGTCCCGATTCATATCCGGGTCCAGTCCTATTCAGGCGGCGCAAGGGACACGGGGCGGCTGCACAAGAAGCTAAATTTTTTCTGCCCGCCCGGTTCCGAGTGGAGCGCGTGGCTTCCGGACGTGGCGCCGCTTCCGGGGGAAATTGAGCTTGTGAAAACCTGCTCCGGGGCGGTGGTCGGGACGAAGATCGACCGCATCCTCAGAAACATGGGGATCACAGAGCTTTTTGCCGTGGGTTTTTATACGGATCAATGCGTGGAAACCACCGTCAGGGATCTGGCGGACTGCGGCTATGACGTGGCGCTTGTCACCGATGCAACCGCTACCGAAACCAGCAAGCGTAAAGCGAATACCATTGAAAACATCGTCAATGTATATTGCAGCGGAGAAAGCACGGAAGATATTTTGAAGAAAATCCGTTCTTTATAAGCGCGCGCCGGTTCGCCGCAAACGTTACTACTCAGAGGTCATGTCCGCCTGGGGGGCGCCTGTTGCCCCTTCGAATTTGGAGGAAAACCGGAGGGGAAAGTGAAAACATCCATTACGAATAAAATCATCATGATATTCCTGCTCGCTGTGATGTTTGTTTCTTTCGCCTTGATCTTCTTTTTCTATCTGATGCTGTCAAGACGCCAAATGAATAGCGTAACCTTGCCCGTTGAATCTTATTCCGAGATTTTATACTCTGTCATCATCGTGTGCCTGCTCCTGATCATATCTTCCTTCATATTTGGAAGATACCTTCTGGAACGGGTCGGCCGGCCCCTGGATTTTCTGATTCAGCAGATCGGCGACATCCATACCGTCCAAATAGACAAATCCTTGCTCCACATAAAGGCGGATGATGAGATCGGCATGCTGATTGACAGCTATAACAGCATGAAAGCCGAGCTTTCTGCCCTGTACCTTGAGGACAGAAAAATCGTCGAACTGGACAAGCTGGCCCAGATCGGCAGGGTCGCGACTGCCATAACGCACGAGGTGAAAAACCCCCTGGCAGTCATAAAATCCAGCATTTACTATCTGGAAAAACTCAGGGACGACGGGATATCCGATTACATCTTTTTAAATGAATTCGGCGAAACCAAGGAATTGATAAAAAACGCGATAACGCATGCCGAGCATATCACCTATAACTTGCTGGATTTCTCAAGGTCTTCCAGCGGAAAGACAGAATCGGGCGAAGTAAAAATAGGAAGGATGCTGGAACAGATTTTCATTCTTTACCTGCCGGACATCATGAAAAAAAGAATCGACATAAAAAAAGACCTGCAGGTTGACCCGATCTATACAGAATTAGACAATGAAATATGTAAGACGGTGCTTATAAACCTTGTGTCGAACGCCATTTATGCGATGGAGAGCGAAGGCGTCCTGACCGTCTCATGCTCCGTGGAGGACACGGACCATTACAGGTTTCAGGTGTCCGATACCGGCGGCGGCGTGGAAGAACATGAATTAACCGAGATATTCAAACCTTTTTACACAAGCAAAGAAACCTCCGGCAGCGCGGGCCTGGGGCTTTGGATCGTCCAAAAGGAAATTTCGCGGATCGGCGGGGAAATTTACGCGCAAAACAACGCGGAAAATGGCCTTACGATTGTGGTTTTATTGCCGGTCAAAGGCGCAAGGAGTTACCATGGCGGATAAAAAAAGAATATTGCTTGTGGACGACGATGTTAATTTTCTCAAGATCACCAAGAAAATTTTAGAATACGAGGATTATGACGTCGAACTGTGTTCCCTGCCCGAAATGGTAATAAAGCGGGATGACATCGATCTATTTGACGTGATCATCACCGATCTTGCAATGCCGAAAATAGACGGCGTCAAGCTGCTGAAATACGTTATGCAAAGCTTTCCCGGAAGCAAGGTGATCATACTGACAGGCAACGGCACCATCGACACCGCCGTCGAGGCGATCAAAAACGGCGCCTACACGTACATGGAAAAACCCGTCGCCCCCAATGAATTACTCAAAAAAATCAAAGAGGCCCTGCGTCATAACGACGGCAAAACTACCGGCTCCCATAACGAAAGCGGCGCGGATTGTTTTGTGGGCGCGTCTGAGAATGTCCATGAGATCAGGCGGCTCGTGGAGAAAATCGCAAAGGTGGACAGCAGCGTGCTGATTCAGGGCGGCAGCGGCACGGGCAAGGAGATCATAGCGAACATGATCCACCATAAAAGCACTCGTTCAAGCGGCGCCTTTATCAAAGTGAACTGCGCCGCCATCCCCGACTCTTTGCTTGAAAGCGAACTGTTCGGATTCGAAAAAGGCGCGTTTACCGGCGCCTTCCGGTCTAAAAAAGGCTTGATGGAAATGGCGGACGCGGGAACGCTTTTCCTTGACGAGATCGGGGATTTAAGCATTTTGGCGCAGACAAAAATCCTTCGCGCCATACAGGAGAAAGAGATCGCCAGGGTGGGCGGGGAAACTACGCGCAAAGTGGATTTCCGGCTGGTCAGCGCCACAAACCAGGATTTGAAGGAAATGGCGGCAAGCGGAAAGTTCCGCGAAGACTTCTATTACCGGATCAACGTCGTCACGGTCCACGTCATGCCTCTTGCCGAAAGAACGGCTGACATACCGGCGCTGATCCGTTATTTTTCCGACATGTATGCCGGCAAATTCAACAAAGAACGCGTCGTCTTCGATCAGGACGTTTTGGACGTGTTTCAAAATTATCATTGGCCGGGCAATGTCAGGGAACTTAAAAACGTGATGGAACACATATACGTATTCGCAAACGGCAGCGAAAAAATCCGCATGGGCGACCTCCCACATGAACTGCTGTGCCATGATCACGCCGACAGGGAATCCGGCGGTTCGGATCCTGCGAAAACGGGCAAGCGCTACAAAGACGTCAAAAATAAATTTGAAAAGGACTATCTTTTTAAGATGCTTCGGAAAAACAACTGGAACATCTCCGTCACCGCAAAAGAAATCGGGCTGTCCCGAAGAAATTTGCACGAAAAAATCAACCAGCTGGGGCTGAAAA
>JAITOE010000101.1 GCA_031290135.1 Eubacteriales Family XIII. Incertae Sedis bacterium
CTTTCGGATCGATGGCTTTGGGGCTGTAACTGCGAACGCTTTTCCTTGTTTCGATTGCCTGTAATGTTTCCATCTTAAAGCTCCTATCTGTTACGAATTTCAGGTGTGTTGCGCGCCGCCGCAGGTCGCTGGCGCCGCGGCCTATATGTTTCTGTGCAGGCGGTTGCCTGCCAGATATTCGTCCTGCGCCGTTTCAAAGGCCGGCACGTAGGTGCCCATGAACGATTCCACGAGGCGCGCTTCCGCGTCGGTCAGGTCGTATTCCCACGTGCCGTTGGCGTTGCGCATGTTGCTGCCGTCCCCGGCGCTGTAGCTCTCGATTTTTTCGCCGTACTGGCGGACGAGAATCTCGTACATGCGCCGTCTGTCCGGCGAAGAACGCGAAATGTAGTCCACCAGCAGTTTTTCCGACTGCCCCGACATGGCGTTGTCATGCACGGCGTCCTTTACGGCCTGTTCTTCTATGACCCGTTCCCAGTCGCTTTCGGTGAGAGGCAGTTCTTTTTTGCTGGGGATTTTATCCCAGTCCGGTTTTCCCGGCGGTTTGTCGGTCAATTGCTTGCGCATGACGCGGCAACGGATTTCGTTGTTCCTGCCGGCCTTTCCGGCGTTCCCCCATCGAAGCCCCGGTATGGGCGCTAATCTTCCTTTCGACGACAGCCTCATTGTGCGGCATTCCCTTCCATTGCGACGTTACGGTAATCCCTATATGCTATCATACGCCCTTTGCGGATAAATTTCAAGACCGCCCGGAAAAAACATGTCAACAGGTCAACGAACAGGTCAACGGAACGGGTGGACAAACTTATGCGTCAATTTGCCGCGTTTTTCCAGATGCGCCAAACAAGCGCGCATGCAGCTCTCGCCGGCGCATAATCCGGCGGGGGAACGGAAAAAGTGATCCGCGTTCTGCACATAAGGAACCTTCTGGCCGACGTTTTGATCGATTTCCTCCCGGCCGGGGCGCGGCTGGCCGTCGGCTGTGTGGGTGTCCGTCCCGTCGATGATATTACGGGCATAAGCCCGAACCTCCTCCGGGGCGAACGGGCTCAGCGCCCCGCCGCTGTGTACCAGCCCGCATTTGGCAAAATCAAAGGCGCATCGGCGGACGGTAGCGACGCCCGGAATATCCAGGCAGTCGCCGGGTTCGTCCTTAAGCGCCTTGGCGGGACACTTGCGGATACATTCGCCGCAACGGTCGCATATTCCCGTCACGACCGGATCCGGTTCCAGCGGCGCCTCGGTCACAAGCAGGAACAGACGTTGCGCCGGGCCGAACTCCGGCGTGAGCAACACACGGGACAGGCCGATTTCCCCGACTCCGCACAGCATGGCCCCGATGCGGAAATTTAAAAATACCTCCGGCCTGGGTTTGTCGGTGCCGTCAGGATTCTTTGCCGCGCGGCCGGATTCAAGGCCGAGCCATGAACTGTTATGCAGATACGCGCTGGTTTCGTAGCCGCGGTCCTCAATGAAGCTGGCTAACTGCCGCTGCACGAAAGGCGCCACGTGGTTATTGACCTCAGAAAAACCCAGCAGCGTATAACCGCTGTAATACGTACCCTCCTCAATGCCGCGATAAGAACCGCGGTGTACGCGAAACCCGATGCAAATGACGGATTTTGCGTTGGGCAAAATAGCGGCGGGGTGATTTTCCGCCGGCGCCCCGACCCATCGGTCGATAGAACCGATTCCTGCCAAATCCGCGCCGAACCCTCGCGCGGCTTGTTTAACCTCTTGTGCCGTAAGCACAAACATCCCTCCCCTCGCAGTGTGCAACCATAAAGAAAACAACGCCTGATAATACATGCATTGCATACATGAAATATATGCAATGTCGATTCAATCATAAACCGAACTGCTTTTGTTGTCAAGATATTTTAGTAAGTTTGGTGAGTTAAAGCAACAAATATGTAATAATATGTAGATTTTTGTCGAAATTTGCAGTATAATAACCATAAGACGGTTATTATACGTATCGGAATGCGGGAGTGATCAAATGAAATATCTGGCATATGACCTGGGAACGGCCGAACCCGGCGACACCGTGGAAGTCACGCTCGGCTACGCGGCCAATGTACGCATCCTAAACAGCGACAACTACGCCCTTTATAAAGAAAACGCGGCGCACCGCTTTACGGGCGGCTTTATCGAACGGTCCCCTTACAAATTTGTCATACCCGAAGCCGGCCAATGGTACGTGACCATCGATTCCGGCAGCTATTTCGGGAAGATCAAAGCCCTTGTCAAGCTGAAACCTCCTGCGAACGCGGCGGCGCAAGGCAGGGCGGAATTCGCCCCCGACCCGGAGATCTGCGAACTCGCCCCCGCCAAAAAGTCGGCTGCGGCGGATTCGCCCGCGGCTGCCCGGAGCAAGCTGAAGATCTTCCTCCTGCACCACCACAAAGACAGCGAAAGCATCGCCCTCCCCCTGGCCGAATCCCTGTCAACGGAAGGCTTTTCCGTCTTTTATGAGGATTTTGAACTGGAGCCGGGCGAAAGCTTAGGCGAAAAGCTCAAAAACGGCGTCACGAAATACAGGTTTGGCGTCGTGGTCATCTCCCGCGCCTTTATCCGCACCGGCTGGCGCACGTCCGATATCCTGTACCTGAAGGAACTGCTCAAATCCGACTATCAGGAAATCTATCCCCTTTGGCACGGCATCACGAAAACCGACGCGATCAACCACGTCGTGGACCTGGCGGAATTGGTTCCCGATAAGCTCAGTGCCTTTAATGTGGAAGAAGCCACGGCGGAGATCACCCGGATCTTGGGGCATTAGTCCCGCGTTGCCGTTCATACCTGAGATTCATAACAGTAACGGCTAAAGTCGGAAAGTTCCACGTTTTGCGCAAAAAATATGGTGATAGTCGTAAACCGTCTTGATTTCACAGAGTCAGCAAATTAGCAGATTGGGTGTGAGCGATTGTATTCACCGTACCGCTTTGGGATGTCATCAACTCGAAAA
>JAITOE010000273.1 GCA_031290135.1 Eubacteriales Family XIII. Incertae Sedis bacterium
ACGACTACTACGACAGTGGCGCACATAGTGCCGCCGAACACAACCTACAGGCAAACAAAAAGACTCTCGCGGGCGATTGCATACCCGCAAAAGCCCTTATATAAAGCTGTTTCTGCCCCTCTGCGCCGCCGGGAGCGAGCCGCTTTCACACACGGGCATTGTATCAAAGACGGCATCTTTATAGATCCGGCCTGCGGAACCGGCGGCTTCCTCGTGTATCTCATGCAGGACGCCGTCCGCAAGATAAATGAAAGATATTTAAAGAGAGAAATCACCAAACCGAACCGTGACGACGCCGTCATGCGTTTAAAAAGAAGCGTGTTTTACGGCTCGGACGCAAATGACGGCGTCGCTGCGTCCGCAAAAATGAACATGATCGTGGCGGGGGACGGACATACCAATATACAGCATGAAAACAGCCTGTCGAAACACGCCTCGAACTGGTCCGTGGCGCGGCCTGACTGTACGTTAATCCTGACCAACCCGCCTTTCGGGACGTCGGAATGTGGAGCCCTGTCATCGGACGACATGGAGCAGTTCAGCGTGCGCACTTCAAAAGGGCAGCACCTGTTCCTTCAGAAAATGATCGCTTGCACATTGCCCGGCGGCGAAATATGCACGGTCATCGACGAAGGCGTCCTGAACACTGACTCCGGGGCAGCTTTGCGTAAACATATGTTGCGCGCCTGCAGGCTGAAAGCCGTGGTTAGCCTGCCGGCGGAAACATTCAAGCCGAACAAGATAAACGTCAAAGCGAGCTTGCTGTACATGGAAAAGAGAGATGCGCAAGACGGCTTTGACGACATATACGATGTTACCGCAGTGAAAATATCATCACTGGGATATCAAGGGTCAGGGGACAAGATCCGAGGTTTCGACTTCGACAGGCTGGTCCGTGAAATCGGGACGGATGCCCTTGTCCAGGACGGAAAGATTCGGAGCGGGTATTTCTGGGAAGCATATGATGTAAGCTCACGGGACATATATGCCGACTTGGCATGCCGGCTCGACTATAAATACTGGAAAACCACCACGCGTGACAGCATTAAGTCCCTTGCCGATGCCGGGAACCTGACCTTAGATGCCTTAAACACCATCCCTACGTCCAGGGGGAAAAGCCCTTCCCCTGACGACTACGTGGATGACACGGACGGGTATGCCGTTGTCATCAAAGCCGGAAATATCGGCAAATCAGGGAAACTGTCCCTTGACGGCGCCGACTGGATTGAGAAAGCGGTATATGACGCGTATGCCGAGATGTCGCAGTCGGGCGGAAAAGAAGCCTATGTCATCAGGAAAAACGATGTCCTGCTTGCTTCAACCGGAGACGGTACGTTAGGGAAGTGCTGCGTCTACACACACTCCGCCCCTGCAATCCCCGATACGCACGTCACGGTGATAAGGGTGGACCCCAAACAGGTGGATCCGTCATACCTGGCGGATTATCTGAGGCTCGGCTTCGGCTCCGTGCAGATTGACCGCCTGTATACCGGCTCCACGGGGATGACAGAACTGACGCCTGATCAGGTCAACAGCATAGTCGTTGATTTAAAAGACACAGTGAGAGAACAAAAACGGCTGTCCGCCCAGGTGAGGAAAGCTGAAAAAAGCTACTCCAAAAAACGCGAAGAGGCCGACCTGTTGCTCGCAAACGTTAAAAACATTCTCTGACCGATCCGCAAAGGAAAGACCCCTCACGGGCGTCACATCCTCCGTCTTTGCGAGCAAAGCGAATCAATCCAGCGTGCAGTATGGATTGCTTCGGCGTTTCACTCCTCGCAATGACGGGGGTGACGCTCACGGAGGAACCGTCCCCCTGTATTGATTTCCATGCCGGGCTGGATCCCCGGTTTCACCGCCTCGCCATGGAAATCCGACCCGCCAGTAATGACAAGCCCGTGTTTTTCGGCAAGGCGCAGACACAGCGCCGTTTCCTCCGGGCTGTGCCCGCTGTAATGACACTCCAAGCCCTGCAATCCGATTTTTTCCAGTTCATATAACAGGGCTTCCAGGTCTTCCGAGGACAGGCGCAGCAGGGCGGGATGCGCCAGCACCGCCACCCCTCCGGCGTCGCGGATCATGCCGATTCCGTGCCGGGGCAGCGGTTTTGGCCTGTCTATCTTATGAAATTCAGGCGTTGACAGGTATTTTTCGAACGCGTCCCGAAAATTCGCCGCATGTCCGCTTTCCACGAGGGCGCGGGCAAAATGCGGGCGCCCTGTCATCCCGCTCCCCGCGTAGCCGCGCACCTGCTCCCGTGAAACCCCCGCGCCTTTCTGTTGCAGGAAAGCGTGTATCCGTTCCGCCCGTTCCTCCCTGAGCCGCATGAATTCCGCGCTCATCCGCAGCAGTCCGGGGTTACCGGGGTCGATATGGTATCCGAGCATGTGCAATTCCCTGCCGTCCTGCACACTGATCTCGATCCCCGGAATGAAGCGGATCCCCATCTCCTTCGCGGCGGCGGCTCCCTCCCCTATGCCCAAAGCGGTATCATGATCCGTAATGGACAGCAGCGACACCCCCCGCTCCGCGGCGAGCCGCACCACCTCACGCGGCGGGTGCTGCCCGTCGGACATGTTTGTATGAAGATGCAGATCGACCATCGCCATGTTTCGTTTCCTTCCGGTTTTATTATGAGTCGCATGGATACACATAGCCACAGGGCGGGCGTAACCCGGAGGGCGGGATTGCGGGCATAATGGTCTCGCTCTATTTCTTGCCGTAGGCATGAAATAGCTAAGCGAACCTTATGCGGCAGCTTTGCTGCCGCATACAAGCGGAACGAGCAACGCGAGTGAAGCGCCCGCATAGGCGTCAGCCGCCCCGACCCATAGGGTTACGCCCGCCCTGCGGCGGCGATCCTATATACCTTCCGGTCTTATTATACAACGCCCGCGCATAAAAAAAAAGCCCGAAGCTGCAACATTATTCTGTAGTCCCAACGGCCTACATCCGGAGTGCCGGGCGGGGCCAAAGCCCGCACGGCCAGCGTTATTCTGTAGGCCCGACGGGCCGACATCCGGAGTGCCGGGCGGGCCAAAGCCCGCACGGCCAGCGTTATTCTGTAGGCCCGACGGGCCGACATCCGGAGTGCCGGGCGGGGCCAAAGCCCGCACGGCCAAGCATCGCAACTCCGGGCGCCTGGACAATATCTTTCTTTCTCTGCGGATGAATTTGGTGTATAATAGAGTCAGAGAACGAACGGGAACGAAAAGAGGGCTTGTTCAGATCTGCCAGCAAGAGTAAAAAACTCCGATTCTTCCGAAAAATTACATTCTGGAAATTTTTCATTGAGAATCCGGACGCGATATAATATAATATTGAGAGAGTTTGGCTGCCCGAAAACCAAAAACACCCACTGGGAAAACGATAGGAGCGATTAAATTTGGATAAAAACATAAAGCCGTTGCGCGTAAAATTGGACTTCGTATTCAAGCTGATATTCGGCGACCAGCGCAACGTGGATATACTGGCCGGATTCCTGAAAGCCATCCTTGATATTCCCGAAGATGAATACGAGCGGCTTACCATCGTTGACCCATATGTTAAAAAGGAGACAGAAGATGATAAATACGGTGTTCTCGACGTAAAGATTCACACCAAGAGCGGGAGCGTCATCCACGTTGAGGTTCAAATTGACCCCATTCCCGAAATGGATGAACGTGCGCTCTATTACCAGTCAAAAATGATAACGGAGCAAATGAAGTCTGGGAATGATTACAAGCAAATTAAGCGCGTGGTGTCCATCCTTATCACGGACTTTGAAGTCGTGGAGGGGAGCGACGAATATTTTAACCAGTTCCGTTACCGTTCTCACCGCGACGGCCGGGAGTTCACACGGTTGTCGGAGATTAATACATTAGAGTTAAAGAAGCTTCCGAAGGATGCGAAAGACGATGACCTTTGGTACTGGACGAAATTTATCAGCTCAGATGATGTGGAGGTGCTTGAAATGATTGCGGAGCATAGCCCGATTATGAAAAAAGCGGTCGGCGTTTTGATGGAGTTGTCCGCTGATGAGCGTACACGGATGATTGCAGAGGACAGGGAAAAGGCGCGGCGGGATTGGGCATCACGATTGAACGGAGCGGAACATGAAGGCATTATGAAAGTTGCCCGTAACGCATTAGCTATGGGCATGGATACACAAACGATAATCAGCCTTACGGGTTTGACGCGCGAAGACATTGAAAATTTGCAGTAAATTCGATTCATAATAAGGTGGTTACGTTTGTCGCCCCGTACTCTTCCTATCTGAACATTTGCGCTTGGGACGCATCCTAACCGCCTATGTCGGCCTCTTCTTGCTCCCGTCCGGCGGGATCCCCCACGCTTCTGATATCATATAGCGTCATGGCGCGTTCCATCAGCAAATTCTGGTCCTGCGGCGCCAGCTTGTGGTACGTCTCGAAGAATTCCCTGTTTTCCCTCAGAAGCATATTGGACGCGAGCAGCCTGCTCACGGAGACGTTGATGTCCGTCCTCCCCAGCAAATAATCCACGCTTGTATCCATTTCTTCCGCTATGCGGACCAGGTTTTCCCAGTGGTATGCGCGTTTGCCGTTCTCGTAACGTGACAAAGTGGCCGCCCGCACGCCAATGCGGTTGGCGAGTTCCTTTTGATTTAGCCCGTGCTTTTTCCTAAGCTCTCTAATCCGTTCACCAAATGTGCCCAACTCGTATCCCCTCCCTCACTAATTATAGCAAGCAGACAGTAAAAGGACACGAGCATTACCATTTTATGCAGGCGCATTACCAAAGTGTAGGCATGTCACGGTTCTTTTTCCCACAATAAATATACCTTTTTCTACGCTTATTGCAAGTCATAAAAAAAGGTATCTTTTGGATTTTATCTCGTATTTTCAGCTAAAATCAGGTTTTGCGCGAAAAATTGCGCCGAATTCGCTATTTCGCGCCGCCGTCAGACGAACTTTGGGGAGCACCCCACTTTATGACAGCCGCGCCCGCCAGCAACGCCACCGCCACAAAGATCATTTTCCGGATGATTTTTTCTTTCATGACACAATGCCTCCCTCTTCTCTTGCAATTCCTGCCGGTTGCCATCCCGTTCAGGACTCCCGTTTGTACGTAATCAGATCCTCC
>JAITOE010000048.1 GCA_031290135.1 Eubacteriales Family XIII. Incertae Sedis bacterium
CAGATTTTCCTCCAAATGCAACTGAACAAGGCCCTGCAAAGGGACGCGGACGGGAATGTCATCTTTACTGTCGAAGCCTCAAACGAAAGTCTTGACCTTGAAGGGCAGCGGGTTTTGCAATCCGCCCTGTTAGGTACAAAAGATTATTTTTCCTCCGAAACCCTCAATACTAAGCATCGCGGCAAAAACTTCTTTTGGGACATCTTCAAGTGTCAGTTCGGTTAGTTTTACTTCCATGACTTTACCCGCCCCAAAACAAACAAAAAAGCCGGAAATCCTTTCACGCGCGTCCGGATCCTGGCCATCGTGCTGGCTCTGGTCTGCGCCGTGCCGGTCAGCTACTTCATATATGCGGGAATCCAGTCTTTCAGCACGTCCAAAACGATCACCGTGCCGCATCTGGAAGGCTACACGGAAGAGGAAGCGACGGAAATGCTGGAAGAGCTGGGGCTGAAACTCGCGGTCAGGGAGATTGTATCGAGCTACGAGGTGGAAGAGGGGAAAATCGTGTCGCAGGACAGGCCGGCGGAAAGCCAGCTGAAGGAAGGCACCACCGTCCGCGTGAATATCAGCCGCGGGGCGCCCCTGGAAGACACGCAGCCCGATGAAGTCCGTATCCCGAACGTGGTCGGCAGGACCCTGGAGGAAGCGACGCATATCCTGAACACCTACGGCTACCAGGAGGGCGCTGTCAGCCACGCGGAGAACAGCTTGCCCAAGGGGCTTGTGGTCAGCCAGAATCCGGACGCGAACACCGACGCCGAAGAGGGGACGAAGGTGTCCTTGACGGTGAGCGACGGCCCGCCGCAGCCGAAGACCGTTCTCATGCCCAACCTGTTCCGCCTGAGCGAAGAGCAGGCAAAACAGCAGCTTGAAAAAGCGGGGCTGAGCGTGGGCACGGTGACCGGCGAACCCAACAGCATCTACGCGGAGGGCGAGGTGATCTGGCAGCAATACGAGGCAGAGACGGAGATCGACCCCGGCGCCAGCGTGGATTTCAAATTCAGCACGGGCGCCCCGTCCTTGGAACCGCAGACGGTGGGGATCAACATCGGTTTTGAAGAGGCGGCGAACGAGGTGTTCAACCTCTCCGTTCTTTTCTCCGACAGCGTGACGGGACACACATCGACCCTTGTCAGCGAAGAACTCAAATACAAGAGCGACGGCAGCGTGAGCGTTTCCGTGACGGGACAGGACCAGGGAACCCTGTATGTGCTTTTTGACGGCGTGCAGGTCAAGGTCTACACGATAGACTTTACAACCGGAACGGTCTCGCAGTAATGCGGGGACTGATTGTAAAAGGGATCGCCGGATTTTATTATGTGCGCCGCGAGGATGCCGGGGCGGGCGCGGGCGCGGGATTAGACGCAGGACCGGGCGCAGCGCAGCCCCTGTATCAATGCCGGGCGCGGGGGATTTTCAAAAAAGAAGGACTCACGCCCACCGTGGGCGACTGGGTGGATTTTGCCTTGCTGGACGAGGAAGAGGGCGTGGTCAACGGGATCCTGCCGAGAAAAAACCTGTTCCTGCGCCCGCCCATCGCCAACATTGACGCTTTTGTGGTTATGGTGGCGGCGGCACAGCCAAAGCCGAATCTGACGATCTTGGACAAATTCCTGGTTTCTGCGGAAGAGGCCGGAACCGAGGCGATCCTTTGCATCAACAAGACGGATCTGGCGAAGGGCGACGAAGCAAGCCGCATCGCGGATATTTACAGGGACATCTATCCGCTTGTTGAACTTAGCTGCGCCGACGGCCGGGGGCTCGACAGGCTGCCGTCCCTGCTAAAAGGCAAGCGCAGCGCCCTGGCGGGGCCTTCGGGGGTGGGGAAATCCACGCTTTTGAACAGGCTGCGCCATGACACGGCGCTGGAAACCGGCGCCGTGAGCGGCAAGACGAAGCGCGGCAGGCATACGACGCGCCATGTGGAGCTTTTCGACATGGATTTCGGCGGCATGATTTTCGACACGCCGGGCTTTACGTCCTTTGAAAATTCGTGCGAAACCGTTTCGGATCTGGCGGGCTGCTACCCGGAAATGCGTCCCTATGCCGGCACGTGCAGGTTTGACGACTGCCATCATCTGCGCGAACCGGGCTGCGCGGTCAGGGAGGCGCTGCTTGCGGGGCGGATCGCGCAGTCGCGGTATGATTCTTACGCCAGGCAGTGCGCGGAGGTAGGGCAAGCGGGACGAACGTGACCGTCATTGCGAGGAACTTGCGGGGCGGATGTACGGATAGAATATCGCTAATAGACGATACGGGAAAACGAGGTGAACAACGATGGCGATTTTAGCGCCTTCCATCCTGGCGGCGGACTTCTCTGTTTTGGCGGAGGAACTTGGAAAGGCGGGGCGCGCCGGCGCGGGCTTGATCCACGTAGATGTGATGGACGGGCATTTTGTGCCGAACATCAGCTTCGGCGCGGGGGTGATGAAGTGCCTTCTGGGGAAAACAAGCCTGCCCTTTGACGTACATCTGATGATCGAAAACGCGGACCTGCATATCCCGGATTTCGTCACGGAAAACACGGAATATATAACGGTTCACCAAGAGGCATGCCCCCATCTGAACCGGAGCCTCGCGCTGATACGCGCAAGCGGGGCGAAACCCGGCGTCGCGCTGAACCCGGCGACGCCGCTGTCCACGCTGGAATGTGTCCTGCTGGATGTGGACCTGGTGCTCATCATGTCCGTGAACCCGGGCTTCGGGGGACAGAAATTCCTCGCCTCGTCTTTGGAAAAAATCCGGCGGCTCAAAGGGATGCGGGAGGAAAAAGGGCTGGCGTTCCGCATCGAGGTGGACGGCGGGGTGAATTTGGAGAACGCGGCGGAACTTGCCGCCGCCGGGGCGGACATCTTCGTCGCCGGCTCCGCGTTGTTCGGCGCCGAAAACGTGAACGGCTGGGCTAAATTTTTTGATCGGAGCCAAAATTGAAAAATAAACGATACCTTCATTCTCTGATTCGCGGCGAGGGTTTCGCGATGAGAAACAGCGCGATGATGTAACCGATGATGCCAGCGCCGCTCAGCAGCGTGAACACGACCCAGGCCAGCCGGATCAGCGTGGGATCCATGTTGGCATATTCGCCGATGCCGCCGCATATGCCGGCTAAGACTTTGTTGTCCGTGGATCTGTAAAGTCGTTTGTTCATGAGTGCCTCCTTACCGCCGCGCACCTAACCCCATTTGCACGGCAAATGGCAGGTAGGTGCCATGCGAGAACTCTCCGGCTTTAGCCGGCTAA
>JAITOE010000195.1 GCA_031290135.1 Eubacteriales Family XIII. Incertae Sedis bacterium
CGATCTGGATGTCCGCGGGATCTGTAAGCGGGTTGTAATGCCCGATTTCCTCAATGAATTTCCCGTCGCGGGGCGCCCTGGAATCCGCCACCACGATCCTGTAATACGGCTTCTTGTGCGCGCCCATTCTCTTGAGCCTGATTTTAACTGCCATGTTTCACTCCTTTGGTATCATACGGTAACGAATTTGGGACCGGATTGCCGCGGGTTAAATGCAGCCCGCCCGGCGGCGGTCACGTAAGGCTGCGGAGCAGTTTATTTTTGCTGTGCCTGGAACCCGTCATGAACTGCCGCATCATCTTGCGCGCCTCTTCATAGCGTTTGATGAGGTTGTTGATTTTATGGACCGGCTGCCCCGAGCCCGCAGAGATCCGTTTGCGCCTGCTGGCGTTCAGGACGGATGGGTTCCGCCGTTCCTCCTTTGTCATGGACTGGATGATCGCCTCCATGTGCCGGAATTCCTTTTCGCTGTTTTCGATGTCGGTGCCCGCCGCCCGCGCGCCCATGCCCGGCAGCATGTCGATGATCTTCCCCAGGCCGCCCATCTTTTTGATCTGCCCCATCTGTTCCAGAAACTCTTCGAGGGTGAACTCGTTCTTCCGCATCTTCTGTTCGAGTTCTTCCGCTTTCGCTTCGTCGAAGTTCTCCTGCGCCTTTTCGATGAGGCTGAGTATGTCGCCCATTCCCAGGATTCTGGAAGCCATGCGTTCCGGGTGGAAAGGTTCCAGCGCGTCGAATTTTTCGCCGACGCCGATGAATTTCACGGGCCGCCGGGTCACGCTTTTGACCGACAAGGCCGCGCCGCCCCGCGTGTCGCCGTCCAGCTTCGTCATGATGATGCCGTCTATGCCGAGGGCGCCGTTGAAGCCCTCCGCCGCGTTCACTGCGTCCTGCCCCGTCATGGCGTCCACCACCAGCAGGATCTCGTGGGGCTTGACCGCCTTTTTCATGCGCACCAGTTCATCCATCAGCGCCGCGTCTATCTGGAGGCGGCCGGCCGTGTCAACGATGAGCACGTCATGGCCTTTCAGCTCGGCTTCTTTCGCGGCTTTCTCCGCGATTTCCACCGGATCCGCGCAGTCTTTCATGGAAAATACGGGCACGCCCACGCTTTCGCCCACGATCTCCAGCTGGTCTATGGCGGCGGGCCTGTAGACGTCGCAGGCCGCCATCATGGGCTTTTTCCCCTCGTTTTTGAGATAATGGGCGAGTTTGCCGCAGGAGGTCGTCTTGCCCGTGCCTTGGAGGCCGACCATCATCAGCACGGTGAAGCCTCTGGGCGAATAGGTCAGTTTGCTTCCGGTGCCGCCCATCAGTCCGACCAGTTCGTCCTGCACGATCTTGATGACCTGCTGCGCCGGGGTCAGGCTTTCCAGCACGTCTTTGCCGACTGATTTTTCCCGCACGTCCGCCACGAACTGTTTGACGATCTTGAAGTTTACATCCGCTTCCAGCAAGGCGAGCTTGACTTCGCGCATGGCTTCGTCGATGTCGTTTTCCGACAGGACGCCTTTGCCTTTCAGTTTTTTGAATACGCTTTGCAGTTTTTCGGACAGACCTTCAAATGCCATTTTGCTCCATTCCGCCGCGTTTTGACGGCACAGACAGTTCATAAAAACATTGCTTCGGTTAATTTTACGCCGGAATGGAGCAAAATCATTGAAATGCCTCCGGCGGCGTGTGGAAAGTTTTCCACACTTAATCATTCCTCCAGTTTATCTATCATGGCGCGGACGCTGCGCAGGCGGGTTTCCAGGCCGGCGTCGTCCGGGTGTTCCGCAAGCACGCGGTCTATTTCGGCTTTGGCGCGTCCCGCGATGTCCCCTACGTTTTTAAAGCGCCGGATCAGGCAGAGCTTGCTTTCGTGTTCTTCCAGCGACGCCGACGCTTTCCGGAGGGCGTCATGCACGCCCTGGCGGCTGATTTGAATGTTGTCGGCGATTTCGGCCAGAGACAGGTCGTCTTCATAATAGGAACGAAATATGAGACGCTGCTTCTCTGTCAGAAGACCTCCGTAAAAGTCAAACAGCAGGTTCATTTTCGCCGTTTCTTCAAACTGCATTCCGCCGCACCCCGATTCCGCCTTCGTTTGCCCGCAATTCGCCTCTATCACCGTACCACAGCGGGGGCGGCCTGTCAAGCATTTCTTTTGACATGCTTGCCATTGTCTTTTGTCGTTTCCAGATGTGTCGTTGGCAGATGTATCGTTCCAGATGTTTTTTGGCGTTTTTGGAGAGTGTGTGCGACAGTGCGATTACGCGATTACCGTGTTGTTGCGCGAACGCCCGCCAAGCCTCGGACCGGCTTTGGCGGGCGTTCTGTATGTCTCCTGTTGCGGGCGAAGCGCCTTCCTGTCCTGCGGGGTAGTATAAGGGCGAAAAAACCGGGCGACGGGGAATTTCCCCGCCGCCCGGCTGCGCGTCAAATGTGAAGCCCCGTGCGGCCTACGCCGCCGCCAGCCGTGCGATGAGGATCAGCAACGTTAAAAAAATCGCTGTCAAGCGTTTTTGAAAATGTCCCAAAAAAAAGATAACATAAGCGGGAGGCATCTCCAGCTGACGTCCCTATGCCCGCTCCCGGGGAAAAAGCATCTCC
>JAITOE010000208.1 GCA_031290135.1 Eubacteriales Family XIII. Incertae Sedis bacterium
AATGCCGCGCACACCGCAGACGGCCAATAGCTGGTTGATTCATGGCGGTGACGCTATCACGCGATTGTTGGCGGGACAAATAATCATTCGTTATTGAAGGTGATACGCTTTTGGAATACTACGGTGCTAGGCGGTAGCTCCCTTCGCGCCCGTGCCTCCTGTGCTTGCCGTGCTTGCCGTGATCACGCCGATACCGCAGATAGCTCCCGCACCGGGCTGAAGTAGGCCCGCAGGGAGTCGATCAGCGCCCCCGCAGTGTCCGAATCCTGGGCCGAATCGACAACGGCGTGAACGCTCACTGTGCCCGGTGAGTCCAAGTACGGCACCTCTGCCATGGTGGAAGGGATCTCGCGGCAGGGGAGCAGCGCGGCGCCCAGGCCCGCCTCGTCCGAGTCGTAGGCGATGACCACGTTGTCCGTGTAGCGTTTCAGCATCGCGGCCTGTTCCGGCGTCAGCGCCGTTCCCAGCGAAGCCGTCACGTTCATGACGCCGTGTCTGTACAGGGAAATGACGTCCATGTAGCCCTCGACGAGGATCGCCTGGTCCGCTTTGCCGATCTCCTGCCGGGTCAGGTTCAGCGCATATAGGTTGTCCTTTTTTTTAAAGACGCGCGATTCCGAAGAATTCAGGTATTTGGGGGCGCCGTCGCCCAGAATCCGTCCGCCGAATCCCACAATCTTCTCCCGCGTGTTGATGATGGGAAACATCACGCGGTCCCGGAACCTGTCGAAAATCCTGTCCTTGCTTTTGGAAACGATGCCCAGCTCCAGCAGGAGTTTCTCGTCCGTTTCTTTTTGGAGCAGGTGTTCGCAGAGGCTTCTCCATTCCCCGTCGGCATATCCGACGCCGAATTTTTTCAGCGTCGTGTCGTCGATGCCCCTGCCCGCCATATAGGTCAGCGCCGGGTTGCGCCTGCTTCTGAACGCCCTGTAAAAAAACGCCGCGGCCGTTTTGTTGATCTCGTAATACGCCACGCGCTTCTTTTCGGTGTCAAAAGCGTCCCGCCGCATCTCAATGCCGTATTCCTCCGCTAATTTTTCCGCGGCTTCCATGAATGTGAGGTTCTGCGAGCGCTGCACGAACTCGATGACGTCCCCCGCCGCGCCGCAGCCGTAACAGGTAAAGCGCTGTTTCGTTTCGGATACGATGAAAGAAGGCGTTTTCTCGCTGTGAAACGGGCAAAGGCCCTTGTGGTTGCCCCCCGTTTTTTTCAACGCCACCTGACGCCCTATCACGTCCACGATGTTGCATTTGCTTTTTATTTCATCGACAATGTTTTCCCCGATGCCCACGCCTCACTCCGTAAAATCACCTGCTGTTATACGGCTAATATACCACGCGCCCCTTTGCTTTCCTTTATTAATTCTGAAATTTAATAAAGGAACACGCCTGCGTCATTGCGAAGAGCGAAGCGATGGCGGGGGCTACGCCCGTTCTGCGGCGTCAGGTTTATCCGGAGCGGGCGAATTTCGCTTCCAGCCCTGGGGCACAAAAAGCTCCACATAGCGATTGATCGCATAGCGGTCTGTCATGCTCGCGATGTGGTCCTTCACGATTTCCGCGAGGCCGTATGCTTCGATAAGCGGCGTGAACTCCGCAGGCAGCTCCTGCGGGTTTTCCATGTAGTGGTCGTACAGCGAAAAGAGCATCCTCCGCACCTTGTCCAGTTCCTCGTCGCGTTTCACGATGTTGCTGTAGTACACGTTTTCAAACATGAAGTCCCGGAGCTTGTTCATATAAAAAGAGCATTCCTCGCCCTGACTGATGAAATCCTCTCCGTCGCTGTTTTCCACCATGTCCCGGACTAAGGCGTTGATCCGCTCCGTCGTCGTCCGCCCCAGGATTTCCACGCAGTCCGCAGGCAGCTCTTCCTGCGTGATGACGCCGCAGCGCAGCGCGTCGTCGATGTCGTGGTTGATATAGGCGATGCGGTCGCTGATCCGCATGACCTGCCCCTCCAGCGTAAAGGGCAGTTTTTTTCCCGTATGGCACACGATGCCGTCCCGTACTTCCTCCGTGAGATTCATGCCCTGCCGCGTTTCGCTGGATTCCAGGACGTCAACCACGCGAAGGCTCTGCTGGTTGTGGCTGAATCCGCCCGGATGTTTTTCCGCCAGAAACGCCTCGCCGTTATGCCCGAAGGGCGTATGGCCTAAATCATGCCCCATGGCGATGGCCTCCGTCAAATCCTCGTTGAGGCGCAGCGCCCGTGCGATGGTCCTGGATATTTGCGCCACTTCCAGCGTATGGGTGAGCCGCGTCCGGAAATGATCGCCCTCCGGCGCCAGAAAGACCTGTGTTTTATGCATCATCCGCCGGAGCGCCTTCGAATAAATGATGCGGTCCCTGTCACGCTGGAAATCTGTCCGGAATTCGCATTTTTCCTCTTCTTTTTTTCTTCCTCTGGATTCCGCCGCCTTTGCCGCAAAATCCGAAAGGATTTCATGCTCGCGTTCTTCCGATTTTTTCCGCAGCAGCATAAGAGTTCCCTCCTTTCAGAACCCATAGGTAGGTGTTCAGCAGATGCCGGTATGGCCAAAACCGCCCGCGCCGCGCCCTGTCGCCGCAAGCTCTTCCGCTTCTTCCCATGTGACGCGCTCATATCCGGCGACGACCATCTGGGCAATCCGCTCCCCGTCCCGGATGGTAAACGCTTCTTCGCCCCAGTTGATCAGCGGAATTTGTATCTCGCCGCGGTAATCGCTGTCTACCGTGCCGACGCCGTTTACAAGGCCGATCCCATGTTTGGCGGCAAGCCCGCTCCGCGCCCGGATCTGCGCCTCAAAACCCGGCGGAAGCTGTATGGACACCCCCGTCGGGACAAGGGCGCGCCCCCCCGGCTGCAGGACGACGGGCGCGGGAAGATGCGCCCGGAGATCCATGCCCGCCGACCCGGCGGTTTCGTAAGCCGGCAAGCGCCCGCTTTCACTGATTATTTTTACCCGCATTGCCGTCCGCTCCTGTTTTGACTTAGACCGCCAAGGTAAATCTCCGCATCAGCTCTTTCATGCTTTGCCTTTTGCCGCCGACAAGCACGCCCGTGTACGCGTCCGGATCCGTGATCAGCCCGGACACGCCGCGCACCTGCTCCATGCTGACATTGTCGAGCTTTTCCATGATTTCCTCCGGCGTGTACACACGGTTCAGCAGGAGCATGTTTTTTCCGATGGAGAACATCCTGCCGTTGACGTTTTCCTGGCTGAAAATATACTGCCCTTTCATCTGCTCTTTGGCGGTCGCCAGTTCGTCTTCCGTCACACCGTCTTTTTTCAGGGCAAGCAGTTCTTCCAGGATCCCCTCGACGGCCTTTTTTACCTTATCGTGGCTGACACCCGCGTATATGTTGAAAAAACCGTCGCCGCTGAAAGAGTTATTCGCCGAATACACCGCGTAAGCCAGACCTTTCTGTTCGCGGATGTTTTGAAAAAGGCGTGAACTCATGCTGCTTCCCATGATGTTGTTCAGCACGCTCAGGCTGTAATAGCGTTCATCTTCCAGCGCGATGCTTTTGGTGCCGATACATATGTGGCTCTGTTCGATGTCTTTTACCTTGGAGCGGAAACGGGGCGTGTAATCCGCGGCGTATAAGGTAAGGTCCGGCGTGCCGGAAGGCAGGCTTTCGAACAGGCGTTCCAAGGTTTCGCAGACCGCCGCTTCGTCAAAATTTCCCGCCACCGACAACAGGATGTTCTCTTTCGTGTACAGACGCTTCATGTAAGCCCGCATCGTAGCCGACGAGACGGTTTTCAGCGAAGAGGGCGTCCCTATCACGTTTTTGGCCAAGGAAGAACCGTGGAACACTTCCTCGCAGATCAGATCGTGGGCGACGTCTTCCGGGCTGTCCTCGTTCATTTTGATCTCTTCGCAGATCACATGCCGTTCCTTGTCCATCTCTTCTTTTGCGAATTGGGAATTCAGGAGCATGTCGCTCAGGATTTCAGCGCCTTTCGCGAAGTTCGTGCTGAGGGTTTTCATGTAATAGCAGGTCGCTTCCTTACCGGTAAAGGCGTTGATTTGCCCGCCGATCCGGTCCACGTCCTCCGCGATCTGCTTTGCGCTCCGCTTCTCCGTTCCCTTGAACAGCATATGTTCTATGTAGTGCGAGATCCCCGCGTTGCGCGGTGTTTCAAAAACCGCCCCCGCCCGGACCCAGACGCCGACGGAGACGGACTTGACGTAAGGCAGTTCTTCCGTGACAAGCCGGAGGCCGCATTGTAAATTTTTGATTTTTATCATATATGCTTGTTTTACTCCTATTACTAAGTAGGGAATACCCATTTTTTGACGGATTAAACATGTAACTTCGGAGCGGAAGCATGCCTTCCGTCGTTGCGAGCGAAGCGAAGCAATCCAGCGGCATGTGGATTGCTTCGGCGGTGAACTCTTATCCGGCTAAAGCCGGAGAGTTCTCGCACGGCACCTACCGTCCATTTGCTGCGCAAATGGGGTTAGGTGCGCGTTGCTTTGCTCCTCGCAACGACAAGGGCGTAGCGGCGCCGTGTCTTCAATACACGTCCGTCTGACCTGCGCCGGGCGTTGCTTCCGCGTTGTCCGGCGGCAGCTCCGTGTTATCCGATGGCGTCTGCGGCAGCTCTGCACCGTCCGGCGGCAGCTCCGGGACGGCCGGAGGCGCGGCCGGGTTGTCGCGGATCAGGCACAGCAGGTAGGCTACCTTAGCGGCCTGCGCCCGCGTCGCGCTGCCCTGCGGTCCGAAATTTCCTTCGGACATGCCGTTCATCAAGCCGGCCTGCACGACGGCGTTTACGGCGTAGGCAGCCCAATCGCTGATCAGCTCCGCGTCCGTAAACAGCGGTGCTTCCTCCGCGGCGGGCAGCGGAATGCCGTAGGCGCTGGCGAAATTGTGCAGCATGACCGTCATCTGCTCCCGCGTGATCTGGGCGTCAGGCGCGAAACGGGTTTCATCCATTCCTTTGGCCACGCCGATCCCGTAGCCCCAGTTGACATAGCGGTAATACCATTCTTCCATCGGCACGTCTTCAAAGCCCGCCGCCGGAGAGGCGTTCAGATCCAGCCCGACCACGCTTTTCGCCAGCATGGCGAGGAACTGCGCGCGGGTCAGCGGCGAATCTGGCCCGAACATGTCGTCGCCCATCCCGTTCACGATGCCTTGGCTCGCGAGTTCTTCGATAGGGGCTTTCGCCCAGTGGTCCAGTCCCGTCGCCGGATCCGTCAGATCTAAGAAGGTGACTTTCGCACCCACCTGAACCGGTATGATGACGGCCGTGCCGTTGTAGGATACGCGGATTTCCCCGGAAACGCCCGTCCGGTCCACTGCCGCAAACACGCCGTTTTCGTCGATGGAGCCGACTTTTTCATCACATTCCCAAAGGAACAGGCTGTCCTTGTGGGAGATGGGCGCATAGCCGTACACCGCCGACATGTTTAAATCCAGAATCTGGCCGGGATCGGCAAAAACAGAGCTTTGGCTGGGTGTCAGCGTGACGCCCGTGTAGACGTCGATTACGGCTGTCGTCTCGGCACCCCCAAGGGTGGCCCGGACGGTCGCTCTGCCCTGCCTTTCGCCAGCGGTAAAGACGCCGCTGCCGTTTACGCTCCCGTCCCCGCCCGTCACTTCATATTGTACGCCGGACGCTGCTGCGCCGCGGCCTTCGAAAAGGCTGTTGGTCAGGTATGGGGTCAGCTGGACGTCGGCGCCCGGCATGGCCAAGTAATGGTTTTGATACAGGCTGATCCGGTTCCCGCCCGCCGCAGGCAGATCCCGGTAAACAAAAAACAGGCCGTTCGCCACGCGCCGCTGCGCGCCGTCCGAGGGGGAATTTTTCATCACTGCCTTGGCGTCAATGCCCGGTTCCCGGACTACCATGGTGGAAGAGCCGCCGCCGTCGAGGTTCACCACCACGGCGGCGCCGAGCGCCACCATATGCCGGGTCGCGTCGCTAAGGCCAAGCCCCCCCGAAATCCCCTGCTGCCGCCCGTCAAGCTCGTAGAGCATCACCGATCCGTCGCGCTTGATGCCGAGCATGGTCCTGGGGTTCACGTTCGTGCCTTCCGATACCCAGCTTCCGTTGTTGTACATCAGGTGATAGATCCCGAAACATTCGACGCTTTTCGCTATCGTGCCGCCGTCCATGTCCGAAGCGTAGATTTCGACTTCCATGCCGGCGGCCATCATCTTCAGGGATTCTGCCGTCAGCGAGTCCGATGCCGTTGAAAGCACCAGCTGCCCGTCCCCTATGGGCGTGTTGTTGCCGTTGTACCGGATTTCAACCACCCGCGCACGGATGGGGATCCCCGCCCGCAGCTGCGACGCCTCCGCCGATCCGGCGTCCAAAACGACTTCCACGTTGTCGCCCGTCGTCTTCGTGCCGGGGCCGTAGGTCCTGTTATACAGGTGCAGGGCCTTGGCGCCGCCGTGAGGCACGTTGAAAAAGCCGATATTGGCGTTGAAAGGGGTCTGTAGGTAGGTTCCGTCCGGCTGCGGAACGAAGATCTCCGCGCTCAAGCCGTAATTCATGTTGGTCCAGGCCAGTTCCGCCCGCCCTGCGGCGTCGAAGCTCACGACGAACTGCGAGTCGTAGCCTGACGTCTGAATGACGCCGTCGTGGATGCACATGCTGCGGGGGCAGGCTGTATCCGTGTCAAAGATGTCCCCGTTGATGCCGGCCACCACCCTGTAGCCTTGCGCTTCCAAGGTGTTGACCATGGTGTCCAGCGTATATTTGTCGCCGGCTTCCCCGGAAAACACCAGCGGGCGAACGGGCGAATTCAGCAGATTTGCGGTGACGGCATATGCCCGCTCGACCCCGTTGTTGTCGTGTCCCGCCAGGATTTTGGAATATCGGACCCCGTCAAAGATCTCCATGTCCGAACTGTAATACACGTTGCCGATGCCGTCCGTCCGCGTGAAGCCCATGGAAAGCGCGCTTGCCAGCATGGCAACGACCAGGACTGCGGCGATTTTTACCCTGTTTCGATTCATATAAGAAATGCCTCCGACTCTGTAAATGGCTTATTGCGCCACCTTACAGCGGCTACAGATATTGTATCAAAACCCACAGCCCGAAAGCAAGTTACGGTTGTATGTCATATGCCCCGCCGGGCGGCGTTGGCGTTATCCGACCGGTATGTCGGGTTTGCCTTTCAAAGAGACATCCCGGCGGGACCTGCCCCCAGACGGACACAGCTTCTGAACAGTTCTGAACAGTCAATCACGCCGGGTTCCGTCACCAAACGGAACGAATCTACTCCTACATACCTAAGTTTCATAACAGTAACGAACGAGCCATTTTTCATTCCATTTTTTGGGGATCCGAGTTGTTAAATCCGTCCTCCCGTGGTATACTTGGCGTAGGCACGGGGCGGACGTCACCCCGCCGGTTTTGCGGCAGAACAGGCCGCCAACGAAGCCT
This sequence comes from Eubacteriales Family XIII. Incertae Sedis bacterium, assembly GCA_031290135.1. Lineage (GTDB taxonomy): Bacteria > Bacillota > Clostridia > Peptostreptococcales > Anaerovoracaceae > JAITOE01. Next base: position 7,392 of record JAITOE010000208.1, read on the forward strand.
GACGGAAAAAAGACCGTCACGACTCCAAGGTTTAGTTATCGGTGCGATAAATGAGAGGTGCTTATGAAAACAGCCTATAAACTGAGATTCCTGCCCCTTATCCTCACCCTGCTGGCGCTGCTTGCCGTTTTTATGCTGAAGTATTATTTTCATCTGCAGACGGGAAAGTCGCTGGGTTACGCAATCGCATTTGCCGTCGCGGGGTTTATCTACATGCGGCTCATGCAGGACATCGCGAAAACGCGGAAAGAAAAGGCCGAACACCCGGAGCCGGTAAAAACGGAGCGGGAAGTCCGCGAAGAAGCCGTGCGGGACGAAAAAGACATCCTGACGAACCGGAACATCCCCTTTTCCTTAGTGCGGCTGGTTTTCGCCATACTCGTGTTTTTATCCGGCATTCCCGTCATAATGAACGGCAACATCGTATTCGGGATCGTGCTGTCGGCGCTCGGCTTATTTGTCGGTTTGTTGTCCGCCTTTTGGACGGCGCAATATTTCAGGCGCCTGAAAGCGCTGAAATCCGCCGCGGCGCAGCCGTCCTACGTCATGGTTCCGGTCTTTCCCGACGACGAGGACGTGGCGACGATACGGATATGTGACGACGGCACGTCCCTTCTGGTGTTTGAGAGGCGGTTTTCGTTTGCCGGCCGGCTTACCGAAGAAACGCTCACGACTGACATGGCGGCGGCGATCGGCGCGGAAGTGGATCTGTTTCTCGACCATGCAGGGGTATTTATCATCATGAGCAATGACGGCGAGGTGATTCGTTCGGCCATCGCGTACATGAACGCAAACCGGTAAGCAGGCTTCCGCATGGTGACGGAAACCGCCGTGGACTATTCAGCGGTCTTGTTTGTCCGAGGGCGCCCGGCGCTGGTATTTCGCGCGGCGTCCGGCTGCCATGTCGTACAGTTTCTGCTGCTCTTCCGTTTCGATGAAAAGCGGCTTCACCTTTTGCGGCCTGCCGTCTTCCCCGATGGACACCATGGTGAAAAACGCGGAGAGGGCGCGTTGCGGCGGCTCGTCCGAGCTGAGGTTTTCCACGTCCACGGTGACGATGACTTCCATGGAGCTGTTCCCCACGTATGCGATCTGTCCGGTGCAGGTCACGAAGGCGCCGACGGAGATCGGCAGCATGAACTGGATCTCGTCCACTCGCGCCGTCGCCACCCTGCTTTTTGCGTATTGAACGGACGTGGCGCCCGCCACATTGTCCATAAAGCGCATGATTACCCCGCCATGGACGTCCCCGAACAGGTTTGCGTGATGCGCTTCCATAATCTGCGACATGACTAATTTTGTTTTCTGTTCCATATGTTTCCCCTTTTGTGATTGTTACTCCGCCAGCTAATACAATTACAATTCTACCACAAATGAAGCGTTGTATGATACAACCCGACTTTAACAGCAGTAGAAGCGCGTACCCGTTGCGGTTGCAACGGGTACGGCAAGTTTTTGCAGTATTTTTTTGCAGTCACATAAAAAACGCTTTGTCGATAGCGTATTTGAGCT
>JAITOE010000215.1 GCA_031290135.1 Eubacteriales Family XIII. Incertae Sedis bacterium
AGTTGGGGGACGGGCGTCACCCAGAGGCGGGATTGCGGGCATAATGGTCTCGCTCTATTTCCTGCCGTAGGCTGGAAATAGCTAAGCGAACCTTATGCGGCAGCTTTGCTGCCGCATACCAGCGGAATGAGCAACGCGAATGTAGCGCCCGCACAAGCGTCAGCGACCCGACCGGCGGGTTATGCCCGTCCCCCAACGGCGATTTTATATACCTAAGATAATAGCAACTTTCCGTTATGTATCCTCGCCGATCCGTATGTCCAGCTTCCTTGCCCCGCCCGACTCATCCCCGCCGTCCCCCTCTTCCGGCGGCGCGGGCGCCGTGTTTTTCGCGGGTTTTTTCGGGTTGTGCCGCCTGTCCGCGGCGTCTAACAGCGAAATGTAGATGTTTACCACGATCTGATAGAGCTCCGGCGGGATTTCTTTCCCGATGTCCAACTTTGCCAGCATGGTGGCGGCGCTGTCATCGTGGTATATGGCGATGCCGTTTTCCATCGCCACTTGCAGGATCCGTTGCGCCACGTAGCCGGAACCCGCCGCCACCACATGGGGGGCGCGGTCCTGTTCCGTGTCGTATTGGAGGGCCGCCGCGCGCAGCTCCGGCGTTTTTTCATATTCTGACATCAATTCCGGCCTTTCTCATCGCCAGCTTAGGGAACCGCTGCAAGATGCTTCTTTCTTCTTTATATATGTCCACATGATAGGCAGCCAGGCGGTAGCCCAGCATCTCCATCATGCCCCGCATGTCTTCGCGCATCCCTTTCACGGCAGCCGTCAGCAGATCCGGGCAGCGGATGTCCAGGTCGATCATGCGGTCCCGCGCCAGAAGATCCACTTCGAAATTCCCGAACTTTTCCGACTGTATGATGAAAAATATATTTCGCGCCTCGCCGGCCTCGCCTTTTTTCTCTTCGCAGTCCTTGTCCACGTAAATCTCCGAATAGATTTCCTCGTCCCGGTATTTAAGCGGAAACAAGAAATGCAGCAACGCGAAAACCGGGCTCTCGTTCTCTATCATCTGCGCCAGCATGCTCTGCGCCGCCGTTCCCGCCCGCGTCGATTCGCCCATTTCAAGCGCCCTGGCCAGCACGTCCGCGATGTTTTTCGCCGTTTTCCCGCCCGTGTTTTCGGCCGCTTTATCCGCAGCCTCCCCTTCCCGTCCGGGCGCCCGTTCCGGCCTGCCCTCCCGGTTCGCCAGCCTGTCCGCCGCCTTGTCGAACACACGTTCCGCGCCGCTCCCTGCCTTTTCGGCCGCCTTTTCCGCGCCGCTCCCCGACGCGCCGGCCCGAAGCCGTCCGTCCGCCGGCACCTCGCCCCGCCCCGCCGTTTGCCCCTTGGCGGCCCGCAGATGGGCGAAAAGCGAGCGGCGCATGTCCGCCACGTCTTCATCCGTCAGTTTCCCGAAGGATTTCAGTTCATCGCCCAGACGCGCCATGGCTTCTTCCAGGCGCCGGATATCCGACTTGTCAAAACGCACGACCTGATGGATGACTGACATCAGCTGGTTTTGCAGTTTCTCCCCGTTTACGAATTGATATTTTGCCGCCATGGACGAAAGCAGGGGCAGCAGCTCCGACTTGATGAGCGTGTTCAGCGCCTGCCTCGCGCCCGCCGCGCTTTCCGGCTGTTTCATCAGGGTTTCCATGCGGGCCAGGAGATCCGTCACCTGCTTCGCGTCCCCCTCTTTCAGCAGGGACGCGAACTGCCCCGCCTGCTGCAGGACGGCCCGCAGCGAATTGTCCCGGTTCACCTGGCTGTCGAACGCACGGAGCAGATTCACGATGGCATCCTGCAGTTTGGGGAGCGCGTCCGCCTTTGCCAGCACGCGCAGCGCCTCAAAGAGTTCGCCCTGGAACACAGTGGCTTCCTTATCGCGGCTCATGAGCGCGTCCAGCATCTCCCTCGGCTGTAAAAAAAGCTCGTCTAAGTTGCCCAATTTTGCCGTAAGCGCGGGGTCGGCAAAAAAACGCAGGAACAGGACAAGCTTTTTCAGCCCCTCCGTCTGCGCTGTCAGATCCGCTTTGAGCGGCGCGAAGATTTCCCGGTTCAGGTTGCGCAAAAGCGCTTCCCGCGGATCCTCGCCCTGTTTGCGTTCAAGTACCTTGTGTTTTGCCGTTCCCTCCGGGTTGTTGATGTCAAAAACAACATCTCCCGGAAGCTGTTTTGGCAGATTGTCTACCCTGTTGGCCGCAGGGATCGCCGACGTGATTTTCAGGATATCGACCACTGAATCCATCCCTTCATTTCAGACGGACGGCGCTGCTCAGGACAGGCGTTCCGTTCTGTTCCCGGCACACGCGGCGCCGAAACGTGTGCTATCGCCGTTTCAGGGCTTCCAGCACCTTGACGGCTACCATGATGTCGCTGCTTCTGGAATCGTTGGTCACGTCCAAGAGCGTTTTGACCTCCGGCCGCCGGTTGATATAATCCACCAGCTGCTTGTTTTCTTCGTTTTGTTCCGCCGCTTCCGTGCTTAAATCCTCTGACAGCAGCTCCGCCAGCGTAATGCTCAGCACCTCGCATATCTCGTTCAGCCGCTCCAGGTCGATGGAGTTTTTTCCGATTTCCCAGGCCGAAACAGAGCTATGCGTCACCGCCAGCGCCTCCGCAAGTTCTTTTTGCGTCATTTTTCGCATTTTACGGTAGATTTTTATGTTGTTGCGCGCGATATTGTTAATTCCGTCCATTGTATTTCCTCCTATGAATTGAGCGTGTTTTCGTTCCAAAAGCGAAAAAACTTGCGGAATGCGTTAAATAGTTCTTTCCCATTATATATTTAATTTATCGCAAAATCAAGCGTATTTTCGCATTTTCTATCATTTTTTTACATTTTCAGGCGAATCGCCTCCATTACCCTTTCCGTTGCGCCTCTCTGAAAATCACGAAATGATATTTTTGTTCATTTTTATCGAAAGTGTTTTGATTTTTCGTCTGTTTTATGTTAAAATCGATATAGCGTTGTGCATTGCACGATATAAACGCGATTGAATTGTGCTTGCTGCATGGCGGCAGAATGGAGGCGGGAATGAGCGACTACGATACAAATGATTCCATGCTGGAATTATACCTTTTCGAATCGACGACATTATTGGAACAGCTGGATGAAATATTGTTGCAATCGGAGCATGACAAAAATCTTTCCCCGGAGAATATCAATGAAATTTTCCGTATCATGCATACGATAAAGGGTTCTTCTGCCATGATGTCTTTCAATATCATCGCAGAGGTTTCGCACAAGCTGGAAGACCTCTTTTACATCGTGCGCGACCGGGGCGGCGTGGATGAGCATTTTTTCGGCGTGCTTTTTGACCTCGTTTTGAAAGTTTCCGACTTCTTAAAGACGGAGGTGGACAAGATTCAGCAGGGAGAAACGCTTTCCGACGAAAACGAGGGGCTTGTGGACGAAATACTGAAACTGATCGCGGCCATGAAATCCGCGGACGGCAGCGAACCCGCCCCCGCGGCAAAAGCGCCCGCGGCCGCAGAAGCTCCGGCGCAGGCGGAAGCCCCTCTTTCCAAGGCAGCCATCGAAGAAAACCTCTTGGAGGGCGAAAACCTCTATCACCTGCACGTATATTTCACGGAAGACTGCCAGATGGAAAACATCCGCGCGTTCATGTTGGTCAGCAAACTGCAGACCATGGGCGAAGTGCTGCGGATCATACCGGACGAACTGGAAGGCAACGCGGAGGCGGCCGACGTCATCCAGCAGAACGGATTTCTCTGCAGCTTTGTGACGACCCTGTCCCGGGATGACGTGGACGCGGCCGCCAAGAGCACCCTGTCCGTGGATACCGTGACGTTCTTGGACGAACTGCCCGCCGGGCAGCCGGCGGACAACGCAGAAGCGGCAAACCCCGCCGCACCTGATGCCCCGGCCGAAAGCCCCTCGGCTGCGCCCGGCGCCGCGCCTGCGGCGGATGCCCAGGCTCATCCGGAAAAACCTGCGGCGCAGGACGCCCCCGCCCCCGCTGCTGCCGACGCCGCCCACCCGGACCAGCCGGCGCACAAGCCGACCAAGCAGAACCTCATCAACGTGGATCTGAACAAATTGGACATCCTCATGGATCTGGTCGGCGAGATCGTCATCACCGAATCCATGGTCTCCGGCAACCCGGATCTGGCGGGGCTGGAACTCGAAAACTTCCACAAATCGGCGCGCCAGCTCAGAAAGCTGACCGACGAGCTGCAGGACACGGTCATGTCCGTCCGCATGATGCCCGTCGCCACCACCTTCCAGAAGATGCGCCGCATCGTGCGCGACATGGGAAAACAGCTTGACAAGGACGCGGAGCTCACCTTGGTCGGCGAAACGACGGAGGTTGACAAAACCATCATAGACGCCATCGGCGATCCCATCATGCATCTTGTGCGGAACGCGATGGATCACGCCATCGAAAGCAAGCCGGACCGCGCATGTACAAACAAGCCGCCCGTGGGGAGCATCATCCTGTCCGCGCAGAACGTGGGCGGCGACATCATCATTTCCGTCAGCGACGACGGGAAAGGCTTGGACGCCGAAAGCATCCTCATAAAAGCCAGGGAACGCGGCCTGCTCGTGAAGCCGGACAGCGAATATTCCGAGAAAGAAGCGTTCAACCTGCTCATGCTTCCGGGCTTTTCCACGAAAGAAGTCGTCACGGAGTTTTCCGGCAGGGGCGTGGGCATGGACGTGGTCAAAAAGAACATCGAGAAGATCGGCGGCACCGTTACCATCGAAAGCGTGAAAGGCAAGGGCACGAACATCTTCTTCAAGATCCCCCTGACCCTTGCCATCATCGCCAGCATGGAGATCGAAGCGGGCGGGAACACCTACGCGATCCCCATCGCCAACATCCGCGAATCCTTCAAGGCTTCGCCGGGGCAGATGCTGGCCGACCCGGACGACAACGAGATGATCATGATCCGCGGCGCGGCCTACCCTATCATCCGCCTGCACCGGATATTCAACATGGAAAACTGCATTACGAACATCGAGGACGGCATCCTGCTGCTGGTGGACTCCGGGGACCGTCTGGCTTGCATCCTGACGGACAAGCTGCTGGGCAAGCATCAGGTCGTGGTCAAGCCGCTGCCGAATTACCTCAGCCGTTACGACGTCAAATCCACCGGCATCGCGGGCTGCACCATCCTCGGCGACGGGAGCATCAGCCTGATTTTGGACGTGCAGAGCATACTGACGCAGTATTGATCGTTACTATTATGAAACTTAGGTATGTAGAACCGCCGCCGGGGGGCGGGCGTAACCCGCCAGCGGGGCGGCTAACGCCTATGCGGGCGGCGCAGAGCGCCTTGTATGCCCGCAATCCCGCTTCTGGGTGACGCCCGCCCCCCAACTGGGTGATGTCAGCGCCAATTTTATATTTCTTACAGAACAAACGAGGGGCTATGCCATGTTAAAAATCAACGACAAAGAATTCGAACGGCTTGTTTCTTTTATCCATGACAATTACGGCGTGGATTTGCATAAAAAGCGGGCGCTCATTGAGGGGCGGCTCGGCAATTACATCCCCAGCTTAGGGTTTAACACCTACGCGGAATACTTGGACTTTGCCCTGAACGACAAAACCGGCGACGAACAGGTCACGCTGCTGAACAGGCTGACCACCAACCACACGTACTTCATGCGGGAGCGCGAACACTTTGATTTCTACAAAGACGTCATCCTGCCCTGGATCGACAAGCAGCTGCATACGAAGGATCTGCGCGTGTGGTGCGCCGGCTGTTCCACCGGCCAGGAACCTTACACGCTGGCCCTGCTCACCTTAGAATACTTAGGCGCGGGCGCGGCCGGCTGGGACCGCACGATCTTGTCAACCGACCTCTCCGACCGGGCGCTTGCGGTGGCGAAAAAGGGTCTCTACCCCAAAAGCGACTTTTCGGAAATGCCGCCGGAATGGGTCAAAAAATATTTTGTCTCTTATGACGCGAACCAGTATTCCGTCAACGACCAGCTGAAAAAGAGCTTGGCGTTCCGCCGGCTCAACCTGCTGGACAAGTTCTCCTTCCGCCAGCCCCTGCAGACGATTTTCTGCCGGAACGTCATGATTTACTTCGACGGCCCCACCAAAAACACCCTGATCAACAAATATTACGACGCGCTCATGCCGGGCGGCTACCTGCTCATCGGACACAGCGAATCCCTCTCGTCCTGCACCCATAAATTTCGCTACGTAATGCCATCCGTGTACCAAAAGTAGCGCGAAAATTTAATTTTAGCGCCGGCGGCCTCGTTTTTTTCGCCTGTGGCGTGAAATTCTAAAATATAGTTGAAAAACGGCTGAAAAACTTGGGCAACCGCTCAAGTTTTTTTCTGTTTTGCCGATAATAACAATAGTATAAAACCATCTGAAAAGTCAAGGAGGACAAAAAAATGGCGTCTGTAGGATCTGTAACAAGTTTGCTGACAAAGACCGGCATAGGCGGGCTCGCCTCCGGAATGGACATAGACGCGCTGGTTGAGAAATTAACCGCGAGCAGCCGGACAAAGATCACGGATCAGGAAAAAGCGGTGCAAACCCTGCTTTGGAAGCAGGAAGCCTACCGGAGCGTGAGCAAGTCCCTGATAGAGTTCCGCGCCAAATATTTGGACATCCTGAACCCGTCCAGCAACTTGAAGAGCACCAGCATATATAACACGATCAAAGCCACGCTGCCGGACAGCGTGAAGGCGTTCACCGCCACGGCGGTCACCGGTGCTGCGGCAGGCAAGATGACCGTCAACAGCATACAGCAGCTTGCCACCGCCACGCAGGTCACGAATGTACTTCCGCTGTCCAAGCCCGTAGCGGGCGCGGTGGATGAATCCCGTCTTGTGAGCGCCTTGGATGACATTCGGACGGCGGCGACTGACACCAGCGGCGCGACACGCGCCGTCATCCTGACCTTGGACGGATCGCAGCGGGTGGTCGTCATCAACAAGGCTTTCGTTGATAAGGTGGATCTTATCGCCGATCCCTCTGCCTCGCCCTCAGATGCCGAAGTAAGCGAAGCGTTTACAAAGGTCTTTCAAGATGAGCTTAACTTGATGTTCAACGGAAAATACGCCAGCAATTTTGACTTTGGCGAAACATCGAAGGTCACGGTCAGCCTTGATTCCAGCGGCTTGCTGAGTTTCGGCGCCGCGAACTCCAGTTCGAAGCTCAGCGTCGCAAGCTGGGACAACAAGAACGACACCCCGGATTCGACTTTGGGGATACTGGGTCTGACGGAAAACCAGACCAACAGGCTGGATCCCACCAAGTCGCTGGATTCCTTAGCCGGCAGTTTGAATGGTTTTACCGTTCTGACACCCGGAGCGGACGGCAATTTCAAATTCAACATCAACGGCGTCTACTTTGACATCAATAAGGGGCAGTCCCTGAACGACCTGATCAGCGCGGTCAACAACAGCACGGCGGGCGTGACCATGGCTTATTCGGAGCTGACCGACAAGATCACGTTGACCGCCAAGACGACCGGACCGAACGCCGGCATGATGGGCTCCTCTACCTCTGGCGGCGGCAACCTTTTGGAAGCATTGAGTCTCCAAGGCCCAACCGCCACGCTCACCCTCGGCAAGAACGCCATCCTGTACGTCAACGGCACGCGCATCGAACGCGCCAGCAACGACTTTACCATAGACGGCGTCCAGCTGTCCCTGAAGGATACCTTCAACAACATGACGCTGTCCGGGCAGATGCAGCACGATGAGGCTTTGGCCGCATTAGCGGACGTCGCGGGCGGCGGCGCTGCCAGAAGCTTCATCATGGAGCTGAACGGGCAGTCGAAGACGATTGTGTTCGACAAGGCTTTCGCCGATGATGTCATTGACTTAGCGAACAGCGGCACGACCCCCACAGGGAAAGACCCCGTGATGTATGCCTTTACCAGCCTCCTTCAGGATAAAGTCAACACTGCGTTCGGCACCTCCGGCGGAAGCCCGAAAATCTCCGTGTCCCTTACGGACGAAGGTGTCCTCTCTTTCTCGCCCCAGGATACCGGCGCACAGCTTACCATCCGCCAGAGCACCACGGATGCCAACGGCGCGGACACCCTTGAAATCCTGGGCTTCGGGGGAGGCCGCACCACCGCGCTGGATCCCAGCGACCCCGCTTACGCGACCCGCAACGGCGCGGTCATAGACCTGTCTCCCAATTCCGACAAGCTGCTCGAAACCATCAAGAGCTTCGTGGAAGACTACAACACCATGATCACCTATATGAAAGGCCTGCTGAAAGAAGCGACCGAGAGCGGCTACGCCCCCCTGACCGATGCGGAAAAGGCCGAGATGACGGAGGCCCAGATCAATTCGTGGGAATCCAAGGCGAAGGCCGGCATCCTGCGCAACGATTCGCTGCTGAACACCATCGTCGCCAACCTGCAAAATTCGATACTGAACGTAAATACCGGCGGTTTCGGCATGTACAGCATCGGCATCCAGTCCGGGGGCTGGCAGGACGACGGCAAGCTGACCATCGATGAAGAAAAACTGAAGGCAGCGTTAGACACGAATCCCGACCAGGTCATGAAGCTTTTCACGGAGCAGACCAAGACCGTCACAAAGGAATTGCGGGCCGGCGAATGGGTGGACGTCACCACCTACAGCCCCAAGGGCGTCGCCTACATGCTGGACAAGGCCATCGACGACGCGGTACGGACCAACGGTGTGCGCGGCGCAAGGGGTACGCTGATCGAGATGGCGGGCTACGCGGCCACCCGGTCGGACATCGACAGCAGCATCTACGACAAGATCGCGACCTACAACAAACGGATCAGCCTGTTCAAGTCGCAGTTAGAAGCGGAGGAAAGCCGGCTGTGGGCCAAGTTCTCCGCCATGGAATCAGCCTTGCAGAACCTGAACAACCAGAGCAGCATCCTGACCCAGTATTTCAGCCAGAGCACAGGCTCGTAGGATATATCGACCGCCGCCGCAGGGCGGGCGAACCCTGCGGGTCGGGGCGGCTGACGCCTATGCGGGCGCTACGTTCGCTTCGCTCTCTCCGCTTGTATACGGCAACAAAGCTGCCGTAGAGCGAGACCATTATGCCCGCAATCCCGCCCTCCGGGTTACGCCCGCCCTGTGGCTGGATATTTTCGTCATTGCGAGCGGAGCGAAGCAATCCAGCGCAACAAACCGGGACCACTTGGAATTGGAGGTATCAACATACCATGCAACCAGCAAACCTTTACGCGCAGTATAAAGCGCAGTCCCTTGAAACCCTCACCAACGGCGAAATCATCGTGAAACTGTTTGAAGAAGCCTCCAAACAGATCAGCACGGCCATTTTCCTGACCAGCCAGGGGGCGGACGTAAGGGCGTACAACTGCATCTCGAAAGCGCAGAAAGTCGTATCGACGCTTAACCTGTCCCTCGACATGAGCTACGGCATATCCGTATCCCTCAGCGACCTGTACGACTTCATCCACACGGAGCTGGGCAAGGCCATCACCTCCAAAGACACGGGCCTGATGAAAACCCTGCTCTCGATGGTGGACGAACTGAAAGTCACGTTCCGCCAGGCGGAGCGTTTGGCCCGCGCGGGAAAATTCTGATATGCCCGGCCTCACGCCCGAACAGTATCTGGCGCAAAAGGGCGACATCCTGACAAGGTGCCTGCGGCTGACAGAAGGTTTTTTTGGCAACCTGGACGACGCGGAAGGCTTGCAGGAGCTGCTCGACAAGCGCATGGACGTCATTCAGGAATTTCAGGCACTGGAGTCCTCCGTAAGCGACGCGTTCCGCGACGCCTGCCCGGAAGATGCGTTTCTTGCGCTGGAAGACCTGCTCCGGCAGATATTGGATCTGGATCAGAAGGTTTCGCTGAATCTGCGGGAATCCCAGAACCAGACGCTGGAATCCATGAAGTCCAACACGCAGGTACACCGGCTCACGGCGTACAACGCGCAGGCGTCCGGCAGCGGGAGGTTCATCGACCAGAAAAAATAATAACATTGCGTACATCTACCTATCATATTTTTAACATCAGTCAAAAACCGCCTTTCGATGATCTCCAACATCATCGCAAAAGTGGTTTTTGGCTTTTAGCTATCTCATTGCACACCTGGCTGTGGGGCGGGCGTCATATCCTCCGTCATTGCGAGCGAAGACAACGATATAAGCATAAAAGCAAAAATAGACATTGAGACGGACGGCGCGGCGCTGAACACAAGGCATAAAGACAACGACGGCTCCACGTGGCGCGAAAACAAGTTGGGAATCGTGTTTTCATCCGACAATATCCATTCGTGGACGTGGACGGACAGACACGGCCGCCGCCGGAGAAAAATACAAAAACGCGAGTATGTCAGCTATGTTGGCGCCGTGAACGAATTTCGCAAGCATCTCGTCGCCTGTGCGATGCGGAACGGGCATGGCATTTATGAGGAAACCGTCATTTTGAGCGACGGCGCCACTTGGATACGGAACATGACAGAAGAACTTTTCCCTGACGCACGGCATATCCTGGATTTTTTTCACCTTTCTGAAAACGTACACGAGTACGCAAAGTTTATATTGCTAACAACATAAAAAACATTGACTATGCCACATATGAGAAAAAGGGGTATTTCATTGGCAGCGGTGCCATTGAGAGCGGCAACAAGATAGTGTTGCAACAGCGGCTGAAGCAAGCCGGTATGCGTTGGAACGTAAGCACCGCGCAAAACCTGCTGACTTTGAAGGCAAAAGCGGAAAGCGGTCTTTGGCACACTGACGTCGAATTGTTTGTCTTCTCTTTGTTAAACGCATCTCGTTTTGGCTAATCACCTATTACCTACTATTTTTATCTACACCCCGCAGTATGGATTGCTTCGTCGCTTCGCTCCTCGCAACGACAAAGGACGTAGCGGTGTCCCGCAGCGGCGGTTCTGCATGCCTGAGATTCATAACAGTCAACCACGACGGGTTCCGTCACCAAACGGAACGAATCTACCCGGCTGCGGGGCGGGCGTCAC
>JAITOE010000230.1 GCA_031290135.1 Eubacteriales Family XIII. Incertae Sedis bacterium
GCGACGTCATCACCGTCCAGAACTGCGATGTTTTTTTGTATATCGGCGGGGAATCGGACGAATGGGTTGATAAGATCCTCGCGTCCATGGACACGGGTTCCATGAAAATCCTGTCGCTGATGGACAGCGTGCAGCTTGTGGAAGAAGAGATCGTGGAGGGCATGGAGGAAGAAAGCGAAGAGGAAGAGGAGGACGGCCCGGCCTGGGACGAACACATCTGGACGTCGCCCCGCAACGCAAAGCTGATGGCGCAGGCCATTTCCGGCGCGCTGTGCGAAGCGGATGAGGCGAACGCTTCTTTCTACGCGCAAAACACAAGCCGTTTTCTTGCCGAACTGGATGATTTGGACGCGTCGTTCCGGTCGGTGGTGGACAAGGCCGCCCGTAAAACGATTGTCTTCGGGGACCGCTTCCCGTTCCGTTATTTCGCGGATGATTACGGGCTGGACTATTTTGCCGCCTTCCCCGGCTGCTCCACGGAAACGGAACCCAGCGCCGCCACGGTGGCCGGCCTGATCGATAAGGTCAAGGATGAGCAGATTCCCGTCGTTTTCCACATTGAGCTTTCCAACGAAAGAATGGCGGATGCCATCGCGGAGGCTACCGGGGCAAAGCCCATGCTGCTTCACGCCTGCCACAATATCGCGAGGGACGATTTTGAAAACGGGGTGCGTTATCTGGATCTGATGCGGCAAAACGTCGAGACATTAAAGGAGGCTTTGTTGTAATATGGCGCTGTTTACTTGCCGGGATCTTTCGTTTGCGTATGAAGGCAACACGGTTGTCGCCGGGCTGAATTTTTCGGTGCAGCGCGGGGATTATCTGTGTGTGGTCGGCGAAAACGGCTCAGGCAAAAGCACACTCATCAAAGGGCTGCTTGGGCTTAAACAGCCGCAGGGCGGGGAGATCACGCGGGGCGAAAACCTGAAATCCCATGAGATCGGCTATTTGCCGCAGCAGACCGCGGCGCAGAAGGATTTCCCGGCAAGCGCCTATGAGGTGGTTCTTTCAGGGCGTCTGGGAATGCGCGGCTTGCGCCCTTTTTATTCCGGGGCGGATAAGGCGGCGGCGGCCGAAATCATGGAGCGCCTGGACATTTCCCTGTTGGCGGGCTGCTGCTACAGGGATCTGTCCGGCGGCCAGCAGCAGCGCGTCCTTCTTGCGCGGGCGCTTTGCGCCGCAGCGGTAGGTTCCGGATCCGGACACGGGCTGCGCGCCCTGCTTCTGGACGAACCGGTAACCGGGCTGGATCCCATCGTTACCTATGACCTGTACCAACAGCTTTCCCGCGTCAACGAAGAGGCGGGCCTGGGCATCGTCATGATCTCCCATGACGTCCGCAGCGCGGTCCTGTACGCCAGCCACATCCTGCATTTGGACGGCGGGCAGGCGTTCTTCGGCTCCGCGGCGGACTATGCCGCGTCCGAAACAGGGGCGCGGTTTCTGGGGCGGTGACGAGGGGGGTTCCGTCACCATGTCCGGCGCCGCCGGGGGCGGGCATAACCCGCCGGTCGGGTCGCTGACGCTTGTGCGGGCAGCTTTGCTGCCGCAGAACTCTCCGGCTGTAGCCGGCTAAGAGTTCACCGCCGAAGCAATCCAGAGTGCATTAGGAGGTAAAAATGCCAAACATCCAAAATGTCCTGACAGAAATGCTGTCCTACCCCTTTCTGGTCCGCGCGCTTACCGTGGGCCTGCTGGTCTCCCTTTGCGCGGCCTTGCTGGGCGTGAGCCTTGTGCTGAAACGCTATTCGATGATAGGCGACGGGCTTTCCCACGTGGGCTTCGGCACCTTGGCCGTCGCCACCGCCCTGAACGCCGCGCCGCTGGCGGTTTCGATCCCCGTAGTGGTGCTGGCGGCGTTCCTGCTGCTTCGGATCAGCGAAAACAGCCGGATCAAGGGCGACGCCGCCATTGCGCTGATCTCCACCAGCGCGCTGGCCGTGGGCGTGCTTGTGATCTCGCTGACCACGGGCATGAACACGGACGTCTGCAACTACATGTTCGGCAGCATTCTGGCGATGAGCAAGGGGGACGTCCGCTTGAGCGTCGCGCTTTCCGTCGTGGTTTTGCTGCTGTTCATCCTGTTTTACAACAAGATTTTCGCCGTCACCTTTGACGAAAATTACGCGCGCGCCACGGGAACGAAGAGCGGCCTGTACAATATGCTGATCGCGTTTCTGACCGCCATTACCATCGTGCTGGGGATGCGGATGATGGGTGCCATGCTGATTTCCAGCCTCGTTATCTTCCCCGCCCTCACCGCCATGCGCGTATGCAAGCGCTTTAAAAGCGTGACGCTGTGCGCGGCCGTTGTTTCCGTGCTTTGTTTTTTCGCGGGAGTCGTCATTTCATATCTCTGCGCGACGCCCACCGGCGCCAGCGTGGTCATCGTGAACATCGCGGCTTTCCTGCTGTTCTGGCTGGCGGGGGCGCTGCGCACGGTGCGCCCGGCTTAAAAAGGAGAAAAGATTTATGAAGAAGCATGTTTTTTTAATTTTCGTTATGGCGTGGACGTTCTTGCTGTCCGCCTGCGGGGGGAGCAGCGGCGAAAGCACCGGCGGCGACGCTTCGCAGGCCGTGCAAAGCAACAGAAACGGCACGCAGGCCGTCTCGGTCGCGTCCGGCGCCCCGGACGGCAGCGAATCCGGCGGCACATCCGAGGTCATCGACATCAAAGAAAAACTGTTCGTCGGCCAGATCAACGACATCTACCTGAACGCCGAGGATTATCTGGGGAAAACCCTGCGCTACGAAGGGATTTTTAAAGAAGACGTATATCCCGAATACGACGCCGTTTACTACTACGTGATCCGTTACGGACCGGGCTGCTGCGGCTCCGACGCAAGTCCGGGGTTTGAAGTGGCATGGGACGGCGGTTACCCCCGGCAGGACGACTGGGTGGAGGCGGTCGGCGTGCTGGAAAGCTACGAAGAAGAGGGCTATGAATACCTGCGCGTCAGGCTGTCCTCGCTCACCGTGCTGGACGAACGCGGGGAAGAAAACGTGACCATGTGACGCGGCTATTTCCCCGCCAGCAGTTTGTCGATGCTCACTATCTTGACACAGAGACAGAGCAGCTCCATGGCCTGCCGCAGTTCATCCAGCGCGGGGTAGGTCGGGGCAATCCGGATGCTTGTGTCTTTCGGGTCTTTGCCATAGGGGAACGTGGCGCCGGCGCCCGTCAGGGTCGCGCCGCCTTCCTTTGCCAGTGCCACCGCCGCTTTCGCGCAGCCCTCCAGCGTGTCAATCCCGACAAAATAGCCGCCTTTCGGGCGAATCCAGGAGAGCAGGCCCGTGCCGGCCAGCTCCCTTTCCAGCGTATCCAGCACCACGTCGAATTTGGGGCGCAGCATCTCCCCTATGACGCGCATGTGCTTCCGGATGTTTTCCGCGTTCCGGAAACGGCGCACCAAGCGCAGCTGGTTGAGCTTGTCGGAGCCGATGGTCTGGACGGCGATGTGCTTTTGCTGCTCCGCGACGTTCGCAGGGCTTGCGGCCACAATCCCCACGCCGCCGCCGGGAAAGGTGATCTTCGAAGTCGAGAAAAAGTAATAAACCCGGTCTTCGTTTCCCGCTTCGCGTGCCAGACGCAGGATGTCCGGCGCCTGATGTTCTGCGAAAACATGATGTACGCCATACGCGTTATCCCAGAAAATCCGGAAATCTTCCGCTTTCGTCGCCATGGCGGCTAAGCGCTTCGCCGTTTCTTCGCTGTATACCACGCCCTGCGGGTTCGAATAGAGGGGCACGCACCAGATCCCTTTTATCGCCTCGTCCGCCGCCGCAAGCGCCTCCACCGCGTCCATGTCCGGCCCGTCTTCCGTCATGGGGACGGTGATCATCTCCGTGCCGAACGCCTGGCTGACGGCAAAATGCCGGTCATAGCCGGGGCTTGGACACAGGAACTTCACGGCGCCCGATTTGCACCAGGGCGCGTGTCCCTGCGTCCCGAAGAGGTAGAGCCTGCTGTAAACGTTGTGCATCAATTCCAAGCTTGCGTTGTTCCCGATGATGATCTGGTCGGCCGGGATGCCAAGAAGCTCCCCGAAAAGCCGCCTGCATTCCGCGAGGCCCGCCGGGACGCCGTAATTCCGCGCGTCGGTTCCGTCTTCCGTGACATAGACGTCCAATGTGTCCAAAAGGCCGTTGCTTAAATCCAGAATGTCCGGGGAGGGTTTCCCGCGTGACATGTCCAATTTCAGCCCCCGTGCCTTGATCGCTTCATACCTGTCCCTACATTCCTCTTTCCGTTTCAGCAGCTGTTCTTTTGAATCGTCTTTCCATTCACTCATTCGCGTTACCTCTCATTTTCGTCCGTAGCTTCAGACGCCTTCTCTCCCGGCGCGAAGATTTCATCCATAAATGTTATTATTATATTCGAAAAGAGAGGATCGCGCAAGGGATTTTTCAAAACAAGCATATTTATTGGAATTTCAATGCTTTTGTAGACTTGGGCTTGGATTTGTGATACTATAAAACCGCCTACCATCCGTTTGCGCGGCAAACGGGGTTAGGCGCGCCCGCGGTAGGTTCCGGACCGGCTAAAGCCGGGGAACCCTCGCAGGGCGCCTACCATCCGTTTGCGCGGCACACGGGGTTAGGCGCGCCAACAGCGGCGGTCAGACCGCTCCCGGAAGGGAGCTACTATGGATATACATGTTAGTGACGTCAACATGTTCGCAATGCTGATAGTGGAAGTCATTAAGCTGTATCGAGATAGGAAAAAGTAAAACCGCCCGC
>JAITOE010000240.1 GCA_031290135.1 Eubacteriales Family XIII. Incertae Sedis bacterium
GTCACCGCAAAGTTGCCGAGGGGAATGGGCGTTCCCTCCGGGGGCAGCCGCCACGCCGCGTTGAACGCGGTCTTTTCGTTGGGATACAGCGGAACCAGGTTGTCCGAGGTATAGATGGCGCCGCCGTTCATGCTTACTTCTATCTTGGTGATCGGCTCGATGCCGCTGTTCACCGCCGTAAATTGCAGCGGCATGTCGTTGTCATGTCTGATTTCATTCACGTCGTAGTCAAGGCCGACCAAGCTGAACCGGTTGGTAAATTCCCCCGTCGCCGACTTCATGCTCGACGTCTTGCCGGGGATGATGACCTCGCTCCCGTCGTCAAGCAGTACCGTTTCCGGCGAATTGGGCAGGTATTCCGTCGCAGCGATGACCGCATTCACGGTATTCCCGTCCACATACGCGTCGAAGTCGTCCGCCGTGGTATTGTCCGGCATCTCCGCGATGCTTTGCGGCGCGGTCAGATGGACGAAGCCGTCCTTTGTGAAGAACTTCACCGCCAGAATTTCATCCTTCGCCGCGTTTTTGTAGATGTCCTCCGCTTCGAAAGAGTCATCGAACGCCACGTCGGGCGTGACGGATTCCTTCCACGCGATGGCCAGGTTGTCCAACGAGCCGGCCGCGCCGGGAACCAAGCGGAAGTTTCCGCCGACGCTGACCGCCGCGTTCGCGGAAATTTCGTCGATGCTCATGGGGAAGTCCGCGTTCAAGGAACCGTCGCCCCTGACCGCCTGCAGGCGGATGTCGTGTACCGAATCCGAAAGGTTGTGCCACGCCAGCAGGAAGGTTTCCGCGCCGTCGATTTCCGTCGTGACCGCCTGCACGTTTTCGTTCAGGCCGTCGCTCCGCGTCAGCCGCACGAAGCCGGAGACCGTGCCGTCCGGCGCTATCGTGCTGTAGTAAACGTCCCTGTCCGCCAGCGTGTCGTCGCTTTCCGCCAGCACATAGGCGACAATCGCGTTGCCGGCTGCGTCAATTTCGCTGGAAATGCCCCGTATCTGGCCGTTTCCGCCGTTGTAGAGCGTCTGCTCCGGCCCCCAGACGCCGTCGCGGTAATATTTGTAGACGATCCCGTCCTCCGCGTCCATGTCCGTGAGATCCTCCATGTAGTTGCCGCCCGCCCTGCGCCAGGCGACGACGGCCTTGCCGTTGTTCGCCGCCACGGCCGGGGAGAGGTCTGCGGTTTCGTTGTCGGTCAGCGCCGTCGTCGTCCAGGCGCTGCCGTCGTACACCCCGGCTTCGATTTCCGTGCTGTTGACCATGCGTAAGATGTCTTCGATCTCCACCGCGCTGCCCGCTTCCTTGTCGATATGCGCCGTCGTTTCCCAGGCGCCGGCCGCGAAGCTCTCCGTCCCCGCGATCTGCAGGTTGTTGTGCGGCTGACCGGCATCGGCCTTGATGGCGCCCCTGTCCGCGTAGGCGCCGTTTGACAGCACCGCGTAGGCGGCGTTCGTCATGTTCAGGTCCGCCGAATCCCCGTCGCTCATGTACGCCATGATTTTGCCGTCGCGGGTCAGCTTCGGGTTGGCGTAGGGGTAGGCGTTGGACTGGATGTCCGCGGTTTTATTCAGCGCGTCGATGGAAAGGAGCATGGACGCCGACGGCTGCTGCCACGCGCGGCCGCCCTGGGACAGATAGCCGCGCGCCTCGAACGTCAGTTCTGACTTGACGGCCTCAAGTTCCGGTTCCGCCGCCGTGCCATACGCGGAAAGCGAGCTTCCGCCGAATGCGCCCCCCAGGAAATTTTTCGTTTCCTTCGGTTTGACGCTCACGCCGTAGTTGTCCACGCCGCTTCTGTCAATCCAGTCCATGATCTCCTTGAAATTGTCGTCCCCGCCCGTGACAAAGCCCTTTCCCCAGGATGCGGACGCAAGCGTTTTGCGGTAATTGATCAGGATCAGTTTAATCACGAACTCAATGCCGACGCCGCCGTTGATTTCCGTGTATTGCGCTTCCCTGTGATAGGCGTCCCCGTACTCAGGGAAATCCAGAAAATAGTCGTAATTTTGAATCGTGATCTCACCGAACAGGCCTATTTTGACTGCGACAATCGAAAAATCAAAACCGACCCCCGCAAAACCCTTGGCGAACGCGGCGAGCTTCAGCACGTTCAGGTCCGCGACGTCGCTGCCGAGACCCGCTGCCTGAATTGTGAACGCATTCGCATGTTTCAAGCTGTACTGCACCGCCGCGCCCAGCGCAATCTCGGCGGTGACGGGCACGGGGCCCACCATGGTGTTGTAGTACCAGTGATATCCGATGGCACCCCCGGCGGTGACGCCGAAGCTCGTTGTACTGAGTTCATATTTCGCGGAATTCCAGGTGTCCCAATGGCTGTCCATCGCCTGCCCCCGCTTCAGCGTCGTGTACCCGGCGATATATCCTCCGATTTGCACGCCCCAGTCCAGATCGCTTTGGAGGCTTGATGTTTCCCGTGCGGCGGCTTCCAGGCTCGACGCCGCATCAAGTTCTTTAATCATATTCCCTTTGAGCGTGTCTATAATCGCGTCGCCCGCCCATAAGGCCTCTGTCGTCCACGCGTCAACGCCAGTGTAGGTGGTGTCTAACTCGGCTTTCTTGTCAATGGTGTTCATGCCCTTGCTGATGTCAAGGACGCCGATATAGATGAACATGTCGGGATCCGGCGTGGGTATCAGTTTATAGGAAAATTTCCCGAAAATATTGAAGCCGCGCGAACCCAGAAATCCGATGCCGTCCTTGAGCAGCGTGTCGCCTTCCGGACCCCCGGCGGGGAACGCCCCGCTGCCTTCCACCGGAATCTCTTCGTATAATTCTTCGATGTCCCTCGGGTCGGGCGCGCCTATGTTATTCGCCACGTCATAGGCCGGGGACAGGCTGCGGAAGGGGCTGCCGTCCGCGTCATAAATCGTAATCACGGGCTTCTGCAGGTCTCCCTGGGCTATGCCCGCGTTATCGTCAAAGGTCCAGACGTTCTCCACAAAGGACATGGTGGAAAATGGGTAAGTCCTGATTTTGCGGATCTGCCCGTTCAGCGCCGCGCCGTTCCTGTCGGAAAGAACCGTGTCGTAACCCGCGTCCGTTGCGCCGTCCGACACCGGATCCCTGCCCCACAGCAGCGTCCGCGTGGTCACGGTGACGGAGGGAACCGCCGTGCTGGGACCGGTTTTTCCTTTGTAATACAGCACGTCGTAGTCCAATCCGCCGATCTGCTCCCGCGTGCTGACGATAAAGGGCTGGTATCGGTCATCCCCCGGCTCCTGCAAGGTGATGATGCTTGTGCCGAAGTGAATCCGTTCCATCTCGGTCGCTCCGGTGGCTAACGACGCGAGGGTCGGGCGGTAGGCATCCCCCGCGAACTGCATTTCAAACACGAACTCTAACTTGTCGCTTGCGTAAAGCTCCTGGGCGGGCGACTCCTTGCCCTTGACGTAATACAGCGAAGCGTCCATGTTCACTGTGACCCTGCCGTCCGCGCCGGTTGTGAAAGTCTGGTTCAGCAGCTCCGCATCCGCGCAGTATTCGCCGTTTTTGTAAACGCCGGCGTTATAGGTTCCGGCACCGGCATAGGGCGTGCCATCCGGCTTTTTGATGTAAAACCCGACGGCGGACAGGTCCCGCATCCGCACCGCGTTCAGGGGGTACAGCTGCATGCGGGTCGCGTTGGTTTCGCCGGTCAGCAGCTCGTCGTTTCTGAGCGTCCCCCGGTATTTATGCGCGCCCGCGTCCACCGCAAAGCCGACGTCGCTTTGGATCCCGTTTTCCTCATACACCGCGAAGCGCCCGTCCGTGGCGGAGGTGACGGTTTTCGCCGTGCCGTTCCCGTCGGTGTAGGTGATCTTCACGGGCGCGCTGACGCTTGGAAAGGCGCTGAAGATATAGAGCTTGTCTTTGAGGGTGCGCACCGTCAAATCCACGCTGGTCTCCTGCCCCGTGCGCGCGTGCGTCGCCGTGATGGTGGTTTCGCCGTCGTCTATGCCCGCCACCATGAACTCGGTGTCGGGGCGGAACTGCGTCATGTCGTAAAGGCTTATGTCGTCGAACAGCGACGCCTGGCGGTAGTTGACCGTCGCCGCGCCGTCGTTGCTGTTGTTCCATTGAATGCCGTCGTCAATCGTGCCCCATTTATAGTCGTCCTTGTTGATGCCCATGATGTCGTACAGCTGGATGTCGCGGTTCAGCGCCAGAATGCTCGCGCTGTCCAAGCCCCGCACCTTCGAGATGTTCTCCAGCGTCTGCTCGCTGCCGTTTTCCACGTTGTGGCGGTTGACGGCAATTTTCAGCGCGTCGTGGTCATACACCCACAGCACGAAAGAATCCCGCGAATAGGGGTCGTCCGCCGCGTTGCGGCTTTCGACGCTGGCGATGTAGATGTCCTTCAAGGTGCCGCCCGCCACCGGCGTGACGGGGACGGTGCCGGAGCCGCTTCTGCCGAAAGCTTTGTCCGTGTTGGAATACACCGTTTCCTGCGTGGCGTTGTTGATGACGGTGACCTTGAATTCCGCGCCGGCCGTGTCCTCAAATGTGTCCGAAAGCCAGGAGAAGCTGAAGGCGGTCTGGGCGTCCGTGATGTACAGCGAAGCCGGCTTGGCGAACTGCACGCTGTTCGGTTTCGCCAGCACACGGATGTCCGCTGCGGCGGACAGAAGCGGCGCGCTGCTCGAAAGCGCGCCGGGATGCTTCGCAGTGACCTCAATCTTGTAGCTCGGCGCGGACGTGCGGGCGATGTCGGTCAGCCTCCCCGCCGGAACCGTGTGGTTCGTGGCGTTTTTAACCGTCTCGGTATACACCGGGTTGTCCTTGTTGCCCGCCTGGTAATCCGCGTACTTATAGATGTTCAGGACATAGGGGTTCGTTTCAGAATTGTCATTTACATGCACGTTGGAAATCCAGCCGACGACGGTGACCGTGTCCGCCCTCGTGCGGAACTCGTTCAGCCGTAAGCGTCCAAGCAAACACATCTTTCAAAATCATCTACGCGCATGATAAACTAAAACAGCCTCACAATGAGGCTGTTTTCAATAAAAGAAGCGATAGCCGGTTTGCCGATTTAATCG
>JAITOE010000255.1 GCA_031290135.1 Eubacteriales Family XIII. Incertae Sedis bacterium
AATCACGTGCGGTATGATGAGACATTATCATATGTGGATCAGAGACATTTATGATATTTTTGATTTTCTTGTTGACAAAAGGAAAACGACAGGGTAAAATGAATATATCATACAAAACATATAGACTAAATAAGCATATGTAAGATCCGTAACCGTAACCAATGTTTCCGTGAATTACAAGGAGGATGAACGAATGGCGACCATAGCAAACAGTCTTACAGACCTGATAGGGAAAACGCCGTTGCTGCAGCTGAACAACTACGCGAAATCAAAAGGCGTGACGGCGAACATCATCGCAAAGCTGGAATATTACAATCCAGCGGGGAGCGTGAAGGACCGTATCGCGAAAGCGATGATAGACGAAGCGGAGCAGAACGGGAAGCTTACAAAAGGTTCGGTCATCATTGAACCGACCAGCGGAAACACCGGAATCGGCTTGGCGTCGGTGGCGGCGGCGAGAGGGTACAGAATCATTCTGACCATGCCTGAAACCATGAGCATTGAGCGGCGCAAGCTGCTGAAAGCCTACGGCGCGGAGCTGGTGCTGACAGAGGGCGCGAAAGGCATGAAGGGCGCCATAGAAAAAGCGGACCAGCTTGCCAAGGAAACGCCCGGCGCGTTCATTCCCGGACAGTTCGTGAACCCGGCCAACCCGCGCGTCCATAAAGAGACCACGGGCCCGGAGATCTGGCAGGACACGGGCGGGAAAGTGGACGTTTTCGTGTCAGGCATCGGGACGGGCGGCACCATCACCGGCGCGGGCGAATACCTGAAATCGCAGAACCCCGCCGTCAAAATCATCGCGGTGGAGCCTTTCGATTCGCCGGTTCTCTCCGAAGGGAAAGCGGGACCCCATAAAATACAAGGCATCGGCGCGGGCTTCGTGCCGGACACGCTCGACACGGGCATATATGACGAAGTCATAAAGGTCAAAAACGAGGACGCGTTCCAGACGGGCCGCGAAATCGCGAAGGCAGAAGGGCTTTTGGTGGGAATTTCCTCCGGCGCGGCGGTCTGGGTGGCTGTCGAAATCGCAAAACGCCCTGAATTTGCCGGGAAAAATATTGTTGCTATTCTGCCGGACACGGGCGAACGCTACCTCTCCACCGCCCTGTTCGAGGAATAAATCTCCAATGCCTCAAACCTCAACCTCCACCTCAACAGGAAAAGCCTCCGCCAAGCGCGGAGGCTTTTCCGTTGCTGAATCTTAGGTATGAACGGCACCGCTACGCCCTTTGTCGTTGCGAGGAGCGAAGCGACGAAGCAATCCAGTGCCTATTATTTCCCGGTGGGCTTTATAAGCTGAAAAAGCATCGTGTTTGCCTGCGCCCATTCACCCAAGGTCACCGGATGTCCCGAAAAATTCCGGAACGCGGCGCTGAAGCAGAAGTTTGACTGAATGACGGTAAAGGCGTCTATGTCCATCGGCTCTATCCGGCCCAGTTCAAGCATCCGGCGCAAAAGCGCGGACGTATAGCGAACGGGCAGATTGAAAATGTTCCTGGTGAGAAAGTCTTCGCTTCGCAGGTCTGTCCGGCTCCTTACCGCGGCGATCAGGACGATGCGGTCCATCGCTTCCTGGTCTGCGGGGACAAAGTGAAAATTCGTCTTTGCCAGGACGTCAAGCGGCGGCTCCGTTTCCGCCAGCCGCATCAGTTCGTCCAAATCGGGGCAGGCCTGCGCCATTCGTTCTTCGTAATAATTATAAATATGCGTCA
Source organism: Eubacteriales Family XIII. Incertae Sedis bacterium (assembly GCA_031290135.1). Taxonomy (GTDB): domain Bacteria; phylum Bacillota; class Clostridia; order Peptostreptococcales; family Anaerovoracaceae; genus JAITOE01. The sequence goes on from JAITOE010000255.1 coordinate 1,719, forward strand.
GCAGTTCTTCTTTTGACGTAAAATGGCTGTAGAGGGAGGCGGGCTGTATCCGGACTGCTTTCGCGATGTCCCTTGTGGTCACGGTGTCGTAGCTTCTGTCGGAAAACAATTGAATGGCGGCCGCGATGATTCTTTGTTTCGTCCCGACGATCTTCGGACCTCCGTCCTGTATAGTTTCCATTTGCACGACCGTTTCCGAATAGAGTGATGTTTATAAATATAAGTATACCTGCCGAGCGACAGTTTGTCAATCATAAAATAAAAATATTATATTTTGGTAACGATTCAAGCACAACAACGAACATAGGTGGACGGAACGGGCGGGCAGGGCGGGCGCAACTTTCCGCCGCATCGCGCAGCGGGGCGAAAGGATTCACGCAACGCCGGAGTCCACGCCGAAGCCTGGCGGGCCTTTTGTCTCCCGGCCCGAATTTCGCGCTTCCGCCATAACGGCTCACAATAACGGCAATAATAATTTGCGATTTTTTTAAAATTTATATTGCAGTTCGGGGAAAGGTAAATTATAATAAGGAAAGCGACACAGCTTGATGGGCGCAAATTTTCGCATAAATGTGGAGGTAACAATATGACGTTTGATAAAATCAAAGAAATCATTATAGAACAGTTACAGCTGGATGACGCCGTTATCACGATGGATACGCATCTGATGAAGGATCTGGAAGCTGACTCTCTTGATGCAGTTGAAATTATCATGGCAATCGAGGACGAATTTGACATTGAAGTTCCGGACGAAGAGGCGGAGAAGTTCCAGAGCGTCGGCGATATCGTGCGTTACGTCGAAGAACAGGTGCAATAGTCCGCAGGGCGCTCACGTTGCACGGCAAACCCGGTGTATGCCGGGTTTTTTTGTTGTTCATCCCCTTTAGGGGGTTCCGTGCGTCCTGTGCGCGGATCACCCGTTGACGGGCGGCCCATGATTGCGGGCATCCGTAAAATCCCGGGTACACGGGACCTGTGCGCGCCTGTACAGGATCGCCGCCGCGCAGTTTATTTTTACCTTGTATCGCTGACTTACAGATGATATACTGAAACAA
>JAITOE010000260.1 GCA_031290135.1 Eubacteriales Family XIII. Incertae Sedis bacterium
CCAATGAATCCGAAATTACAGCAAGCGGCGGCTATTTTCAAGGAGCTGGGCTGGGAGAATGTCACCCCGGACAATATATTGAGCCTGCCGATCGGCACGGCCGAACAGAAACGCGCGGCGTTAGACGGGCTGAAAAGCGGCGAGTTCGGCGAATTTGTCCAAACAAGCGCAAACAGTTACGGCTGGCGCAGCCATACGGATGCGGACAATGGAAAGCTTGCGCTGTTTGCCGTGCGCGTCGGCGTCAACGCCCGGAGGGCCGCCGGCATTCTGCGCGGGGGAGACCATGAAATACAGACCGCTGTCATTGCCGCGCGCGGCGCGAAATACGCGGCGGACTTTATCACGTATGCCTGCATTTCCAGACGCAGACTGTGGGAACACTCATCCTCCGTGTTTGACAACGTGGCCGTTCGGTTGGTTGACCTGCTGAATCTGGACATCCCGCATAGCGTGGAATACATGAAGGACTGGGCGGTGTTCGCCGCCGCCGCGCTGGGCCTGAAAGCGGAGGTTCGCCGCGAGGACGATCTGCCCGGGTTGGATTTGATTGCGCGGCGGTTCACGGAGCATATCCTTATGGGCGTGGCGGCCGGCGCACCAGCTACCGGTCCTTTCGGCTTGCTGATTCCCGCCGGGGTGAACCGAGGCTGGCTCTCCCGCGAACAGGCCGTCGAACTTGTTTTCACCGCGCTGGACACGGCGGTCCGTCCCGGCGACCGCAAAATCTGGATAGACGCGCTTGATGCGCTTGCCGTTGGTGACGATGAGCTGTGTGAACGGGCGCAGTCGCTGATCCCGCTGCTCTCGACCGGGGAATCCGGCGTGGTTCTTCGGCTGGCTCCGGCGTTGATTTCGCGGGTGAATGAGGATCTGCTGGCCGAGGTGCTGACGGCCTCCCTTTCCGCCGCGACGAAAAAGGCGCGGCAAACGGTACTGAAAGCCGCTCTCGGCCGCACGGCGCCGAAAAACGCGGAAGCGCTCAGCCCCTGGCTGTCCATGCTGGCGGGTGATCCCGCAGCCGCAAATCTCACAGCCCGGCTGGCCGAACACTGGGGGCTTCGCATGGCGCCTCCAGCGGAAGAAATGCCAGAAATACAGGGGCTTTGGCGGGAAACGCCCCCTGTCTGGCAGCTTCCGCCCTTTGACTTGGGCGAGATTTCCGCCGAAGCGCTGACCGATCTGGCGGCGGAGCTTGTGAACCGGGCGGCGGTGGTTCACGACTTGCTGACAGAACGATTTTTGGCGCTCTGCAACGCCGTGGCGGGGCAAAATCCGCAAGCCGCCCGAACCGCCCTGCGGGGGCTGCGCGGCAGCGACTCTGACTTGGCTTTTTTGACACGCTGGGTGAAAGGCGAGCAGCCGAAATATGGCTTTGACACGGACAATCGCATCCACAACCCGCTGACAGCACGGGATTACGTCGTTTCGCAAAAACTGGGCGAGCTGCCCTGTCTGCTGTCCACGCCAAGCAAGGCCGATCTTTCCATAACAGTGCCGGATTTGACGGCGCGGCTGGCACTGTACCGGAAAGCGGGCGCGGACGCGCTGGAAGCGGATTTGCTGCTCGCCCTGACGCGGTTGGACATAAACACGAAAACCCCGGAAACCGCCGGAACGCTTGAGACGCTGGATGTGCCCGTCGTTTTGCAGTCGGGGAAGCGGATGTCCGCGCCGGCGGGGCAAACGGTGCTGGCCTATATAGACAGCCCCGTCAAAGAGCCGGCGCTGGCCGTGAATAAATACGGGAACTGGCATAACAAATATTTCACCGGAAACACGGATATATCCATGCCGCCCGGCTTTCCGGAGCGGATCGACGGCTATACCGGCAGTTTGTTTTCTATATTTCCGCTTTGGGGGGACGCGGGTCTTGGCGAAATCCGGTATGATGACGAGGTCTTCCACGAAGGCGGGCTGGTGCTGCGCCAGGCGGCACGGCGGGCCGCGCCGCTGCCGCCCGGAGCGTCGATCAACCTGCTGGCGGCCCAGCGTTCGCCGACCCCGGACGCGGCGGAGGATTCCGTCCGCGCCGTAAACGAAGCCTGGGAGCGCGGCCTGCTGCGCCCCAGAGCGGCCGATGTGCGCCTGCTTGACTGGAGCACAAGGCCGCCGGCGCACCTGGCGGCGCTAGCGGCGGCGCTGAACGGCATCGCGCGGGACGGACTGCTTTCGGTGGTCTGGCCGGTGCTTGACGCGCTGATTGAGGTTTCGCTGAAAGCGCCCCGGCTGCTCGCCGGCACCGCCGAGCTGGCCGAGCTGACTGCGTCCTTGCTGCCGGAGGCGCAGCTCGCCGTCGAACAGGGAAAAGCGGATTCGGCCGCGCTTGAGCTTCCGGGCATCCGCGAGCTTGCGCGGCGCGGAGGCGAATCCCGCGCCGTCGTCGCGGCGCAGCAGATAGCCGCCGCATTGCCGCCCGCTAAAAACCCCGCGAAAGAAAAGCCGTCGGTGCCGGAAATGGATCAGCCGTTTGAATCGGTGTGGCTTACGCGGAAAAACGCGACGCCGCCTATCGAGGACGGCATCACTGTCACGGTAGACGCGGCCGCAGCCTATAGCGCATTGCTCTTTACGCTGACCCTGCCCGGCATTTCCGACCGGGTGTTCCGCGTCGTCAGCACCGGCTGGTATTACGACCTTGAAAGCGAAGGGCAATGTCAGGCCTACGCCAGCCCGCCCGGAACGGCGGGGTTCGTGCGGGACAGGCAAACCCAGGTTTACCTGCAGTGGGACGAGGGCAAAAAGCGCATGCTTGTCTGCGAGCACCGCAACTGGGCGGACGGCAGCGACGGTCCGTTGAAAGGCGTGAAACCGACGCCGCTGCCGGCATCCCTGCTGACCGTGGTCATCGGATTGCTCGCCCAGGACGGCGACGCGGTTTACTATGCGCCGCGGCTCCTGAAAAGGTTTATGGAAAGCGGGCAGATCGGCGAAGCGATGCTCCGCCGGGCTACGCAAACGCTTCTGCGATACCCGGCGGTAAGCCCCGCCAAGCTCGTCCGCGTAATAGAAAAAGACGCCAAGCTGCTGTCCGCGCTTTGGGTCATGCTCACGGAATCGGTGAAAGCCGCAGGCGCATCGGTCTCGGCCGGCGAAGCACCGCCGGTCTGGGTAAACCGCGTACTGGATATCGCGCTGCGTTACGCGCCGTACCTTGCCGAAGCCGCTAAGCGCGGGCTGATTCCCGCAGAGGACGCGAAATGGGCGGGCCTCGGTGAAATTGCTTCGGCAAAGTCAAAATCAACCGCTGTCGTGAAAGCGAAAAAACTGAAGACGGCGTTGGGGATGTGAGAACACAAAGGGGAATTATGGCGGATTGCAAGAAGCGTCAGAAGGCTTGGGACAAAAGGGGACGGTTCATTTGTCTTGATTCTACACGTATGTATGGCTATTGAACCGTCCCCTTATTTTCATAAACAGAAACAACTTGACTGCGATGCCAATGGGATGAAGATATCAAATGCACAAGGGGGATATATGAATGCTGAGACTTTTCCAAAGGTAGCCCCAAAACAAGTTGTTGTGATTCAGGCCGAACATGCCACGGGAATCCTATTGGACCAACATTTTAAACATTACAAGGGGCACGACGGGCAGGAAAAATATCGGGTGTTCGATTCATTGGAAATGGCAAATGCGTATATAGACAAATTAAAAGCAGATTTGAACCTGGAATTTGTCGTTTATAATTACAAGCAGGAAGTGATCTGCAAAATCAACATGTAAACAGCGAGGATCCATCATATTTTTGACTTGGAGGACGGGGATTTCGTCGCGATGGATCGGTCGAAAAACATCTTTAAAATCACACATGACCCATTTGAGATCAAAAGCTTGATGGGAAACTTGCGAATATTATAGACAGCAGCTCGCATTAACAAAACAAGAAAGGGGAGGAGTTCCATGGAAAAAATCAACTGGAATAAAATAAAAACGGCACAAATCTGCACTGCCGCAATCAAGAAAAATCTCTTTGATTGCCCCATAGGGATCAAACCTGACAGTTGGTTTGAACTCTACTCGGCCGCGCTTGGAAAGATGACGGCGAATCAGGAAAATTGCAGCGAGTTTGTCGTCAAGGGACGGGATTGGAACGCCGATCTCAGCGCAGGGATTATCACGTTCGGCTCGGATGTGTTTCCGATACAGTTCATCGGCAGCGAATCGACTTCGTCCGGCACATGGCTGTGGAGTTGGGAGAATGTCAACGGCTTCAATGACAACATTCTTTCGCTGGCGAACTCAACAAAAGCAATCGGGGAGATGCGGCATTGAAACCTTGACAACGGCAAAGTTCACAATTTCCGGCAACTTCAACGGCCACGCCCTCGCTGCCGTCACCTGTGCGCTTCACGATCAAAACACCTGTTATTACCGGGGGCCTCACATCGGCGGCGCGATCTTTGTTACTTTCTCCGGCGTTCCTGACCGCGTTTTCGCCCCTGTCAGCGCGGAGCGATTCATACGGATTACAGTGGATGCCATCCAGCAATTGCAAATCGACCACAAGATATTCACGGAGAGCTTCCTGTTCCAAAACGGAACCGCCTATGAATGGAGCGGGTGCGCGTTGACAGCACATTTCGAACAAGATCTAAGGATCGAGTTTGAACAGGCAGACGAATTCCTGCGCATTGCCGGCATCAAAACAGTCTGAATGGCATGTGATGGACACAAAAGGGAGGAAACAAAATGAAGATTGATCCGTTGAAAATTCTTTGGGGCGACTATCATATTGTTCCGCGCAACAATATATGCGTCCCCTATCTGCTCGACCAGCAAAATCGCGTGTACCGGGTCGAGGGTGATTTCACGCTTTGCGAAAAGGGCCGTGTCAACGAGGCCGCAATCCGGAAAATGGCTGCGTTTTCCTTTCATCCAACCGAGGAAATGGCAGTTTTCCTCATTGAGGGCGGATTCGCCGCAGGGGATTTTTCGGGAAATATTCTATGGGATCAGCCGGGCGCTTTTGACACGGTGCTCTTCTCGGAAAGCGGAGAGGAGATATGGACGGCAAAGCATCTCGGCAAAGACCGCATTGATATCCAAGCATTCTCTTTAGGCGGCGGGTTGATTGCGGGAAAGGAAATCGCTGACGAACTCTACGACAGCCATCTTTGGCTTTTTGACATTCTCCATTCGGAGGATGCGGGGATTCAACTCGCCGCGGGGCAGGACGGCGTCAAAGTATTGCAGCTCCGCCTTGACCGCTCATCCAATGCCATTACGGAGAAAGAAATGTTTCCGGGCACAAGCTGCGTTGAGCCTGCCTGGTTCCCCGATAGAAAGCAATTGCTTACCCTTGAAAATGACGAGAGATTGTTTTGCCGGTATTCCTGGCCGGAACTGTCGCTTGCGGGAAAACAAGCGGCGCCGGAATACGAAGGGGACGACGAAGAGTTTGACGAAGGACTGGAACCGGGATTTTCAGTCATCGCGCTGGATGAAGAAACCGCGATCATACAGAACTGCCGATACCAATACTATTTGTTTGATATAGGAACAATGACGCGGGGGGAGGAGATCCGGATCACAGGATTTGAACCCCTGCCGACAAATGTTTTCTATCCAAGCTTGGCAGACGATACCGCGCCTTATTCCCCCGTCATGACGCTCGCCCAAATCGGCGGCCTGATTGTCGGGCAGACGGGAGAGTATGTGAAAGACCAGGCGGTGCTGCTGTTTCGGCGGCAAGAGATTTTGGCCGGAGCTATGGGGGTCGGGCGATGACACAAAAAAGAACGTCCCCTTTGTGTTCATGGACAGATTTGAGAATCGCAATCCAGAACATCTGCCGTCATAGACGGTTCTGCCGTAGGACGCGGAATCTGGAGATTTATCACGTATTACGTATATAAAAAGTGACAAAAATCACGAAATCGCTTGACAAAATACCGCCCATCGTATAAAATGATCACATAAAGCCATGTCGCCTTATGTGGGAAAGCGAGAAAATAGCCATGTATAGAAAAGCGATGGAAGACCTGGCTGTCTGGAAGAACAGGGCGGACCGGAAGCCGCTGATTTTGCGAGGGGCCCGCCAAACGGGAAAAACCTGGCTGCTGGAACACCACGCCGGGGAGCATTATGATTCGAGCGTGCGCATTGCTTTTGACAAGAACAAACAAGCGCGGCGCATCTTCGAGCCGGATTTGGAGCCCTCGCGCATCATTCGCGAGATCGAAGATTATACGGAGCAAAAGATTGATCCTTCCGGGACACTTATCCTATTGGA
>JAITOE010000266.1 GCA_031290135.1 Eubacteriales Family XIII. Incertae Sedis bacterium
CGTCTTCTGCCGAGCCGCCGCAGGACGAAGCCGTTTGGAAAACTTTTACAGCGGAAGAAACAGACGCCTTCCTCGCCTGCTCCGGAGATGATAACCCCATTCATCGCGGGGACACGCCCGTCGTGCCGGGACTTTTAATCCTGACGGAATTGCTGAAAATGCCTGAATTTCATGGCGATGTCCTTTCGATGCGCTTCCGCGCCCCGGTTTACGCGAACGATCCCGTTTGCCTTGAAAGAGCGGAACGGCTGCAGGGCAAGGTCAGGGGGACGTTGGTGTTTTCTGCGGCAATCGGAGAGGCGAGGTCTGGCAGGAATGAAAAACGTATATCTGCTGGGCGGGCTTCGCAGCCACATCGGCGTGAAAAATAAGATGTTCAAAAACATCGCGGCGGAGGATTTGGGCGCGGCCGTGCTGTCCGCCGTCTGCGAAAAATTTTCCGTGGGACACCCGGATTGGGTGGTTGGCGGCAACGCCGTGGGTTCCGGCGGCAACATCACAAGGCTTGCCATGCTGAAAGCCGGGCTTCCCGACAGCGTTCCGGCCTTTACGGTAGACAGCCAGTGCGGATCCGGCCTGCAAGCCATTCTGACAGCCGTGTCCGCCATCGCCGCCGGACAGGCGGACGCGGTTCTGGCGGGCGGCATGGAAAGCAGCTCCACCCAGCCCCTGCGCCAATACCCCGCCAACCATCCGCTGCACGACCCCGAAAACCCTTGCTACACGGTGGCGGCTTTTTCGCCGGAAACCAACAGCGAAACCGCGATGCTGGAAGGCGCGGAACGCGTCGCGGAGCAGGAGCATATGCACAGAGACGAACTGGATGCCTGCTGCCTGCGCAGCCATGAACGCGCAAAACAGGCGAAAGAACAGCAGCTGCTTTCCGACATGATCCTGTCCGTCGCGGGAAGCGTCCGCGACGAGGGCATCCGCGAAACGATGCGCCCGGAACTTCTGGCGAAAGCGCGTCCCATTCTAAATGGCGGGACGCACATAACCTCCGCCAACGCCTGCGGCATGCACGACGGGGCGGCTTTCGTCGTGCTGTGTTCCGAATCCTATGCGCACAGGCAGGGGCTAAGCCCGTGCGCCGAAATCATCGGCAGCAGCTTCGTGGGCGGAACGCCTGGCGAAAGCCCCCGCATGGCCGTGGAATCATTGGAGCGCCTGTGCGGTGCCTGCGGCATCGCGGCGGAATCGCTGGACGCCATTGAACTGAACGAAGCGTTTGCCGTGATCAGCGTGCTTTTTCAGCGAAAATACCCGCAAAAAGTGCCGCAGTACAACCGGCTGGGCGGCGCTTTGGCCTACGGACACCCCTACGGGGCTTCCGGCGGCGTGCTGCTGCTGCACCTGCTGCGGTCCCTGCAGCTCTGCCGGGGAACATACGGCGCCTGCGGCATAGCCGCCGCAGGCGGTCTGGGAACCGCGCTGCTGGTCCGGCGCCTGCCCTCATGAAGGTCTATCAAATGGCGGAAGAATCCGCCCTGCGCGCAAACAAAACCGCCCTCGTTCTGGACGAACTCACGTTCGATTCCCTGCGCCTCGTGCAGGACGCGGGCCGCCTGGGGGACGCCTTGCGCCAACACGTGAACCCCGCGCCGCCGCACGCCGGGACGGTTTTCATTTACGGCGCCTCCGTCTCTTTCCAGCTGCTGTGCTTTCTGGCCGCGCAAAAACACGGCTTCGTTCCCGTGATCCTGCATCCCTCCATGCCGGAGAGCCGCATCGGGCCGTTCATGCGGGACAGCCACGCGTGTGCGCTTCTGACGGAACAGCCGCTCTCCGAAGGCCGGGGCATCGCGCTTGACTGCCCGGACGGTAGCTTTTATCTATACGGAATTCCCCCGGACGGAACGCGCACTGCCGGAATTTCCGCGCCCGGAACGCGCCGGATCCAGGAAGACGGGATTTTCGGCGTCCTGACGTCGGGTTCCACGGGCTTCCCCAAAATCCTTTTGCGCACCTGCTGCAGCTGGGCGGATTTTTTCGCGGAACAGAACGCGGTTTTTCAGATTGACCGGAGCAGCGTCGTTTATTTTCATGGCAGCCTGAGCTTCACCGGGAACCTCAACATGTGTTTAGCCGTGCTGTCCGCGGGCGGCAGCCTGATCAGCACAACCGGCCTGTATGTGCGCGGGGCGCTTCGCTTCATGGAGAAACATCACGCGAACGGCATCTACTTAGTGCCTTCCAAATTGCAGCCCCTTGCAAAGGCTGCCGGCGAAAATCCGGACATCCGCTGCGTCGTCGCGGGGTCGCAGCGCATGGATGAAGCGCTGGTCCTGGGTCTGCGCCGCGTCTTTCCTTCGGCTGAAATTTTGCTGTATTACGGCGCAAGCGAGCTGAATTACGTTTCCTGTATATCCGCCGAAGACCTGCTGGCGCGTCCCGGCAGCGTGGGGCGGCCTTTCCGAGGCGTCTCCGTCACGGCGGAGGACGGGGCGATCCGGGTGGACACGCCCTTCGGCGCGGAGGGGCTCGCAATGCCCTTTCAGACCGGGGACGCGGGCCATTTTGACCGGGACGGTTATTTGTATTTCGACGGCCGGTTGGACGAAACCCTGAACATGGGCGGGGTAAAGGTCAGCCTCCCTTACGTGCGGGAGGAGATAAACCGGCTGGCGGAGGTGGAGGATTGCGCCGTCATCCCCTTGCCCCTGCGCAGCGGAAAGGTGGCCGCGGCGGCCTTTATCGTCCTGAAGGACGCGTACAAGGACACGTCCGCCGACGGGATCAGGGCAAAGTTATGCCAGCGGCTGATGCCGGCCGAAATACCGCAAAAGATCACGTTCCGTGACTCCCTGCCCCGAAACGAAAGCGGAAAAATCGACCGCGCGGCTTTGCTGGGCGAATTGTAACTCTGTTAGGGCGGTCTGCCGTGACGACAACCGCACGAAAAGCCAGCCTGCGGACTTCGCCTAAGTTCTCGTCATAGAAAATCTCGTCGCCCAAATGATCTTTTCCGCGCTTTGACGATGGAATTTGCCCACTTGCGGAACTGCACGGCGCGTTCGTTGTTCACTTTGAACCCGATCGCGATTATCATTTGCAGGCTGTAATGCTTCACGTCGCGTTCAACCTGCCGCGAACCCTCGGTTTGAACTATTCGGAAATTCCGAATAGTTGCTTCCTCCGTCAATTCGTTATCGGCATA
>JAITOE010000022.1 GCA_031290135.1 Eubacteriales Family XIII. Incertae Sedis bacterium
CCGCGGAAAAGTGATGGTGATCTGCGAAAACCCAAAGCATAAACAGACGCAGGGAGAAGTAGGGAGGAGAAAACTATGGCACGTATTGCCGGCGTTGATTTGCCAAGAGACAAGAGAGTCGAAATAGGCTTGACGTATATTTTTGGTATTGGCAGATCTACAGCGACTAAAATTTTGAAAAAAGCTGACATCAGCCCCGACACGCGCATCAAGGATCTGTCTGAAGAAGAGGCGGGAGCGATCCGGAAGATCATCGAATCCGACTATATGGTGGAAGGGGATCTCCGCAGAGAAGTCTCCCTGAACATCAAACGGCTGATGGAAATAGGCTGCTACAGAGGCATCAGGCACAGAAGGGGTCTTCCGGTCAGGGGACAGAACACAAAAACAAACGCAAGGACAAGAAAAGGTCCTAAAAAGACCGTCGGAAGGAAGAAAAAAGCGACGAGGTAAGGAGGTAGTGACGTATTATGGCTAAAACTGTAAGAAAGACAGTGCGCATGAAAAGAAGAGAGCGTAAGAATATTGAAAAAGGCCAGGCGCATATCCAGTCCACCTTTAACAATACGCTGGTGACGCTCACCGATCTTTCCGGCAACGCGCTCTCGTGGTCGAGCGCGGGTTCGCTCGGCTTCAAAGGATCAAGGAAATCAACCCCCTTCGCCGCACAAATGGCTGCAGAAGAAGCTGCGAAAGGCGCGATGGAACACGGCTTGAAGCATGTGGAGGTCTATGTGAAGGGGCCGGGTTCCGGACGTGAAGCGGCCATCCGGGCGCTCCAGACGGCAGGCCTTGAGATCAGCCTGATCAAAGACATTACGCCGATTCCGCATAACGGATGCAGGCCGCCCAAGAGAAGAAGAGTGTAACAGGAGGAGGTACAATCATGGCAAGGTATACAGGCGCTTCTTGCAGGCTTTGCAGACGAGAAAGCCAGAAACTGTTCTTGAAGGGCGAACGCTGCTACAGCAGCAAATGCGCGCTTGAGAAAAGGAATTACCCGCCCGGGCAGCATGGGCTGAGCAGAAAGAAAACATCGGACTATGGGCTGCAGCTTCGCGAAAAGCAAAAGGCGAAGCGCTTCTATGGCTTGTTAGAGACACAGTTCAGGAACACCTTTGAGAAAGCGGCGAAAAAGAAGGGCATAACCGGCGACAATTTGCTGGTTATGCTGGAAACCCGGATGGACAACGTCGTCTTCCGGATGGGCTTTGCTTCCTCCAGAAAGGAAGCAAGGCAACTCGTGACGCACGGACATTTTCTCGTAAACGGCAAGAAATTGGACATTCCTTCCGCTGAAGTCAGGCCGGGCGCGGTGGTCAGGGTGAAGGAAAAGAGCCAAAAATCGCCAAAATTCAAAGAGATCAAGGATATGTCCATATCCGTCCCCGCATGGATTTCCGTAGATGTGCAAAACCTGGAAGGTACGGTCCTGAGCCTGCCGAGCAGACAGGACATTGACACACCCGTCGCAGAGCACCTTATCGTGGAATTGTATTCGAAGTAACGGATTGACAGCATTTCGCCCGCAAGCTGTATCCGCAGGCCGAAACGTCGGCCGGTCGAATAAAAAGAAGGAGGGTTTTGCGTGATAGAAATTGAAAAACCAACGATTGAATGTGTCTTCTCAGAGGAGGACACCAATTACGGGAAATACATCGTTGAACCTTTGGAAAGAGGTTATGGCACGACTCTCGGAAACAGCCTGAGAAGGATTCTTCTGAGCTCCCTGCCGGGAACGGCTGTCACGTCCGTAAAAATAGAGGGAATTCTGCACGAATTCTCCACGGTTCCCGGCGTCAAAGAAGATGTCACGGAGATCATTTTAAACCTGAAAAAATTGGCCGTTAAAATCATCGGCGACATAACAAAGCAGGTAACGATCAACGCGACCGGCCCCATGGAGGTCACCGCAGGCGATATCATTTCAGGCGGGGACGTCGAAATATATAATCCGGATCTGCATATAGCCACATTGGAGGACGGGGCAATCCTGGTCATGGAGATCAACCTGTCACGCGGGCGCGGGTACGTCAGCGCGGACCAGAACAAGACGGAAAGCATGCCGATCGCGGTCATTCCTGTGGATTCCATCTATACCCCCGTGCGGAAGGTCAACTTTGCGGTTGAAAATACGCGCGTCGGGCAAGTGACGGACTATGACCGCCTGAATCTGGAAATCTGGACGGACGGAAGCGTGACGCCGGGCGAGAGCGTTTCCATCGGCGCCAAGATCATGCAGGAGCATTTACGGCTCTTCATCGACCTGACCCACAGCACGGAAGATCTGCCGATTATGGTGGAAAAAGAAGAAAACCAGAAAGAAAAAGCCTTAGAAATGACCATTGAAGAACTGGAACTCTCCGTGCGTTCTTTCAATTGCCTGAAACGGGCGTCCATCAACACCGTAGAAGAGCTCACGCACAAGACGGAAGAGGATATGATGAAAGTCAGGAACCTCGGAAAAAAATCCCTCGAAGAGGTGAAATTTAAGCTTGAAGAACTGGGACTTGGGTTAAAGCCGAGTGACGAATAGGAGGATTTACAGCAATGCCAGGTTATAGAAAATTAGGCAGGCCAACAGCTCATAGAAAGGCGATGCTGCGGAATCTCGTGACGGACCTGTTACGGTCGGGCCGCATCAGCACCACCGAACACAGGGCAAAAGAAGCGCGGCGTGAGGCGGAAAAAATGATTACGCTTGGCAAACGCGGCGACCTTCACGCGAGAAGGCAGGCATTGGCATACATCTATGATGAAGATGTCGTGACGAAACTGTTCGAAACCATCGCGCCCCAATACGAAGAACGCCACGGCGGCTATACGCGCATCCTGAGACTGGGTCCCAGACGGGGCGATAACGCGGAAATGGTATTTTTGGAACTCGTCTAATCCTGTTCCTTATGTAGAAGTATCGGGAGACGATTGCGATGGCTGTCAGTTTAAAAGGGCGCAGTTTTTTGACGTTGATGGACTTCACGCCGCAGGAGATCCGCTATCTTCTGGATCTGGCGGCTGATTTAAAAGCCAGACGGCGGGCCGGGCAAAAGGGGAATCTTTTAAAAGGAAAAAACATCCTTTTGCTCTTTGAAAAGACCTCCACGCGGACAAGATGTTCGTTTGAAGTGGGCGCTGCGGAAGAAGGCGCCCACGTCACGTATATCGGGCCGGGCGTCTCGCAGTTTGCCAAGAAGGAATCCATAGAGGACAGCGCCAGGGTATTCGGGCGCTTTTATGATGCGATAGAATACCGGGGCTACGGCCAGTCGGTGGTGGAGGATCTGGCGCGTTTTTCCGGCTTGCCCGTCTGGAACGGCCTGACTGACGAAGATCATCCTACGCAGATTCTGGCGGATCTCCTGACCATAGAAGAGCATGTGGCAAAGCCTCTGCGTGAGGTCAAGGTTGTTTACTGCGGCGACACGCGCAACAACATGGCCTACGCGTGGATGTTCGGCTGCGCGAAGATGGGGATGCGTTTTGCCGCCTACGGGCCAAAAGAACTGGCGCCGGACGAAACGGTTCTGGCGCGGGTCGCGGCAGTCTCAAAGGACACGGGCGCGGCCATAGAATTCCGCAGCGACGACGCCTGTCTGGCAGGCGCTGACGTGCTCTACACCGACGTATGGGCGTCCATGGGAGAGGAAGACCAGATTCCGGAGCGCGTCAGGCTCCTGACGCCCTACAAAATCACCATGCAGCTGCTGGAAAAGACGGGAAACAAAGACGTGCTCTTCCTGCATTGCCTGCCGGCGTTCCATGATTTTGAGACCGCTTTGGCGGCAAGCCAGAAAGCGCTCGGCTTTGACATCCGCGAGGTGGAAGACGAAGTGTTCCGCAGCAGCCATTCAGCCGTGTTCGACGAGGCGGAGAACAGGCTGCACGCAATCAAAGCCGTCATGGTGGCGACGATAGGGAATATGTAACGGGCGGCTTGCTTTTAAGAAAATTAGATCGTCATAACAAACTGCCCATGGGGTATTGAACCTGTTTGCATAATAAAAGAATAGCGGATAACGGAGAACATCATGCCCTAACGAATAATGCCATATTTATCAAACAAGGTAATTTCAGCATTCCCGGCAGCCAGTTCCGTCAGGTGAGGAGAAAATCCGCTCTTTGAAAACACGCCGTAGAAAAATTCATAGCCTTTATATGTTTGCTGTAGTTCCTTGCTGTTTTCAACCTTGGATTTCAAATCAAAATATATAGAGGCGGCAACGGGCTGCGTGTTATATTTACATTCGCCGAAAAACGCTTTTCTGTTGTAATCATCTATGGCGGCTACGTCGATTTCATCTTCGCCATTATTCCAATACGAACCTATTTTGCAGGTGGCAAAGTCGTGCTTTGTTTCTGCCAGGAAAATTTGTTTGCAGATGTCCTCATAGGTTTTTGCCACAAAATTCGATATGAAATCATTCTCAATTTCTTTTAACGACACTTCTTTTATGTCCAATTCCAGCTGACCTTTGAACGGGTAAACATATTTGAACCAGAAACGCATAAAATTGTCTGCTATATAAAACAAGCCTTTTTTAGATTTCCCTATATTTTCTTCAGTTATCGGAACACGCTTTTCAATGAATCCCAATTCTATTAAAGTTGATAAATACGGCGAAATGCTCGTTGCGGGCGTTTCCAGCACGGATGCGATTTTGCTTAGTTTATGGTTGCTTTTCGCTATGGTTTCTATGATCGAAAAGTATGTTAATGGTTCCCGGACTTCCTCTTTGAGCAGGAATGAAGGCTCGTTGTATAAGAAACCCGACTTTGATAAAATCACACTTTCGATGACCTCTTTGGTGTTCTTGCCATCGAAAAACTCGATGTATTTTGGCACGCCGCCCGTTATGGCATATTGCTCACAAGCGTTTTCAAAGTCCGCCGAATGGCTGGCCACATGAAACGAAAGCGGTTGCAGCCTTATTTGGGCAGTCCTCCTGCCGTATAACGGGCTTGCGTAATATAGCGCATATTTTTCCATCATGCTGACATACGAACCGCAAAGAATAAGCATCACATTTTTATCTTTTAATAATTCGTCCCACACATATTGCAAAATGGATGGGAACGCCTCATTGTTTTTTACTAAATATGGCAATTCATCTATTACGATTACTTTCTTTTCGGCTGGCTTATAATCTGCAATCTCCTCAAATAAATCACGCCAGTCGTGGAAGGTGGCGTTTTTCAGGTTCGGCTTGCCGATAAAATCAGCGACTAATTTCGTTAATTTGTTTATGGATAGCTGTTCCATTTCCTCGGTTGCAAGATAATAAAGGGCATTTTTATTTTTGATGAACTCCCTTATTAAAGTGGTTTTGCCAACGCGGCGGCGCCCATAAAGAACAACGAAACCGCTATCTCGCTCGTACTCATCTTGCAAAATTTTCAATTCGTCTTGCCTGCCCAAAAATTCCATTCCATTCACCTCTTCGGAGCAATGACCGCTTATACATACATTTTAGCGCAATCCAAATCATTTTTCAAGAAAATTATAATATAGATTATAATAATCGTGTTTATAATTTATAATAAAAATCCGGAGAAAACCATCGCCGGATTTTTTATGCATTGGATTGCTTTGCGCACCTGCCAACCATTTGCGCAGCAAATGGTTGGCAGCCGTGCCGCCCTGCGGGTTACGTCCGCCCGCGCTTCTATCTCATTTCTGGATCTTCAATAGGAAGATTTTCGCCGGGTCCCCGCCGTTGGCGGGTCCTGCGACCTCTAATTGTATCGTGGTGGAATCCGCGTTCAGGCTCACCTTTTTCCTCTCGTCGCTCCGCACGACAAGACGCGTGCCGTCTTCGAGGATCAGTGCGCCCTGCATCTCCGCCGAAAAGCTGATGGCCAGGATCGCTTCCGCGTAATCACGCGGCACGGTGGCCGTGTAGGTAGTCCCTGCGGCGTCCGGCGTCACGGACGTGGCGCCGGATACGTAAACGTTCGTTACCTTGGGCGGATTCTCCGTGACGTCAATGTGGTAGGTCTTCTTTTCGGACTTGCCCGCTTCGCTGGTTTCGATCAGGATGACGCGGGTTTCCCCGGCGACGCTGGGCAGCGTGTATTCATAATTGGCATTGCTCGCCACGACGTGGCCGTCCACGATGATATCCACGGTGGCGGCCGCCGTGGGGCGTATGAGCAGACGATACGACCCGTTGGGAACGGTGACGCCCGCGTAAGACGTGGTGTCCGGGCTGAACGTAAAACCGCTGGCCGCCGTTTTCCCGTCGGCCGTTATGGACAGGGCGGTCAAGCCGACGGACGTTGTGGCCTTTTCGATGAGGCCCGTGTAAACAACGCCGGAAAGATTGCCGTTGGGACCTTCCATGCAGGCGTAAACGCGGTATTTCGTGTTCGGTTTAAGCGGAGGAAACGCCGTTGCCGTGACCGTGTTTTCGCCGCTGACAATCTCTTTGTCGCCATGGAACGCGTCCCCGGAATTGCTCTTTCCGGCCTTCACCCGCTCCGCGATGATTTGGGCCGCGCCGCCGCTTTCTTCCACAGCGATCCAATAGAGCTTGCCCTTTTCGTTGCTGCGCACCGTGATGGAAAGGTTATTGTCGGCAAACGAAGCAGTCAGGCTGTTGATGCCGGGCGTGCCGATGCCGGTCGTGGTGAAAGCGCGTGACTGGACGGTGGAATATTCGCCGGCGCCTTTGGAGATGTAACCGTAGGCCGTGTAGGTCGTGCCCTGTTTCAGCCCCGTGACCTCAACCGTATGGGTCTTCTCCCGGTCCGCGACCAAATTTCCAAATTTCACGGCCGCGTCCCCGTCCCGGTCTTTCCCCTCCGTGAGGTTCGTCTGCGAGGGCCTGCCGGACGAATTTTCCACGATGGCCCAGTACAGGGTTCCTTTTTCAACGGAACGCGCGGTAAGAACCGCCGAATTTTCCGTAATGCTTCCGACGGCAAAGGTATGAAGCCAGTTTTCGCCTATGGACGCTTCATCCAACGTCGAAAAACGGAGGGTTTTTACGTTGGCAAGCTTGCTGCTGCTGTCCTTGACCATGGCGTAAACAGTATAGGATTTTTCGGGTTTCAGCCCGTCCGCCGTGAAAGAAGTCTCCGTGTAAGCCGTCACTTTGACATTGCCCTTTTTGAATGCCGCGTCGCCAAGGCTGTCTTTCCCCTGGGAAACCTGAAGGGGGGTCGGGGTGGCGGAATCGCCTTCCACTGCGATCCAGTATAAGGTGCCGGCGCTCCGTGAAACGGCTTTTACGACGGCCCTGGTATCCGTGTAATCGCTCAGGTCCAGTTCCGTGATGGCGCGCGAAGCCTGGTCGATGCCGATGACTTTGTTGATGATTTTGACGGCCTCCGCCCGCGTGAGGTTTCGTTTCGGATAGAAGTTTCCGTCGGGATAGCCGCTCAGATAGCTCTTGGCATAGGATGAACTGACCGCCTCCAAGGCCCAGTCGCCGATGTCGGCGACGTCTTTCAGCCCTTTTGGCGCTTTGGCTGCCGCGTTCTGGCCGGGGGAGACCCGGTAAAGAACCATGGCGACTTCCTCCCGTGTGATGGGGTTTGCGGGCGCGAACCAGGTGCCGTTGTCATAACCCGATATATAGCCGGCCGCCGCAGCCTTGCGCACTTCGTTGTAATACCAGTCCCCGGACTGCACGTCGTTGAACCCGATGTTTCCGAGGCTGGTGTAGCCCATGGCGGCATTGACCACTTTTACGAATTCAGAACGCTTTATGGCCGAATCGGGCCAAAACTTGCCGTCCGAGTATCCGTTGATGTAGCCGTAATCCACTGCGGCGCGGATTTCATCGTCCGCCCAGTGGCCGACCGTGTCAATGAAATTGTCGGCGCCGTGCGCAGGCGCGGCCTGGCCGAAAATGCCGTAAAACAGCAGCGTGAAAGCCGCAGCCGCGGCAATTGCGTTTTTCAGTTTTGCATTTGTATTCATCTCGCGTTCTCCGTTCCGGCGCCCGCCGCATTTCAAGCATCTCCGGCAGAGCCGAAGGTCATTTTAATCCGTGTAAGAATCTAAGGCTATTATATCATAGAAGCGAAGGAGTTGTAAATCAGGAATTCTTTTTGAAACCCGGCCGGCGGCGCCGCGGTGCCGGACATGCCAAAGATTCATAAAACAAGCCCCCGGAAACCGGGGGCTTGTTTTTCGGTCTGTCAGTCATCGGCGTTGACGGGTTCCGATGTGGCTTCTTCGCCGCCGGCCGAACCTTTTTCCCATTCGTCAAGCGCCTGCAGGACGCGGTCGCGGGTCAAATACGAGATATCCGGCAACCTGCCGCCCCAGGCCTCTTCCGCCGCGGTAAAGCCGTCGAGGAACGCATTGCGGATCAGGGAAATCTTTGAAAGATCCCCCCCGCTGATGGACTTGGCGAAATCCAGAATCCTGTCGGCAGTCTTGTTGACGCCCCAGTAGCCGTTTTCGGAAATGGCTTCCTGGGCGGCCAGCTGGGTCTGTTCGTCAATCTTGACAAGCGCGTCCAGCGATCCGCTCGCGGCAAGCCCCTGGTCTTGGAGCATGGCCTGCACCATCTGCTTGAAGGCGCTGATGTTTTTCGCGCCGTTTGCCGCGGTTTTTTCCGCCGCCGTCGTGGCGACGTCTGACGTGTTTTCAAAAATTTTGGTCCGTTCGAAAAAATCCGTTCTTTCGGTTTTTACGTTCGAATTTCCTTTTTCAATGACAGAAACGGCGGCTTTTGCGCGTTGCGCTTCGATACGTACCGCCTCATACTGGTATTGGTTGATTTGCATGAGACACTCCTTTCAATCCGGGCAATCCGGCTGCGGGCGCATGGCGCCGGCTCTCCGCTCGCATATGCGGCAGGCTCCTTCCCGTCGCCTGCGGAGACAGACGTACCCAAAGTAAATATCGGCCAAAAACGCAAAAACTTGAGGCGCGCCTGCGGACGGCCAATGCCTACTCGGTGATGGGCCGGATGCTTCGCTGCATTTTGAGCCGTTCAGCCTCCACGTTGATCCGCACGGTCATGTTGTTGA
>JAITOE010000038.1 GCA_031290135.1 Eubacteriales Family XIII. Incertae Sedis bacterium
GCGACGGCGCGGTTGATCTTCCCCTCCCGGAGCAGACGTATCACGGCGCCGAGCTTTTTCCCGTCCACCGCCAGATCCCCGGCGTCCGTCCCCGTCTCTTTCACGAGGCGCAGGATATCTCCGGCGACCATGTTCGCCGCCTCCCGCGGCTGCCCCGACGCCCCGGCCGCCGCTTCGAAAAGCAGGGCGACCCTCCGGCTGGCGGTCAGGACGCCTGCCAGCTTCCTGTCAAAGCCGAATTCGCGCATGTAACGCCCGCGTTTTTCCTCCGGCAGCTCCGGCAGCCCCGCCCGGACTGCCTGCACCCATTCCGCCCCGACATGCACGGGAACCAGGTCCGGATCCGGGAAATACCGGTAGTCCTGCGCGTTTTCCTTCGAACGCATGGCGTAATTCTCGCCCTTTTCGTCGTCCCACCGGCGGGTTTCCTGCAAGATCCGGCCGCCCCCCTCCAGAATGGCGATCTGCCGCCGGCTCTCATAGGCGATGGAGCGCTGAATCGCCTTAAAGGAATTCATGTTTTTCGTTTCCGTCCGCGTCCCGTACTCCGGGTCGCCCTCGCGCCGCACGGAAAGGTTCACGTCGGCGCGCATGGAACCCTCCTGCATCTTGCAGTCAGACACGTCCATGTAGGCCAGCATCTCCTGCAGCCGTTCCAAGTAGGCGACGACCTCTTCGGCGCTGCGCAGGTCCGGCTCGGAGACGATTTCTATCAGCGGCACGCCGCAGCGGTTGTAGTCCACCAAGCTGGAAGCCGCGTCGTGGATCAGCTTTCCCGCGTCCTCTTCCATATGAATCTCGTGGATCCCCACTGTTTTGGTGTAGCCGCCCATGTCCAGATCCACATATCCATCCCTGCAGATGGGGTGGTAGAGCTGGGATATCTGGTAATCCTTCGGCAGGTCCGGGTAAAAATAGTTTTTCCTGTCGAAGAGATTGTGCTCCTGTATCGCGCAGTTCAGCGCCAGCCCCGCCCGCAGGGCGCGTTCCACGACGCCCCGGTTCAGCACCGGGAGGCTGCCGGGCATGCCGAGGCACACGGGGCAGGTATGGGCGTTAGGCTCCCCGCCGAATTCCGTGCTGCAGCCGCAGAATATCTTGGTTTTCGTGGAAAGCTCCACATGGACCTCAAGCCCCATCACAATTTCATATTTCATTTTCCCGCACCTCTTCCCGCACCGCCGCGGCGTCCGGGGCGGCTTTTATGGTAACCCGTCGCCTGCTGCCAGATGTCGGCGGCATGCAGCAAGACCCCTTCCGAAAAAGCCTTCCCGATGAACTGCATCCCCACCGGCAGGCCTTCCCCGTCAAAGCCGCAGGGCAGGGCTACGCCTGGCAGGCCGGACAGGTTCAGCGAAACCGTGTAGATGTCCGCCATGTACATCGCCAGCGGGTCCGCGATCTGCTGCCCGATCCGGTAAGCGGGCGTCGGGCTGACCGGGCTCAGAATCAAGTCGTATTTTTTCAGCGCCGCGTCGAACGCGCCCTTGATCAGCCCGCGCACCTGCAGGGCCTTTTTATAATAGGCGTCGAAGTAGCCTGAGCTCAGGACGAACGCGCCCAGCATGATGCGGCGTTTCACCTCGGCGCCGAAACCCTCGCTGCGGGATTTGTAGAAAATGCCCGTCATGTCCGAGGCGTTTTCCGAGCGGTAGCCGTATTTGACGCCGTCATAGCGCGACAAATTGGAGCTGGCCTCCGCGCAGGCGATGATGTAATAGGCCGGCACCGCGTATTCTATGTAAGGAAGGTCTATCTCTTCCGCTTCCGCGCCCAGATCCGCCAGGCCGCCCGCCGCTTTCAACACAATATCCTTCACCTCGCCGGAAATTCCCATCCGGAAATAGTTTCCCGGAAGGGCGACCCGCAGTCCTTGCAGCGGTTTTTCCCCGCCCGCCTCCGTGAAAATCCCGGAAAAGTCAAAGGGTTTTTCCATGACGGAGGTGCTGTCCCGCAGGTCGTAGCCTGAAATCATGGAAAGCGTCTCTGCGCAGTCCCGCGCGTCCCGTGCCATCGTCCCGATCTGGTCCAGCGAGGAAGCGTAAGCCATCAGGCCATATCTGGAAACGCTGCCGTAGGTGGGCTTGACCCCCGTCAGGTTGCAGAAGGAGCAGGGCTGGCGGATGGATCCGCCCGTGTCCGAGCCTATGGCGTAAGGCGCCAGGCCCGCCGCCACGGCCGCCGCCGAACCGCCCGAAGACCCGCCCGGCGTCCTTTCGGGATCCCATGGGTTTCGCGTGGGGCCGAAGCAGGAGGTTTCCGTCGAGCCGCCCATGGCAAATTCGTCCAGGTTTGTCTTCCCCAGGATGACGGCGCCCGCCGCCGCCATGCGCTCAATGACATGCGCGTCGTAAGGCGGCGCGAAATGTTCCAGCATCCGGGAAGCCGCCGTGGTCTTTTTGTCTTTTACGCAGATCGCGTCTTTCACCGCCGCCGGCACGCCCGCTAAGGGGCGTTCCGCCAGTTCCCCCGCGTCCAAGCGTTTTTGGACGGCTTCCGCCCGCGCCATGGCGTCCTCTTCAAAGACGCTGACATAGGCATGGGTTTCGCCGTCCTCCGCCCGGACCGCGTCTATATACAGGCGGGTCGCCTCCGGGCTGCTGATCTTCCGTCCTTTTATAAGCCGACCCAGTTCAAGAGCGGTGAATTGCCTGATTTCGCCCAGTTCCATCGCGTCCTCCTTATTCGCCGTCTACTCCACCGTTTTGAAGACCTTGAAGAAATCGCCTTTCCTGTCCGGCGCGTTCCCAAGCATCTCCTGCCGCCGGTCCCCGTTCAAAACCACGTCCTCCCGGAAGCGGTTGCTCGCGTCAAAAGGGTGCGTCATTTCAGGCAGACCCGCGGTGTCCAGCTCGTTTAGCTTGTCCATGTAGTCCAGAATCTCCGTCAGGTCCTTCTTCCGCGCCTCCCGCTCCGCGCCGGAAAGTTCCAGCCTCGCAAGCTCGCCGATGTAATCGATGAGTTCGTCTGTGATCTTCATGATGAACCTCCGTCCGTCTTTTTTCGCCAAAAAGAAAACCGTCCCCAGACGCTCCGGGACGATCAGTGGAGCAATATGTACAGATAGTTTATTATACCCCCCGCGCACATCCATGCGCAAGCACTAATTTTCGCCGGGGAGGTGCGCCTGGCTTAATCACCGCCCCCCGTCCTGTTTTTAGAAATAAAAAGGGCGCTTTCATAGACAAACTGCTTTTCTTTTTGCGACAACGTGCCAACCATTGCAATTATTTTATCGTCTAACGGCTCGCCCTGCGAACGGATGATTTCGTCACCAAACGCAAAAAGCATGCCGAAAGAAATGCCCAGCGCTTCGACGACTTTTTCCAATGTGGCAAGCGTCGCGTTTTTTTCGCCGCGTTCAAGGGAAGCCAAATGAACCGCGTTCAGCCCCGCGATGTGGGCAAGTTCCTCAATGCTGTACGTTTTCGCGTTGCGAAATTCCCGGATGCGCTTTCCGATCTTTATCTGTGTATCGCTCATCTGCGTTCACCGCCTTTCACAAAAAGTTTATATTGGGCGGTCTAAAACGACAAACGCTCATAATATTTATAAATATTGACATTTATAAGTGTTGACATTTGATTTTTTTGGCAATATACTATACTCATGTGAGTTCAGCCCTGTTTCAGCTATTGATTCGCATTGAAAGAGAAATCTTAAAGAAAGATGCATATTCATTATGAAATATCCTGAATTCTGGCGTAAAACAATTAACACCATAGCTTTTGTGTCAGCAAACATGATTTTAATTATCGCGGGTTTATCTGTCATGGAAGCCGTTCTTAGACATTTTTTCCACAACCCGACCTCGTGGGGACTGAATGTTTCAACTTACATTTTAATTTGGGCGATGTTTTTAGGAAGTTCTTACGCGTTTCAGGAACAGGGGCATGTTTCTGTTGACATGCTCAAGGATATTGTCGATAAAACCGGAACGCGCATTCCGAGAAGAATCATGGCGGTAGCCGGCTATCTGCTTTCATTGACATTTATCCTCTCTTTGCTGTATGGAGGATGGCTGCTGTGCCAAAAATCGATAAGGTTCGGCAGATTGATGCCCTCATCAACGCCCATCCCTGAAATATTCCTCGATTTTGCTGTGATCACGGGAAGCGTTCTGATGTTTATAACGCTGATTTTTATTATACTTGATGTTTTTAAAAGTGAAAAATACCTTTAATGCCGAGGAATGATCATGGCACAGCTTCTGATTTTGATTTTGATTGTCTTGCTTGCCTCACTGTTTGTCGGGAGTCCTGTGTTTACGAGCATGGGCTTTACGGCAGTGTTCATTCTGCTTGTGTTCATGGGTTCGAGATTTATACATCAATTCGGCCTCATTGCGTTTCTTCAGGGAACAAGCCCGAACCAGCTTATTGCTCCGATGTTCATCATGATGGCGGAGTTTTTGTCCAGAGGCAGCATAGCGGAAGACATCTATTTTGTTCTCAACAAATATCTGCGCAAACTGAAAGGCGGGCTTGCGCTCAGCACCACGCTGGCCTGCACGATCTTTGCGGCGCTCTGCGGATCCTCCCCTGCAACTGCCGCTGCGATCGGCCGTATTTCGGTGGATCAGATGATCAAGCGCGGTTATAGAAAAGATTTCGCAGTCGGGACTGTGGCGGGCGGCGGAACGCTTGGGATCATGATACCGCCAAGCGTCACGTTGGTCGGTTATGGCATCATCACGGAGACGTCCATTGCGAAACTGCTGATTGCCGGATTGCTGCCCGGCATTATGCTTTCTTTGTTCATGTGCGTCTCTATCATGGTTCGCACCCGCCTGAACCCCGCTCTTATCGGTGAGATCAAGGTTTCTGTCCAAAACAGGCTTCATGCTTCCGGCGGGACGGAAATCCTGCCTGCGGCGAACAGGCCCTTGTTGAACCGCCAGGCGGACTGCCCGCCGGGGGAAGCGCCCAGCAATGTCCTGCAGGACATGGTACGGGCTTTGCCGCCGCTGTTTTTGATTGTCGTCGTATTGGGCGCCATGTACACCGGCATGGCCACGCCCACCGAATGCGCGGGAATCGGCGTCATCGGCGCCGTCCTTATTCTTGCCGCCCTGCGCAGGCTGACTGCCAAGATATATAAAACAGCGCTTATGTCCGCCGCGAAAATCGGCACCATGATTATTTTTATGATGATCGCGGGTTTTTGCCTCAGTTACGTGGTAAGTTATCTCGGCATTGCCACAAAATTTGCGGAAATTATCGTCACAAGCGGCACAAACCGTTGGTTTGTCATGGTTTCGCTGTACGTGCTGTGGTTTGTTCTTGGATGTCTCATGGATCCCAGCGCCATGATCATTTTGACTGTTCCCTTTGTTTTCCCCACGCTGACGGCTATGGGGTTTGATCCCATTTGGATCGGAATCGTATCTACTCTCTCCGTTGAAATCGGCATGATCACGCCGCCGGTCGGCTTGAATTTGTTTGTTCTCCGCTCTTCCACGGATGTTCCTATGAAAGATATTATCACCGGCACGTTTCCTTATGTAGCGGTTCTCTTGGCAGGGCTGATCGTGTTGAACATTTTCCCCGCGATTTCCCTGTTGCTTCCCTCTCTCATGTAACGTAACGTCCCCGTATTGAAAAGGAGAAAGATGAAATGAAGAAAAGAATGGTACTGATTTTATGGTTGTCGGCGGTTGTCCTGATCTTTGCGAGCTGTGGCGCAACTGGCAATTCCGGGTCGGACGGCAACGCGGATGCGCCGTCCGAAAGCACGGTAACGTTAAAACTGGCGCATGGGCATCCTGCCACCAGCATGTACGGTGAAATGTACGATGCGTTTTCTGATTTGGTCGGTACGTTAAGCAACGGTTCTATCATTGTAGAGGTTTATCCTGCGGGGACGCTGCTTACAGATACGGACACGCTGGACGCCATTATCGCCGGCACCGTTGATTTTGCACATGACACCCCGTCCCGTGAATCCGGTGTCATAAAGGACATCGCTGCTATGGAAATCCCCGGTTTTTATGTCGGATCTGACTGGGTAAAACTTGCGGAAACCGTGCAGGCGCCCATCGCGGATATCTATCGCGACTTCGATATAAAGTATATGGGCGCCGTATACGAAGGCGAGGCGACGTTTGTCGCGATCAATAAGCAGATAAAGAACCCTTCGGACATAAACGGCATGGCTTTCCGTGCCGCAGGGACCTGGATATCCAAGGCAATCGCGGCCTGGGGCGGATCCCCCACAACCATTCCTTTAAACGATTTGTCAACCGCCCTTGAACGTCACACGGTGGACGGCGCTTTCGCCCCCTGGCCTGTCACCGTGCCGCAAAAACTATATGAGGCCGCCGATTACGTGTCGTTTTCCGATTTGGCAAACTTTGGATGTCTCCTGATGAGCCAGGGTTCCTATGACAGCCTTTCGCCCGATCAGCAGAAAATCATCGACGAAGCCAGCCGGCAGTGGCCCAAGCTCAACTATGAGATTGGAAGCAGGTATTACGACAGTTATTACAAAGAAGTCGAAGACTACGGCACCCACACATATAAGCTGACGGACGCCGAAAACGAGGCTTTTTCCAATTTGGTCAAACCTTTGTTTGACGAGTATGCGGAAACCTGCAGCCCGAAAGGCGAAGCGCTCTTAGATGCCTTGCAGTCCTTAGAATAGAACTTCTGTTCCGGCGGTGCTTCAGAACGATTGCAGCCATCGCCATTTGGAGGGTAAAAAAATGCGAAACATCGCAAGGTTTGTCGTGGACACGCACTCCCATATCTCAACCCTGTATCAGCCGAAAGGCGCGTTCAGCGAAAATATCCGGAAAGAGGGAAAATGGAACGGCATGATAGGCGAAGTAGCTGCCTATGACAATTCCGCGCTGGCGCTTTATGACATGGATCGCTTCGGCGTAGATATGGCTGTCCTGCTTCCAAGCATGTGCGGCACATACAACGAGAAGCAGGTCGAAATCATGAAAAAGCACCCTGACAGGTTCCGCGCCTGCTGTTCGGATCAGCTTACGATGACGAAAGCGATGAAGGGGGAGATTCAGGGCTGGAACTTGCAAATGTCCTTAGATGAGATCGAAGCGGCGTTAAAGACGGAAAACTATGTAGGGATCGGGGAATTCGTTCCCGGACTCAACCTTTATCGCTATGGCTACTATCCTGCCCCTGAATTTGAGAAGCGGGTTGAGGAGTGGGACGCCTTTTGCGAACTCGCCATAAAATACGACGTGCCAGTGCATTTCCATGAATATATCATGTTTTACCGGCTGCCAAAAACCTTATGGAACCACATTAAGCTGCTGGAAACGGTGGCCGGCCGCCATCCGAAAGCAAAAATCGTTTTTAACCATGGATATAAGGATCCGGATCTGGATGTTCCGGACCTCATAGAAAGCATGCGGGACGTATACGCCATGGTTTCTTCCTATCCCAATATTTACATGGAAACAGGCGGGTGGTGCGAAAAGAATTTCGAAGTGGCTTTTGACAGCGGTGTTTCGGCAAGAAACCTGATGTGGGGCCATGATTACGGAAACGTCCCGCAGTACATGTTCCGTAAAAATATCCTTGACCGCAGGATCGACGGGAAAATCGGGCTTATGACAGATCCCCGCGTATGGGAATACCGGAAAGTGGACGCACAGTTTGGCTCCCAGTACAAAGGCGTGCCCACCATACCTACGTACCAGCCCAATTTCTACGCATGGGGCATGCGGACAGTTGACCGTGTGGGCGACTGGCTCACGCAGGATGAAATCGACCTGATCATGGGCGGTACGGCCGCACGGCTGTATAAGCTGCCGGTGCCGTTTCCGCGCATGTTCGCGGAAGGAAGACCGGATATTTTTGGAGAAAACTGGCAGCATGACTGGTATCCTTTCATCCCGGATGAACAAATCACAAACCCGGAAGGGTTTCGCATTCCTATCGAAAGGAAATATTTTGACGACTCTTTTTCTGAAGGATGATGAAATGAATTTTAGCGAAAACACGCAAAGGATTAAAACCGCGTGCAGGGCGTGCCACGGCGGCTGCGGCGCAATCGTGTCCGTTGACGGCGACCGGGCCGTAAAAATCGAACCCGACCCGGACGCGCCGCTGAGCAAAGGCAGGATGTGCCCGAAAGGGCTTGCGGCGTTAGATTTGCTTTACAGCCCGGACCGCCTGAAATCCCCGATGAAGCGGGCAGGCGAACGCGGGCAGGGGCATTGGACGTGCATTTCGTGGGAGGACGCTTATGGCATCATCATTAAAAATATCGAAAAGGTAAGGAAGGAACACGGCATCCAGTCCGTTGCGCTGGGGCAGGGGACCGGAAGGCACCATTTTCACCATATGGCGAGATTCGCCCATTCACTGGGAACGCCCAACTGGTTTGAACCCGGCACGGCACAGTGCTATCACCCACGCGTCACAAACTTTTTCCTGACCTATGGCCACCCGCTGGTCGTCGATTATTACGGGGACGTAAACCCGGCGTACATCCTTGTATGGGGTTCCAATCCGGTTGTCAGCGGCGCAGACGGCGAGATTCCGTTCCGGACAAGGGACGCAATCAGAAAAGGTTCCAAACTTTTGGTTGTTGACCCGCGCAAGACGCCGCTTGCCGAAATAGCCGAAGTATGGCTTCAAATACGTCCGGGAACGGACTGCGCGCTGGCAATGGGCATGCTCCGCGTAATCATCAACGAAAATCTTTACGATAAAGCATTTGTTGAAAAATGGACATACGGTTTTGAGGAACTGCGGAAAAGAGTGCAAGCTTATTCAACAAAACGTGTGTCTGAAATCACCTGGATCCCTGAGCAGGACATCATCCGCGCCTCGCGCCTGTTCGCAGAAGCAGGCTCGGCGTCGCTGGAACTGGGCTGCGCGATCGAGCATACGCCAAATTGCTTTGACGCAGTACGAGCCATTTCTTTTTTGCCCGGCATAACCGGAAACTACGACCGCCCCGGCGGATTCATTGAAGGCATGAAAATGATGCCGGACTGCGATGTCATGCTCGAAAATCTGGCGCCTGAGATTGCGGAAAAGCGTCTGGGGGCGCAGCAATATCCGTTTCTTGCGGGAACGGGCATGCATTTCCCGTCCGCGCACGTTCCGACCGTGTTTGAGGCAGTCCGCACAGGTCTTCCGTATCCGGTCAAAGCCCTGCTGCTGTTTGGAAACAATGGCCTGCTTGGTTTTGCCGACAGCGTTAAGACATTTGAAGTTTTCAAAAAAGTTGATTTTTTATGCTGCATGGATTTATTTATGACCCCCACCGCAGAGATGTGCGACCTTGTCCTGCCTGCCGCAAGCTGGCTTGAGCTTGACGCTGTATTAAGCGCCCCGTTTTTTGCAGGCCATACGGTCATGGCGCAAAAGAAAATCCTGCGGATCCATAATTGCAAAGCCGACGAAGAGGTGTTCTGCGAACTGAGCGAGAGAATGGGATTGAACTATGGCGCAAAAGACGTACACGAGATATTGGACGCGCAGCTTAAAATAACGGGGGAAAGATATCCTGAATTCAAAGGCTTGGATTTTGCCAGGCTGTGCGAGCAAAATTATCTGCAGATACCTATGGAATACATGCAGTATGAAAAGCGCGGACGGCTTGACACGCCGACGGGAAAGATGGAAATATGGTCTACGGAGATGGAGAAAAAAGGCCTGGATCCGCTTCCCAAATATATGGAACCCCCCGAAAGCCCATACAGCACCCCTGATCTTGCAAAAGAATATCCTTTGGTCCTCACCACGGGCGGGCGGTCACCCTTTTTCTTTCTGTCGGAAGGACGTCAGCTGCCTTTTTCCAGATCCCGGACTGCCTATCCCCGCATAGAGATCCATCCGGAAACCGCCGGGAAGCATGGCATAGAAGACGGGGACTGGGTATATGTCGAAACGCGCAGGGGACGCATTACGCAAAAGGCGTCTGTAACGGAAAACATCGATCCGCGTGTCGTCAACTGCCAGCATGGGTGGTGGTATCCCGAAGATCTATCCGCTGACCATGGCTGGCGTGAATCGAATGTGAATATTTTAACGAATGCAGACCCGCCTTACGACCCGGTCATGGGAACGTACCAGCTCAGGGCGTTATTGTGCCGTATATCCAGAAATGACAGCGCGTATATTGAACAACGATTCATCGAGTCAGAAATAGGCGCCTTTTGCAAAAAACGATTATAGGAGGAGAAGATTATGAAAATGGGAAGGTTTGTTGTTGACGGGCACATCCACTGCGGCAAGACGGACAGCGCGGCCGGCGGTTCGAAGACGAAAGGCATCCAGGCGGAGGTGGAGTCCGTGGACAACTC
>JAITOE010000074.1 GCA_031290135.1 Eubacteriales Family XIII. Incertae Sedis bacterium
ATTCATCCAGCGGGAAAAAAACAGCTCGCTGCGCATCGTATCCTTGGGAGGCGAAACCTTTCCCCACATAGGACAAAAACGATTCGACGTCCGGATTTTCAACGGCTACGGACTCACCGAATGTGTCAGCGTCGCCGGCGCGGAGATCAAAGAAGGGCAGCGGCGCGTTACGGTGGGGCGGCCGGCGACCAACGTGGAGGTGTATGTGACGGACGACCGGCAGCGTCTTGTGCCCCTGGGGGAAAAAGGCGAGATCTGCGTTGCCGGACCCGCGTTGAGCGCGGGCTACCTGAACCTGCCGGAAAAAACGGCGGAACATTTCCTGAAAAACCCGTTTAATGAAGAGGCTGGATTCGATCGACTTTTCCGCACCGGGGATGTCGGGCGCATTTCTCCGGAAGGGGAAATCGAAATTTCAGGCCGCGTGGATTTTCAAACCAACATCCGCGGCTACAGGGTGGAGCCTGAAGAAGTGGATGTCCATATCCGGGCATATCCGGGCGTCCGGGAGTCGGTCACCGTGGCAGCGGACGGAAAGGGCGACGCGAAGCGGTTGGTGGCGTACATAGCGGCGGACGGGAAGATAGACGGGAACCGGCTGAAAAAGGCCCTGTCGGAAAACCTTCCTCCCTATATGATTCCCTCCGCGTTCGTGTATTTGGACAAACTGCCGCGCAACGCCAACGGCAAGGTGGACCGGCAAAGCCTGCCGCCGCCCCTTGCCCACAAAGACGATGAACCGCCGGAAAACGAAACGGAGAAAAAGCTGGCGGAAATATGGACGGACGTGCTGGGCCTGGAGGCGCGGCACATAAGCGCCGCGGATGATTTTTTTGAACTGGGCGGCGACTCGCTGCGCGCCGTCGTCCTGTCCCTGGAGATCCAGAACGCCTTCGGGACGGAAATCACCCCCGCCGAGGTGTACAGGCTGCCCGTCCTGCGTGAACTGGCAAGCTTCCTGACGCTGGAAGCGGCATATAAACCCATGCGCGTTTTCTGCGGCGCAGGGGATCGGACCCCCATATTTTTCGTCCACACGGGCAATTCCGGGCCGGAGCTTTATGAGCCGCTGGCCCGCAGGCTGCCGCCGGACCAGCCTTTCTACGGCTTTGAACACCACAACATGTTCCATGGCGGCGCCGGACGGATTCGCGGCATAGAAAACCTGGCGCTGAAATACATCGGGCATATGCGGGAATGGAAGCCCTGCGGGCCTTACATACTGGGAGGATGGTCTTTCGGCGGCCTCGTGGCCTTTGAAATGGCGCTCCGCCTTGAAGCGGCAGGGGAAGCGGTGGAACATCTGTATCTGCTGGATCCCTCCGTCGCATCCGTCGCCTGCAGTCCGCAGGAAAGGCAGGCGCTGGAAAAACTCCAAGGGATGTCTCATTACCGGGAATATTTGTCAAAAGACCCTCTGTTTGACAGGTTCCGGAAGATGGGCCTCATCGACCGGCTGGTGGAAAACAACAGGGAGATATCCATAGAGGTGGCGGAATACGTCCCCGCCGCCGTTTACGGGGGACGCGCCACCTTGTTTAAAGCCACGAAATTCCAGGCGGAAGACCCAGACGCATCGCCGGAGGCAGCGGAGGCGTTTCGCCGCATGCAGGAGATCTCCGCCCGGAACAAGGACAACGGCTTCGGCGCCTACACGAAAGACCTCCGGATCATAGAGATTCCGGAAATACACGACGCTTTCATGCGCGGCGATGCGGCAGAGGTAATCGCTTCGACCCTGCGAAGCGACATAGGCGCGGCTCCCGCCGGGATGCGGGGATCTGCGGGGGAGAAGAGATAATGGCAGTTTGTGTATGCACGGGCGCCAACATGATGTGTACCTTCGGGATGGCGCCGTCCACGCTGATCGCCACGTCCAGCACAAAGGTGCTGACAAAGATGCCGGCGGCGACCATCCAGGACCACGCCGCCATGAGCAACATCCCGCCTTTCGGCATGTGTACGTCCATGTCCAACCCGTCGGTGGCGTCCGCCACCGCGGCGGCCTTAGGCGTGCTGACGCCCATGCCCTGCGCGCCGGTCACGCCCGCCCCCTGGGCGCCGGGCAGCCCCGCCGTCCGGTTCTCCGGCTATCCCGCGCTGAACAACACGTCGCAGCTGTCCTGCGCCTACGGCGGGGTCATCAACATTGTAAAGCCGGGGCAGGACACGGTGCTGATCCCGTGACGCGCCCCTGGCGTAATCCGATATCCCTTATTTTCCGGCAGGCCATGACTGCGGCAGCCCAACATGACAAAGGCGGTGTTACGATTTGAAAAACAACAAAGTGTTGCCATTTGAACGCAACCGTTATTATGCAGGAAAACTGCTCACCTCGGCGGATTTTCTGGCGGAGCAGACCTATGCCAACAACAAACGAAGATTCATCAACTCCATGCTGTTCGGTTCCGGCATCGTCTGCGGCCTGGGGGTTTACAACTTGGACGACATGTCCGTCATGGTGGAGTCCGGCGTCGCCATCGACGGCCTGGGGCGGGAGATCGCCCTGGAAAAATCGGTGTTCAAAAAACTGTCCGCCTTGGAGGGATTCGAATCTTTGGCCGGAAGCGAAGTATGCCTCTGCCTGCGTTATGATGAAGAGGACGTCCAGCCCGTCTATTCCATGGGCGAGGCCAACCGGGAAGGGACGTATGAGCTGAACCGCGTGCGGGAAGGCGGCGTCCTGTTTGTAACCGACGCGGCGCAGCTGGCGGAACCGGGCGAGGCGGAATCGGAATTTCTCAACACGGCCGTCCTGTACGAAGATGAGCATTACGCCGTCAGCCTGTCCGTACCCGCCGCGGTGCCGGCCGGGCGGGACGTGCGGCTGCGCCTGGAGGTCAAAAAGCTGTCTGACAGCCCCAGAACCCTTTCGATGACGGGCGCGCTCCAGACACCCGCCTTGGCCAACCACGCCGGCCGGCATGAAATCAGCCTGGAAACGCAGGATGTCTTGCTGTCCAAAGGGGAAATCCGGCGGAATGATTTTTGGCTGACGTCCCAGCCGGATGAATCGCCGGACACCCAGATCATCGCAAAGCCTGAGATGGTGAAGATCCGCGTAGGCGGCGACGACGGGCGGATCCAGGAGAACTTCATCCTCAAATTCGCGGTGCGGGACACGTCGCCGGCGGAGATCGTGGAGCGGGAGATTTCCCGCGCCAGCTTGGAATCCCGGATCTTAGCCGGCGCTTCCGAGTACGTCCGGCTGGCGGACATCCTCCTACAGCGGGGCGACAGCAGCTATATCATTGAAAGCGTGGACGAGCACGCGGCCAAGCAGTACATCCACACGGCGGCCTTTGAGGCGCGGCGCAGGGAATACGGAAGCTGGTTTGCCGGCCGCCCCCCGGCTTCCCGCGCACAGGGGGGCGGAAACGGGATCCCGGCCCAGGAATACCCCGGCTTTGCCGAACCCATATACGCCAGCGGCCTCTGCGAAATCCCGCTGGGATTGGACAACAAGAAAGGCGACCTCTACTATTCCGACGAGATCATGCACGGCCTGGGCAAAGGCAACATCCATGTGAGCGTCGGTTTTGAATACCTCGCGGAGGATGCCCGGCTGGGCGCCGCCGCAAAGAACACCATCTTCGGCGATCCAACCCTCTTTGGCGACCGGGATCTGCCCGTGGCATACGCGGACACCGCCGTGAAGGTCATAAACGACCGCGGCAGCTTCGTGGCGGCGGCCAGGCTGACGCAGAAGACGGATCACGTGGTGCTGGCTCTGCGCTGGGTAGCCGTGAAACTGCCCTCCGGCGACGAACAGAGCCTCCTGCGCCACATGGAGGACAAGAGCATCGCCGCGGCGCAGCCCACCCTCGTCGCCGCCGCACGGGAAAGCTGCTTCATAGACGTGCGCTTCAAAAATATGGAGCCCTGCACCCTGACATACGAGCTGACGGAAAAGGATTCGGGAGAGATCAGCTCCGACGGCGTATATACGGCGCCCAACAAGGAAGGCGTCTACGAGATACGCGTTTCCTGCGCGGACAACATGCTCATTTCCACCTATGTCTACGTGGTGGTAAAGAAGAAAGAATTGGAAGATTAGCCGAATGAACGACAGAGTTTATCATGTAAACAATATGGCGCTTGCCTGCGTGGGGGAAATCCTGCGCACCGCCGCCAACACAGTGGAGATCTGCCGGGACATGGCGTCCCGCGCCCGGACGCTGTACACCGTCCTCGTCGTCCATGACCGGCAGACGGCAAAGAAACTGTCCGCCGTGTTTGAACAGCGGCGGGGGAACCCTCTGGAAGAACCCTGCTTGGGCCGTTTCGCGGAGGGGGAAAACCTGTGTTACGTGTTTCCGTACCGGCAGGCGCGCAGCCTGACGGCGTTCGCCGAAGCGCAGATGGATTCGCCCGTCATACGCGAAGCCGCCTGCGTCAATCTGGTGCTGGCATGCCTGTCTTCGCCGCTCCCGTACCCGCTCCTGTTCATGCTGCTGGACAAGGGGCAGATCCATATTGAAAAGGACAATACCGTGTTTTTGACGCCGTATTTTGACCTGAGCGAATTGGACGCCGGGAAAGCGGAGGCAGACTGCGCGACGCGGTGCGGGGCCGTCCTCTTGGACATATTGCAGACGAAAAACCGAAAAACGCTGAAAAGTTTTGCCTTGCTGCAAAAGAAGGTGGACCACGGCGCCTACCGCCAGTTTGCCGAGCTTTACCATGACATCCGCCTCACCGCCTTGCCCACGGAGAAGAGCGGGTGGCGCAAACGCTTACGGAACGCGTGGGAGCGCAACGGAGGCAGGGTCTTCAGAGTCCTGCTGGCGCTCAGCGTGATTTGCGCCGCCGTCGCCCTTGTGATCCTCGTCAGCTATCTGATATTCGGCGGCTTCCCCCTGTTTCGCCTGTTTGGAGGTTCCCTGAACACCATAGGCGGCGAAGCACTGAACACGTAGCACCTAACCCGGTTTCTGGGTTACGATTCAAAGGTGTGTCCGTCTGGGGGGCAGTCCCGCCGGGAAATGGTCTCGCTCTATTTCTTGCCGTAGGCATGAAATAGCTAAGCGAACCTTTTGCGGGCAGCTTTGCTGCCGCAGATGCCTCTTCTCCGAGAAATCCCGACGTGCCACCCCTGCTTGGGCGGATGTTTGAATAGTAACGCTGAATGTATAAAGGAGCGAAATCCTTTTGAGAAAACGATTGGCAATTGCGATACCGATACTCTTGGTCGCGGCGATGGCAGCCCTGTTGTGGCCTTTCTTCGTTCCCGGACTGGACGCAGCGGAACCCATGCTGGCGGCGGACGGGGACGGGGCGGTCTATCTGGCGCAAAACAGGACCGAAACCTACCGCGTCGCCGAAAACCGGCCGGGCAGTCCGGACAGCCGTCTGCTCCGGCGCGGGGCGTCCTACGTGTACCGCGTGGACGAAAACGGGAAAATCAGCGCCGCCCACAGGGACGACGTGGAAGCCTCCGGCGCGGAAACGATAGAATCCAGCCGTATTTCAGCCATTGCCTCCCACGGCGGAAACATCTATTACATCCGCGAAACCACGGGGAGCCGGACGCGCTGGACGCTCGTGGAAACGGACGCGGATCTCCGGAACCAGCGGGAGGTGTTTTCCGGGGATTACGCCGTCATCAAGGTGATCACTGCCCTTTCTTCGGACGAGGGGCATATCTTCCTCACGGGGCGGAGCGAGGACGGCGCTTCCGTCCGGGCGCTGGCCTGGACGGCGGACGCCGGGGAGGAAGTTGCCGGGGAGCCTGCGGTGTACGCCGTAGGAGAGGCGCCGGAGGGGGATTCCGTCCGCGCCGCGGTCTGCGCCGGCGGCGGCTCGGTTTACGCGGCCATGCAAAGCGGCGGCGTGGCGCGGTTCCGCAACAATGAAGCCATCTACCTGCTGGATTCCGGCGCGGGCGGCGCGCTTGCGGCCGGCGAGGGGCGCGTGGCCGCCGTCAGCGGCAGCGGGGACGGGGTATACCTTGAAACCGGCGCTTTGCGCATGACGCCCTTGGACACCGGCGAAAGCCTAAGCGAAAATCTGCCTGTCCGGGGGGTGTTTCCGCAGGCAAAGTCTGTATGGATCCTTGCCGGCGGGGACGGCGGCACCCTGGTCCGCGCGGGCGGCGACGGCACGTTCAGCGAAATCGCCGCGCCGGCCGTGTCATTGGAAGCCTACCTTGCCCTCCGTTGGTTCAAATCCAGCCTGTTTAACATCCCCGTGCTGGTTTTGGGGGGCTTGCTCATCGTGTTTGCCTTGGCCGCCCTGCTGTGCCGGCGCTTCTTCCTATGCATTGCCGCCGGGTTCTCCTGCGCCGTTTTGATTTTTCTCGCGGTATCCTGTGCCGTCGTCTGGCGTTTTGTGGGAAAAACCGACGCGGAGCTCCAATTGGACGCCCTGTATTCCACCTTCACGTTCGGCGGGGCGCTGGCGGTCCTGATCATCGCGGCGGTGTGCCTTTGCAGCCTGCGCGGCCTTTCCGGCATCCGGGATCTGACCCGGCAGATCAAAGCCTTCGCCGATGGCCGTTTCGACGTGGACGGCGCACCGCCCGGAAAGGGCGACATCGGGGAGATGCGCCGGACGGTCACGGAGATGGGCGTCTCCTTGGCCATCAAACAATACGAGATGAATGACATGGCAAACTCGTTCTACCGCTTCGTGCCCAGGGGCGTTGAAAGGCTCCTGGACCGCAGCAGCATCATGGAGATCGGCAGCGGCGACGTCACCGCCCTGAAGGACGACCTGTGCATCGTGTCCGTGGTCAACGGCGAACATGTGCAGAAGCAGACGGACAGCCGCACGTTCATGAGCTTTGTGAACTACTGTTTTTCCTGGATATACAGCGGCGTGAAGACGCACAAAGGGATGCTGCTCTCCGGGGATTTCCACCTCTCCGCCCTGTCGGTGCTCTTTTCAAGCCGCGCCGGATCCGATGCCGCCGACGGCCTGCGCTTCGGTGCTTCGCTGCTGGGACACGGGGGGGCGGGCATACAGGGCCTCCCGTCGCCTGCGTTCTTCCTGATGATGCACCACGCGGAATTCCTCTACGGCATAGCCGGCACGGAAGACAAGGCGTTCCCTTTCATCGCCTCCTCCGAAACGGGCTTCCTGAGCACCTACGCCCAGAAGCTTCACGTGCTGGGAATCAAAATGGCGGCGACGGAACAATACATACGAAAAATCGCGGAAGACCCCGCCTGCGGCGGAATGGAACGCTGCAGCCGCTACATCGGCATCATTTCCTCCGACGACGGGAGCCACAGCTACAAACTCTACGAGCTGCTGAACTGCCATTCCAACAGCGAGCGGGATCTCCGGCTCAGCTACGACGGCAAGCTGCAGGAAGCCATCATGCTGTTTTACAGGAATGATTTTTACTTGGCCCGGACCGGATTCTCTTCCATTCTCAAACAGAATGCCGGCGACGGCCTGGCGCGCTGGTACATCTTCGCGTGCGAGCATTTTTTCGACATAGGGGATCTTTCCGGCGTAAACTATAACTTGTTTGCCATAGACGAAGCGTGAAAATCGCGGGGGTGCCATGCGTGGAATAATCGGATCCTTTTTAACAGCCATAGCCTATCGGTTCATAGGCATCTGGAACCGCGTGCGCATGCTGCTCAGCGTGACCTGGTGGAAGACGCAGGGGATGATGAGCCTGCGCAGGTTCTTTGTAAAGCTTTTTGACGTCAAGCCCAGGGATCCGAAAGACTATTATTCGGTTTTCCGCTGGCTCGTGAGCAAACGGCTGGCATTTGCCCTGACCTTAGCCGTCGGCGTCATCGGACTCTACTACATCCTGGTGCTTTCCCCGGTGGCGGCGGACGACAGTGCCCCCGGTTCGGCGTCGGTTTCCGTGTACCGGTACAACTCCATCCCACTGAAGTTCGTCAAGGGCGTCGTGGGCATCAAGGCGCGCGACGGCCACATTGCCTATGAAGGACAGGTGGACGGCGGGATGGTGACGGGAGAAGGGAAGCTGTACGGAAAGGACGGGGGCCTGATCTACGAAGGCAGCTTCGACAAGAACATGTTCAACGGGGAAGGCCGCATGTTCTATCCGGGCGGAACGCCGAAATACAAGGGCGGGTTTTTAGACAACCTCTTTGACGGGGAAGGAGAGCTGTACCGCCCGACGGGAACCCTGTGGCACACGGGTGCCTTTGCCGGCGGCCTGCGCAACGGGAAGGGAACCCAGTACAACGCCGCGGGGACGCCGGTTTTTACCGGAACCTTCGCCGCGGATCAGCTCCTCTACAGCGAATTTGTGGGAAAGACGACGCAGGAGGCTGCGGAGATGTACACGGGCATCCGGTCGATATATTCTTCGGGCGACGCGTATTGCGTGAAGATGACGGAAATAGACGCCGTATACGACGTGCTGAATGGCGCCAACACCTTGGATTCCGAATGGACCATAAACAACGTCATCGTGCTGCGGGATTTTATCGTCGTGGAAGGTGCGCGGCTGAACACAGTCAACCGGCTGACGGCACGGTTCGGAACCCCGGAATATTACGGCTGGACCTGGGCGAATTTCGCGGAAGCGGCAGCCATCGGGGCGCTGGGTTCCGGAAACGTGTTCGGGGATTTGAAAATGGATGCGGTTCCGGTGCTGGACGACGTATTTGAGATCAGGGAATACGATGAAGATTTTGCCTTGTACGTCTACGCGTACAAGGCGGACGGGCTTCTTTACACATTTTACTGTCCGGAGGCGGGCGCGGAGAATTTCGCGATGTACGCCATAGAATCGGAGTAGGCTGACGTGAAAAATCGGGCGGGCATGGAATTTCATAGGATTTTCAGGTCGCGGGGCGTCTGCTTCGCCCTTTCCGCCGTCCTGCTGGCCGGCCTGTTCGCCGTGGCCGCGCCTCCCGCGCCCGGCGCGGCGGCGGCAGCGCCAAAAACCTTCATGGTGGCACAGGCGGAACGGATGGCGCTGGCCGCAAGCCCTGAGATCAAAAAGACCTACAACGAAATCCTTCTGAAACAGATGAAATACACGGAGGCCGTAAACGGGATGCGGCTGAAGGCCAAGAATAAACAGACCCTGCGCTGGTCGCCCCTGCTGTCTTTCAAGCTTCCGGAGAAGCTGAACCTTCAGGAGGAATTCGACCTCAGCGTCAAACCCTTGGCCCTCACCGCGGAGATCACCACCCTGCAGCACAGGATGAACGACGAGAGATTCGCGGTTCTCTCCAAGGTCCGGAACGCGTTTCTGGAGGTGTACGCCATGCAGGAGAAAAGCGCTTTCACGGAAGAGATGCTGGCCGCCGCGCAGGACGACCTTTCCCGCAACCGCGCCCGCCTGGCGCTGGGCCAGGCGAACCAGAACGACATAGACGTCATGGAGCAGACGGTGAGCAGGCTCGCGGAAACCCTGGCGCAGCAAAAGCGCACGTTCCAGTCCGCCAAGGGGGAACTGACGGACATCATCAAGTTAGACGTAACCAGCGGCTACCGCTTCCTGAGCCCCTTGGCCACGGCGGAGATCAGCCGGGAACAGCTGGAACAGATCACGGACTACACCCTTGCCAACGATCAGGAGTTCTACGAGGCCAGGGCCGCCGAGTCCCTCGCCACGGTGAACCTGAACACTTACGAAAAGCTCATGCGCGGCCAGTACGGCGGGAACATGAACCGGCTGAATTCATTCATAAGCGCCGCGCGCCAGGGTGAGGACATCGACTACAGCGCGTTTAAAATGCAGTACGACGCGCTGCTCACGGCGGTGGACGCGCCCTGGGCGGGGAGGCTGCGCATCCTGTTCTTCTCCTTTTCAAGGGAGTTTCTCAAAGGGCAGATCAGCGGCACGCGATACATCGAGGACGAGATGTACGCTTTGTACACGGCCTGCATGGAATACGCCGCTGCAAGAAAGGACCGCATATCCGCCGAAGCAAGCCTGCGGAAACAAGTGGCCTCCGATTTCGAAGCGCTTGTGACAGCGCGCAACGCCGCCAACGCCCTGATCCGGACCACGGCCGTCACGCGGGACCAGTTAGACCGCGTCACCGCCCTGAACAAGGTGGGCAAGGCGGAATATTCCGAAGTGAAGGACAAGATAGACGATTACCAGGGAATCCAGATGGACGCCTTGGACGCCATGACCACCTACAACCAGATGATGATCGAATTCGACCGGCTTAGCTGCGGCGCCGTCACAGCCTACCTTCACAACATGAGCTTGGAAACGGATGCCGGCGCGGGCGCCATCAGCCTGCCCGCGGAAGACGGCAAAGCCTACTATTACATCTACGGGGACGTGGCGGACCTGACTTTCGTGTTTGGCCTTGAGATCCCGGACGGCTTTGAACCGGACATATCCGAATACGAAATATGGTATGAAGGGACGCAGATCGGCGAACACACGCCGGCGGACCGTCAGATCCGGCATCTGACCTTAGTGTACGGGGAGAGCGACATGCTGACGGTGCGGCTTTACGACAGCGGCGGAAGCTATGCGGGGGAATGTGAGATCGACGTCACCGTTCCGAGGGACGTCCTGCCCATAGGGGATGGGGAGGAAACCGCCGCCCCGTCCCAGGCGGATACGTCCATCGGCACGTACAGGGTGGCGACCCGCTCCGTGGGCGACGTGAGCCTGTCCACGCTGACCCTAGAATTCACTGCGGTTTCCGGCGCGCGCTATTACCGGCTGCAGTACGGGGGCGCGGACGTGTACACCGCCGAGCTGACGGCGGCGGAAGAGGATTTCGACTATCTGACCCTGCTCATCGCGAATTTGGGGGACGTGAAGCTGCTGGTATACGACAGAAACCGGCAGCAGATATGGGACGCCAGGTTTGACATATCGGACCAGAGCATAAAAGCGACGGCGGTGTAAGGACGGGAGATATGCCCTACGCAAATCCCGCAGCGGCGCCGTTCATACCTGAGATTCATGTTACATGGTAAACGTAAGAAAGCGTGATCAGAATGAAGCAGATGAAAAACTGGACAAAACGCATAATCCCACTGGCGCTGGCCGGCGTCTTAGTCACGGTCAGCTTTGTCAGCGCTTTTTGGAATTCCGACGAAGCGGTGCATGTCAGCGCCGGGGGAATCGAAAACTCCACGCTGGCCATAGGGACGCACCTGATCCACATCAGCGCCCTGACGCAGGAGCTTTACGACATTGCATCCGCTTCCGCCGGGGAGTCCGGGCAGGACAGGGTCTACTACAAATCGGAGCTCAGCAACGGAGCCTGGTGCGACATCTCCGGCGCCAACGCCCTGACCGCCATCACGGGCGGCGCCCAGGGGGCGTTCGGCACGTCCGCACGGGTGAGCGACACGGTCATCGCGGCGCTGTTCTTCACGCACCACACCAAGTCCGACGGCATCACCTACGATCTGCGCACCGGGCAGGCGGTGAACATATTTGACATTCGAAACCCTTACGACCTGGAACTCATGGAAGAGCTTTCGCCGCTGAAGATGCAGTACGATCTTTTTGTGGAAACACAAGGCGAATCCGAGCAGGGCACGGCGAAGATCGCGCGCATAGACATCTTTTGGCAGACCTCGGTGGAAGACCAGGTGACGGCGGAATGTGACGCGGATCTCGCCGCCCTCCAGGCCTATCTGGACGCCATCCGCCCGGAAGGCGACACGGTCCGCATGGGCGTGGTGCAGGAACGCATGGACGCGGTGGACGCCAAGCGGCGCGCGCAGGTGTTTACCGTGCTGGATGAAGTTTTGCCCGTCTTTATCGAGGAACTGCAGACCCTTACGGACACGGAAACGGAGAATGAGGACGGGGAGAGCGAAACCACGCCGGGCGTCGCCTCCGACACCAGTCTCCAGTCCGCCGTCAACGAAAGCATGTCCAACGTCCAGGCCGCGCTGATATACCAGCAGGGACGCATGCTGGCAGAGGGCGTCACCGTCCTTTCCGCCGCGGCCTATCAGGCTTCAAACGACCTGATAGACCACGCCAAGGCGGGGAACCATGCCGCCTGCGACGTGGACGTGGAGATCCTTGTAAACCTCTCCGACATCGAAAACGGCAGGATCGTGGACAAAGAGGCGGAGCTTGCGTTGCTGCGGGACAGCCTCATCAGCCAGGCCACGGGCCGGTTCACCGCCGCCCTTGCGGCGGAGGCGGACGATGATTACAGGAACGCCGAAGCCGGCCAGGCGGCGGGAGCCGTGCTTCGCGCCATCGCGGCGGAAAGCATCGGCGCGATGAGCATCTGCCGCAGCGAACTGGAGTTTCTCATAGACGCGCTGACACAGCGGGTGACCGCTTCCGAAGGCATGGACTATATTGATGAAAGGCTTGCCCTTACCACAGGATGGTATTCCGCCGGAGGCGATGTTTTCAAAGACGGGGCGGATGCCTGCGTCACGGATCACATAGACTTTCTTTCGAGGCTGAAACGGACGTTGCAGTTAGCTGCGGGCGGCACGGAGATCGACCGCCTGCAGGCGCAAAAGGCGGCGCAGCAGACAGACTACATGGACGCTTTGGACAAAAATGATTTGGCCGGGGCGAAGCGCATAGAGGGGCTTATCGCCGAAACAGACGAACAGATCGCCGCGCTGGAGGATGAGGCAAATGCGCGGATGTCCGATCTGGAAGAGCAGATCGCCGCGCTGCGGGAACAGCTGGCAGATGAAACCGAGGACGGAACCGGGGAGGGGGACGGAACCGGGCAGGCGGGCGCGGGCGGACCCGGGGACGGCAGCGGACAGACGGGCGCGGACGGGACCGGGGACGGCAGCGGACAGGCGGGCGCGGACGGAAGCGGGGACGGCAGCGGGCAGACGGGAACGGGCGAAACCGGGCAGACGGGCGCGGGGAGCGCGACCGCGCGGCAGATTCAGGCATTGGAAGGCGAGCTGAGCGCATTGGCCGCCTCGCTCTCCGGCAACACGGCGGGCAGCCTCGTAGGCGGGCTCCGGGGCGCTTCGTTAGCCATCGTGCGCAACGGGGGCGACCTGGACGAGCTCGGCAGCAGCATAGATTCCTTAGGCGCCATGCTGGACACCAATTTCAAGCTCATCTTCCCGGCGCTGAACGACATATACGCCGCCATGAAAGAAAAGAGCGCCTTGGACGGGGATCACAGCTTCGACGCCGCCATTGCGGCGGTGGAGCAGCTCATATTGGACAACAAGACGGCCTATGACGCCGCCATGGCGCAGGAACGCGCCGCCGCCGAATTCGACGACCTATCCAAGGCATACTTCGCGTCGGCGCCGGCGGAGCTGCAGGGCCTGGGGACGGAAGAACAGGCAGCCGTCTACCTCGGCGCGCTGAAAGCCTACAGCGAACAGGTTCCCGGCGACACGGCCGGACGCCTGATGCAGGCGGAGGCGCAGCGGCAGATGAACCTGGGAAATCCGCTGGTGTTCAGGCGGATCAACGATCCCGCGTCGGAATACCTGCCCGTGACCAGCATCGCGTCGTTCCTCAAGATGCGTTATGTCTGGAACCGCAACCTGAACCAGGCGGTACTGGAGCGCGGCGCCGCGTATTACATATTCACGACCTACTCCGACCAGGTTTTGCGGAGCAAGGACAGCAGCCAGACGGAATACATGCGGCTCCCGGCAAAATACCTGAGCTGTGTGCATGTCCCGGAGGAATACGCCCAGGCGAACTTCAGCTGCGAGGCGGTCTACTTCCCGGGCACGGAATACGGCATGCTCTTCAGCGAAAAATTCCAGGCGGCCTGCGACGGCCTGCTGGAACAGCTTTTGACATAACACCCCAGCTGCGGGACGGGCGTCACCCAGAGGCGGCGATCCTATATACCTAAGATCCATAATAGCAACACCCCATAGGAATCAGGAGATTATCCATGGCCGATTATCCGATCATATCCGACATAAGCGCGTACATCGTGCGCATGCTGCGGGAAAAGATGTGTCCCGAACCGATCCCGTCGCCGAACAACATCGAGGTTTCGTCCCCGGCGGAACAGGACGTGGACTACATCCTGGGACTCTACCTGTACGACGTGCGGGAAGAGGGCGAGGTAGCCCTCCCGTCGATGCGGAGCGGGAAGACGCGGCTGCGCAGGCCGCCCAGGCCCTACACCCTTTACTACATGCTTTTCATCAACGGGTCGTCCCAGATGGGGCTGAAAGCCCATGACATACAGAAGATCGTCGGCCGCGCCGCCCAGATCGTCAACGACGGCGGCGTCGTCTACCCGAGGGAGCTGCAGGCCTGGCTGGAAAACGACGAGTCGCCCATCCATATTTCGCCGTCCCGGATCTCCTTGGACGACAAGGTGCGCGTCTGGTCCGCCATCAACAAGCCCTATCAGGTCAGCTTGTTTTACAAGGTTGCGCCGGTGTTCCTCTCCAGCGAAATCGTGATCGACCCGCCGCGGGTCACCGACGCCAGCTTCACGCTCCGCGTGAACGGCAGCGAGGAAGGAGAACCCCATGCCTGATGCAATTATACGCCACACCCTGGATTTGGTGATCCGCCTCATCGACAGCGCCTCCGGCCAGACCGCGCATGGCGTGACGCGGCTTTCCAAGGACGGGATGCCCTTAGACGTCCGCGCCAACAGCGACGGCCAGCTCCTGCTGTCCAATTTTCCCAGAGATGATTTTGACCTCGGAATCCAAGTGAGGGGCTATGAGCCTGAAACAAAGCGGATCGCTTTCGGGGAACTGGACGAAAACCCGCCCTACGCGGAGATCCACCTGACGCCGGGCGCTTTCTACGGCGGGGGGGCGTGCCGTGACATCGAAGGGAAATGCCCCGGCGTCAAATCCGTCGATGCGGCGCGGGCGGGAGGCACGATCTGTTTCGCCCAGGAGTATGACGAAAAAAAGCTCCAGCTGACCTTGTACAATCCCTATAAGCAGCAAATAGACCTGCGTTACTATGCCCTGTTAGCGCCCGATGCGGAGTCTTTTGAACCCATCGACGTAAAAAAACAGATATCCGATACCGTCTGCAGGCTGGAGAAGCCCTTGGGCGCGCCTTTTGTCCAGTCCCCGCTGGCCCGCAGGGTCTGCGGCATGG
Organism: Eubacteriales Family XIII. Incertae Sedis bacterium; assembly: GCA_031290135.1. Lineage (GTDB taxonomy): Bacteria > Bacillota > Clostridia > Peptostreptococcales > Anaerovoracaceae > JAITOE01. The sequence continues at coordinate 14,972 of JAITOE010000074.1, forward strand.
CGGGCGGAGGCGCCTACCGGCTCCGTGTGCGGGACGACAGCACGGACGCCCGCTGGATCGTCCGCGTCACGCAAGAGGAGGGATGCCGCTTTCAGGTCGTGGATTTTTCAGATCCGAAAGCGGGTGCTTCAGCAGGTTCTTTCCATCCCAGGGGGGATCCGTGAGCTCAACTTATTTCGTAACAGTTCCTATACATGGCAGTAATTATTGAAAGGAGGGTGGTCACGGGCAAATCGCCGTGACCAAAACAAAAATGGCAGAATATTTATCTCCAGGCGTCTATGTAGAAGAGTACGATTCATCCCCAAGACCTATTGAAGGCGTCGGCACCAGCACTGCGGGTTTCGTGGGGCTGGCCGTGAAAGGCCCCGCCGTGGGCGCACCGAGCCTCATCACCAGCTTCGCCGAATACCAGCGCCAGTTCGGCGGCTACCTGAGTCCCTACACCCATGGCGGCTACCGCTTCCTGCCCTACAGCGTCGAGCAGTTTTTCATCAACGGCGGCACGCGCTGCTATGTCAGCCGCGTCATCCCCGTGGATGCCAAATGCGCCACCGCCAAACAGGGGATTCTCTCCCTTTCCGCGGCAAACGCCGGCAAGTGGGGCAACCGGATAACGGCCGCCTTTGTCAGCACCAACAAGCGCAAGATGCAGCTGCTTTCCGCGGAGAGCGACCAGATCTTCACCGTGAAGTCAGCCGTCGGATTCAGTGAGGGCGACATCGTGGAGTTTGCCAGCGAATACAACCGCATCACGTCCATATTCGAGAACACCGTTACCTTTGAAAAAGCGTTCGCGTCAAGCCCCGTGGACGACGCCCTCGTGCCCAAGACGGTGATTTACTCCGTCGAGATGGATGTGATCCTTCGCTGCGACGCCGAGGCGGAGGTCTACAGCAGCGTCAGCCTGAACCCGACTTCCCCGGATTACATCGCCAAGCGGCTGGGTTCCAGCGCTTTGGTCACATTGGCCTTGGCGGACAAGAAAGCCGGCGCGCCGGACAACCCCGTCACCGCCCTGTTCGGGGAGGAACAGGTGAAAGGCACCGTCAGCTTTGCCGGCGGAACCGACGGCACCGTGGAATCGGTGGACGCCGGCGTGTTCATCGGCGTCGATCACGGTCCCGGAAATCGCACGGGGATTGAGTCTTTCAAGGAGAACAGCGTCGCCAGCATCATCGCCGTCCCCGGCATCACCATTCCGGAGGTGATCGTGTCCTTAGTGGCGCACTGCGAGAATGAAAAGAACCGCTTTGCGGTGCTGGACGTCCCGCAGGATCTCACCAAGACGGATGACGTCATCAAATACCGCGGCATCATCGACTCCACGTATGCCGCCGTGTACCACCCCTGGGTGCAGGTGTACGACCGCCTGGCGCAGAAAACCTCCTTCATACCGCCCAGCGGCGCCGTGATGGGCATATACGCGCGCACCGACGTGAGCCGCGGCGTCCACAAGGCGCCCGCAAACGAAACGGTGAGCTGCACGGGTCTTTCCACCAACTACACCACCGGCGAACAGGACATCCTGAACCCCGTCGGCGTCAACCTCATCCGTGCGCTGCCGGGCCAGGGGATCCGCGTATGGGGCGCCCGCACGGCAAGCTCAAACTCCGCTTTCAAATACGTGAACGTGCGCCGTCTGTTCATATTTGTGGAGGAATCCATCCGCGCCGCCACCAACTGGGTCGTTTTCGAACCCAACAATTCTTCCCTTTGGACGCGGGTGCAGCTGACGATATCGTCCTTCTTAGACGGCCTGTTCCGTTCGGGGATGCTGGCGGGCGACGACGCCGGACAGGCCTTCTTCGTAGACATAGGCCCCGGCACCATGAGCCAGGATGACATCCTCAACGGCCGCCTGATCTGCAACATCGGCATCGCCCCCGTGCGCCCGGCGGAGTTCGTCATCTTCCGCGTGACGCAGTTCACGGCGGAAGCCGGCGGCGGGGAATAAAACCCGCCGCGAGGATATCGGCACACCTATAAAAATAAGCACTGATGAAGAGGCGCACTTTCAAACAGCGCGAAAAAACAGCCGCCGTTTGAAAGCCGCCCATATGAAAGGAGTACATGACCATGCCTGCAACAGCTACCTATGAAACAAGCGGTCATTATTATCCGCTGACAAAAATGAACTTCCTCGTGACGCTGCCAGCCGCCCAGGGCGTCGCGGCATTCACCGAGGTGACGGGCATCGATTCCAACGTGGATGTCATCGAGTTCCGCCAGGGCAACGCGGCGAGTCTCGCGCCCGTGAAGATTCCGGGTCTCGTGA
>JAITOE010000123.1 GCA_031290135.1 Eubacteriales Family XIII. Incertae Sedis bacterium
CTGCTTGAATACGCCTGATACGTCTTTACTATTATACTATATCAAAATCACAAATGCAAGCAGAAAGTGCCGGAAATTCAATATTTCCGGCACTTTTTTTCAGAATTTCTACTTATTTAATTGTTAAACTTGGGAAGAACATAAGTTCCAGACGCATTGTATTTTCGCGCGGAATGTGATATCATATCTGTAAGAGTTTGTAAGGGCACAGGAATATTCCCCCGCCCCAAACGAAAAGCGCGGAAGAGCCGCGCAATGAGGAAAAGAATGAATAAGAAAAGAACGAACAAATCCAAAACTCCCAAGAAAAGCACGGCGGCGAGGTCCGGCGCCCCCAGAACTCCCGGTGCCCCTGGAACCTCCGGCACCTCCGGAAGAAAACGCAGGGGTTTCGCCCCGAAAGCGAAAAAAAGCGCAGCGCCCGGCGCGGGGAACGCGGGACGCCGCAGCGAAGAAAAAATCACGGGCATCCTGCGAAAGGCAAAGAAAGGCTTCGGCTTCGTGCTCGCGGAGGACGGCGGCAAGGATGTTTTCATACCGGCCTCCAAAATGGAGGGCGCGATGAACGGGGACCGCGTGCAGGCGCACATTGCCTCCGGGCGCGGCAGGAAAGGCGCGGAACCCTTGGATCCGTCCGCCGCACCGCCCCGGCGGGAAGGGCGCGTCGTCAAGATCGTCGAACGGGCGGTGACGGAAGTCGTAGGCGTTTTTGAGCAGAACCGCAACGTGGGCCTGGTGATCCCGGACGCGCGCAGGGGCCAGGCAGAACTGTTCGTCGCCGCCAAAAATTTCGGCGGCGCGAAGCCGGGAGACTGGGTGGCGGCCGCGATCACGAAATACCCGGACGCCGTCAGCAGCGCGGAGGGGAAGATCATCCAGATCATTGCCGGCGCCGGGGAACCGGGCGGGGACATCCTCGCGATGATCCGGAGCTACGGGCTTTCCAAGGAATTCCCGCCGGGCGTGGAAGCCGCAGCGGCGGCCGTGCCGCAAAAGCTCTCCGAACGGGACACGGCGGGGCGGCGGGATTTGCGCGGCGAGACCATAGTGACCATCGACGGGGCGGATTCCAAGGATTTCGACGACGCTGTTTCCATAAAGAAACAGGCGAACGGCACCTACAAACTAAGCGTCCATATCGCGGACGTCAGCCATTACGTGACAGAAGACAGCATCCTGGACCGGGAGGCCCTGAACCGCGGCACCAGCGTCTATCTGCTGGACCAGGTGGCGCCGATGCTGCCGGTTTCCCTTTCCAACGGCATATGCAGCCTGAACGAAAAGGTGGACCGGCTCACGCTGTCCGTGGAAATGACGGTGGGGAAGACCGGAAACGTATTGCGCCATAAGATTTATGAAAGCGTGATTTGCTCCCGGGCAAGGTTAGTCTACACGGACATCTCCGACCTGCTGGAAAACGGCGACGAAGAACTGAAGAAAAAGCACAAAGACATCTATGAAGACCTGCTGCTGATGGCGGAGCTGGCGGACCTGCTTCGCGAAAAACGTGAAAAACGGGGCAGCATCGACTTCGATCTGGACGAGGCCAACATTCAGCTCGGGCCGGACGGGATTCCGGTGCTTGTGTCGGTGGCGGAACGCCGGACGGCAAACCGCCTCATCGAAGAATTTATGCTTCTGGCAAACGAAACCGTGGCGGAGGCGTATTGCAGCGAAGGGATGCCTTTCGTCTACCGCGTCCACGAGCGGCCGGGCGCCGATAAAATCCGTGAATTCAAGACCTTCCTCGGCGGATTCGGGCTTTCCCTGAAAGGGGAGCCGGACAGCGTGGCTCCGCAGGCGTTCAACACGCTCCTTGCCGGGATAAAGGACAGGCCGGAGGAAAACGTGGTCAACACGGTCATGCTGCGCTCCATGAAAAAAGCCTTTTACGGCACCTCCTGCGAGGGGCATTTCGGCCTTTCGGTGCAATATTACTGTCATTTCACCTCGCCCATCCGCAGATACCCCGACCTGCTGGTCCACCGCATCATCAAAGAGCATCTGCACGGGGGCCTGGAAGGGGAACGGCGCGAGGCGTTGCAGGGCAAGGCCGAATACGCGGCGGAACGGTCGTCCGAAACGGAACGCAAGGCGCTGGAGCTTGAACGCGAAGTGGAAAAAATGAAGAAAACGGAATATATGAGTTACCATATAGGCGAAGAATGGGACGCGGTCATCAGCGGCGTGACAGCCTTCGGGTTTTTCGCGGAACTGCCGAACACGGTCGAAGGGTTGGTGCATGTGGACACGCTGACCGACGACTATTATATCTACGAGCCGGAAAAGTACCGTCTCATCGGCGAACGCACAAAGCGGACCTGGACGCTGGGGGACGCCCTGCGGGTCAGGGTGGCGTCGGTGGACGTGGACAACAGGGAGATCAATTTTACGGGTGTTTGACCGGACAGGGAGTAAAAGCGATGAACAGTCAAGCCTACAACCAAATCGTGAGTATACCGAATGGCGGCGCGGAAGGCATTCCCCGCTTCCAGCCCTACTGCCGGTTGGGGCGCCAGTAAGACGGCGTCAGCAGTATCAGCACCGTAAACAGTTCCAAGCGTCCCAGGATCATCAGAACAGAGAGAAACAGCCGCGCCGGGGCGGAGAATATGTCATAGGTCCCCCCGTAGCCGATTTTGCCGAAACCGACCCCGTTGTTGGACAGCCTGGCGGCGGCGGCGCTCAGCGTCGTGCCCAGATCCTGGCCGTCCAATGACAAAAGCAGCGTGCTGCCAAGAAAAACGACAAAATACATGAGGATAAACACCGTGATGTTGGACACGTTTTCCGCGGAAACCGTGCGCCCGCCCAGCTTCACGGCCACAACGGCCCTGGGGTGCAGCCGTTTGTAAAAATTGCGGTGGATCAGCCGGAACAGCACCAGGACGCGCACGATCTTGATCCCGCCCGCGGTGGAGGACGAGCAGCCGCCCATGAACAGCAGCATCAGGAGAATCCACTGGCAGACCATCGGCCACGCGGCGTAATCCGTGCTGACGTAGCCGGAAGAGGTGATAAACGCGGAAACCTGCAAAAAAGCCAAGCGCAGGCTGTCAGCGGCGGAATCGCCGATGCCGGAAATCCTGAGCCTCACGCCGATAAAAGCGATGCTCGCAACGAGGATGAAAAAGAACGCGCGCACCTCCGGCTCCCGGAAAAATTCCCTCCACCGCCGGTGAAACAGCTCGTTGTACGCGATGAAGCTGACGGATGCCAGAATACAGAAAAAAGCGACGACGAATTCGATGTAAGGGCTGTTAAACTCCGCGATCCCCTTGTCGTAATTGGAAAGGCCGCCGGTGCTCATGCTGCCGAACATGTGGATGGCCGCGTCGTAGGGGTTCATCTTTCCGAGCAGCAGGAGCAGGAATTCCAGCACGGAAAACGCGAAATAAATGACGTACAGGAACTTCGCGTTGTCGGAGATGCGCGTCGTCACTTTTTCCAAGCCCGGCCCGGTCGTTTCGGCTTTCGCGATGTTCAGCGCGCCGATGCCAAGGGCGGGCAGGATGGATATGGCGAACACGAGGATGCCCATGCCGCCCAGCCAATGGCTGAGGGAACGCCAGAACATCAGCCCCCTGGGTATGCCGGGCAGATCTGCGAGCAGGGTGGCGCCCGTCGTGCTGAAACCGGCAGCGGATTCAAAAAAGGCGTCGATGAAACCGGGGATCACGCCGGAAAAGATATAAGGCAGGGCGCCCAGCGCAGACGCGAGGATCCAGCAAAGCGCCACGATGAAAACCCCCTCGCGCATGCGCAGGCGGGTGGACAGGGGTTTTGTGGCAAGGATCAGGACGCCGCCCAGAACCAGAAGCGGGAGGATCGAAGCGATAAAAGCGCGCGACATGCCGCCCTCGCCCATGGCTAAGGAGATGAGCAGGGCGGGAACCATGGCCAAGGCGATCATCAGGATAATGACGCCTGTTATTTTGCTGATCACATGAAAATTCATTTACTCGTTCCTACTTCCTCCCGCTCCAGTACAGCGGCGTCAGCAGCATGACTGCGGCGGTCAGTTCCAGCCGGCCGGCTATCATCAAGAGGCTGAGAAGCAGCTTGGCGCCCGCGCTGAAAACCGTGTAGCCGTCCCCCGGCCCAACCTGCGCGAAGCCTGGCCCGATATTGCCCATGCAAGCGGCCACGCCGCTCAGGGAGCTTAGCATGTCCGCCCCGTCCAACGAAAGGAGCAGGGTTCCGGAAAAAAACACGGCAATGTACAGCAGGGCGTGCCCGGCGACGGCGCTGACCCAGTCGGCACCCGGCGTTTTGCCGTCGAATTTTATGGGGACGACGGCGTTTGGATGGAGGCGCAGGGAGATGTTCCGGTGTATCAGCTTAAACAATATGACGATCCGGAACACTTTCATGCCGCCGGCGGGAGAAGCAGAACAGCCCCCCACGAACATCAGCAAAAACAGGGTCGCCTGGCAGAACGTAGGCCATAGGTCGTAATCGGCGACGGAATAGCCGGTGGTAGAAAGCGTGGCCGCCGCTTCGAAAAAAGCCGACCCGGCCGAACGGGCAGGGCGCATGGCGGAGGGCGCGAAGTGAAGCGACAGCGACAGCAAAATGGCGGCGACGCAGGCCATCGCCAAAAAATAGCGCATTTCCGCGTCCTGCACAAAAGCGCCCCACCGCCGGGACAACATCCGGAAATATTGCATGGAACTGAGGGCGGCGAGCATCATGAAAACCGTGAGAATCCAAGCGGCGGACGTGCCGGAAAAATGAGCGGCGCCGTCGTTGAAATTAGAAAAACCGCCGGTTGAGATGGTTCCCATGGAATGAATGAGGGCGTCAAAAGGCTTCATGCCGGGCGAGAGCAGCAGGAACAGCAGAAGCGTCAGGGCGGAATAAATGGCGAGCAGCATCCTCCCGGAGCCGGAATTTTTTGAGAACGGCCGTTCCGGAAGACCGGCGGCGGTTTCCGCGTGCGCCGGATGCGGGTGCGCGCCGGCGGCAAAGGGGATGAGGACGGCGGCCACGAACAGGATCTCCAGGCCGCCCAGCCAGCCGGTCGTCGAACGCCAGAGAAGCAGCGACCTCGGCAGGGCTTCCACGTCGCCAATAAGGGTGGCGCCTGTGGTGGTAAAGCCGGAAACCGATTCAAAAAACGCGTCCGCCGCATGTTCGAAAAGCCCGCATGCAAGATAGGGAACCGCGCCGAAAACAGAAGAAAACAGCCACCAGAGCACGCTCAGGAGAATGACGGCCCGCGGCCCCGGTTCCGCGTGTTCCCGCAGCGCGTGCAGGTGCGCGGCGCCGGGGTGCAGCAGGGCGGAAAAGCCCGGAGCGGAAAAACGGAAACCGAGGAGCGCGGCCAGAATCAAAACGGCGGCGCAGGGCGCCAGACGCGCGGCGGCGTCATATTCCGCGCACAAAAACGAAACGGCTAAGGACGGAAGGATGGCAATGCCCGTTATCCCTGCGGAAAAACCCGCAATCCGCAAAACTGTAAGGTAGTTGATCCCCATGAAAATCCCCTGTCAGCCCCTACCGGAACAGGCCCTTGCGGACGCGAAGCAGCTTTTCAAAATCCGTGACCTCGGAAAGCAGGCAGAAGATGATTACGCGGTCGCCCTCCTTGATTTCCGTGCCGCCGTTGGGAATGATGGCTTCATGCCCCCGGTGTATGGCGGCAATGATGACGCCTTCGGGGATGCCAAGCTCCGCAATGGGCTTATCCGCCAGCAGCATGTCCTCGTCCGCGATGAACTCGATCATCTCCGCCTGTCCCTGTATCAGCTGCGAGAAAATGATCAGGTTGGACCCCTGGATGATCCGGAGCATATGGCTCGCGGAAATGTCAATGGGATTCATCGCCATGTCAATGCCCATGCTTTCAATCAGGCCGGCGTAGCTTTCGCGGCTGATCTTGGCGATGACGTCCTCTATGCCGTGTTTTTTCGCCATAAGGGCCAGCAGCAGGTTTTCTTCGTCGTAGCCGGTGGCGGAGACAAAGGCGTCCATTTTGTCAAAATTCTCATCCGCGAGAAGCGCCGGATCCGTAGCGTCGCCGTGGAGCACCAGCACATTTTCCAGCCGGGAGGACAGGTACTGGCAGCGCTGCTTGTCCTGTTCAATGATTTTCACCGCCGCCCCGTATTCCGAAAGCAGTTTGGCCAGATAGAGCCCCAGTTTCCCGCCGCCCGCTATCAAGACATTGTGGAGGTCGGTATAGCGGCCTTTGTCATAAACCCGCTTGCTGAGACCGCGGATCATCTCTTTTTCGCCCACGACGTACAGGCTGTCCTCTTCCTGTATGACCAAGCTTCCGCGCGGAATGATGATTTTCCCGTTTCTGGAAATCGCGACGATCAGCACGCGGCCTAAAAGCTGCGGGATCGAACTGATGGGCTGGTTCAGGAGTTCCGGCATTTTGTCCGACATGAATTCCAGCAAAGCGATCTTCCCGGAAGAAAGGAGGCCGTCGCTGATGGTGTATTTTTCCACGAGATATTTATAAATTTCGTGCGTGATGGCGTAATCCGGGTTGATCAGATGGTCGATGTTCAGACATTCCTTGATGAATTCCTGCTGGTCCGTATGTTCGGGATCCCGGACGCGGGCAATGACGCGCGCGCAGCCTAATTTTTTCGCGAACGCGGCGATGGCAAGGTTTTTTTCATCGCGGTCGGTGACGGCCAGCAGATAATCAAATGTGTCGATGTCGATTTCTTTCAGCAGCGAAACTTGTTTCGCGTTGCCGGAAACGGTCATGATGTCGTAGGTTGCGCTCATCTTTTGCAGAATTTCTTCGTCTTTGTCGATTAAAGTGACGGAATGGTCCCCGCCAAGCAGCATTTCCGTGATTTTGATGCCGAGCTTCCCGGCCCCGGCAATGGCGATCTTCATGTTGATCCTTCTTTCAAATTGTGATATGGTGCAATTGTACGTGATATAATGACTATTGTACCACGAAAAATTACGAAAGCAAGGGTTAAAAGCAGAATACTTCGCAAAACAGGAAGAAAGCAGGAGGGAAACATGGAAATAAAGCGACTCGTCGGAGGCAACATCGAGAGCAACGGCTATATTCTTTTTGAGAAAAAGGGGGACGCCTGTTTTATCGTGGATCCCGGCTATAACGGCGAGAAATTCCTGAAAGAAACCGCGGCAGCGGGGCGGCGCCTGCTCGGCATACTGCTGACGCACCACCATTACGACCACACGGGCGGCATCCAAAAGATCCTCTCCGCAGCGGACTGCCCCGTATATATGCACCGGAACGACATCCCGAAATACAAGGGCCGGGTGGATGTCGCGCTGGACGGCGGGGAAAGCCTTTTGCTTGGCGCCGAAACGATCCAGGCGCTTCATACGCCGGGGCACACCCGCGGCAGCGTCTGCTTCCACGCGGCGCAAAGCGGGCTCTGCTTCACCGGGGACACGGTATTCAACGTCGATCTGGGCAGGACGGATCTTCCGGATGGGTCGGACGCGGAGATGGAGGCATCCGTCCGGAACGTGGTCAGCCGCTGGGACAACGCGACGCGCCTGTATCCGGGGCACGGCGACCCCTGCAACATGAAGTTCGTGCGGGCGCATAACGCGGAATATCTTACGGTCATGGGGGAGATGGCGGCATATAAGCCCTGGAACGGCGAGGCGTTCATGAAATGAGCGACCATTACGAATCTTAGGCATGAACGGCACCGCTACGGGGCGAGCATAACCCGCCGGTCGGGTCGCTGTCGCTTGCGCACCTAGCCCCATTTGCGCAGCAAATGGCTGGCAGGTGCCACTCGAGAACTCTCCGGCTTTAGCCGGATAAGAGTTCACCGTGTGCGGGCGCTACACTCGCGTTGCTCGCTCCGCTCGTATGCCCGCAATCCCGCCTCTGGGTGATGCCCGCCCCATAGCTGCATTATTCATAACCGAAACATCCGTTGCCGCGTTGATTTTTGCACAATGCGGCATATTTTTTGGGAATTTAATGGAAATACTTGACATTACATAAAATAAATGGTAATCTCAAAAAAGGCATGTAACAGTTTCATATGACACCGGAGTGAAAGGGATGGGCAAAAAAAAGAATTTAGGGGCGTGGGGCGAGGGGATGGCGTGCAAGGACCTCCGCGGCAGCGGCGTTGAAATCGTTGAAATCAACTTCCGCTGCAAACCCGGCGAAATTGACATCATCGCCCGCGAGGCGGACGCCTTGCTCTTCATAGAGGTAAAAACCCGCGCCGATCTGCGCTGCGGCCTGCCCTGTGAATCGGTGACGCCCCATAAGCAGAAGCGCATCGCCCGCGCGGCGGAATACTATCTTTCATGCAAACAGGCTTACGGCACGGAACTGCGCTTCGATGTCATAGAAATACTTTCGGTCGGCGGAAAGGCGTGGATACGCCATATCCGCGGCGCTTTTTGAACACCTAACCCGATTTCTGAAAGAAATCGTTGGTAGGTGTCATACTGCTGAGGAGTGGTGAACGGGATGGGAGAAGCAAAAATTATCAAATCTGCCGGGCTGAACGGGATATCAGGCCTTGAGGTAATCGTGGAAACCAGCATAAGCAACGGCTTGCCGGGATTCGTCATCGTGGGCCTGCCGGACAACTCGGTGCAGGAATCCCGCGAACGGGTGCGGGCTGTTCTGAAGAATATCGGCTTCGATTTCCCCATGCGGCGGATTCTCGTAAACCTGGCGCCGGCAGACACGAGGAAAGCGGGACCGCTTTACGACCTGCCCATCGCCCTGGGCGTGCTGACGGCAAGCGGACAAATGGATTCGGCGCCGGAAAACGCCGTTTTCGTCGGGGAATTGTCATTGGACGGGGAGCTGCGGCCCGTAAAAGGCGTATTGCCCATGGCGCTTTCGGCTTCCGCATATGGGGCGAAGTCTATTTTTGTCCCGAAAGAAAACGCGAGGGAGGCGTCGCTCGCGGGGAACCTTGCCGTATATCCCGTAGGGCATATCAACGAAATCATCGCGCATCTCCGGGAGGAAAGCGGGATCGCGCCCGCACCGCCTTATGCGGCGGAACCCGTGGAAACGGAAAATTTGGATTTTGCCGACGTGCGGGGGCAGGAAAGCGTCCGGCGCGCCTTGGAAGTGGCGGTAAGCGGCGCCCACAACATCTTGCTGACAGGCCCGGCGGGAAGCGGCAAAAGCATGATGGCAAGCCGGATCCCGTCCATACTTCCGCAGATGACCCGTCAGGAGATGATCAGCGCCACCGCCATCCACTCCATCGCCGGCCTGACATGCAAAAGCGCCCCCTTGCTGCGCCGGCCCCCGTTCCGATCCCCGCACCACACGATTTCAG
>JAITOE010000132.1 GCA_031290135.1 Eubacteriales Family XIII. Incertae Sedis bacterium
TCGTCCATCGTTTCGCCCCAATGCTTTTGCAGCAGTTTTTGCTTCATGGCCGTGCGGTTCCAACGTCTTTCCGTGACAGTGGGCGCACGGCGGTTCTCCGCAGATTTGAGGGCTTCATCCGGTTCGAAAATCAATTCCAGGATGTGCGCGCTTTTTTTCCCTGCTTTCCGAAAGGCGTCCCGGCAGTTGACGCAGTATACGATGTAGGGCAATTCGCTTTCGGAAACCCGTTTTTGCGCCACGAAGCCGGCAAATTCAGGGCTGGCTACGGCGGGCTGTCCGCCGTATCCGCAGCAGCGCCCCGCCCTTTCCTGCTCCCGGAGCGCCTGCAGGGCATAGCCCGCGCCCGCCGCGAGCGCGCGCACGGCGTCCTTCATCCCTGGCTCCCGCCGGGCGGCGCAGGGATCAAAGACTGCCGCCTCGCGGGGGTTCGCCTGCCCGGCCTGCCCGGCGGCGGCGGTCTCACGCCCGGCAGTCTGCCCGACGCCAACGGCTTCGCCGCCGGCTGCCTGTCCGGCACCAGCGGCGCCCGCCCCAACCTTCGCTCCCGCGCCCCATTCCAGCAGCGCTTCGTACAGGGATCGCATTGGGATCGCGGGCATATGCCGCTTAAAAGCCTCCATGCAGCTGGGGCACGCCGCCAGCAACGTCGGTTTTCCCAGTTTTCCCCAATCCTCACGGATCTCCGCCCAGGTCGCCTCATGCCGCGCCGCGTCCCCCGCCCATTCCGCCGGCGCACCGCAGCAACGCAAAAGCAAGCCCGTGTCCGGACGGATTTGCAGCAGCCGCCCGTAGGTCTTTTCCACCAGCCGGGCATCGCCGGCCCCCAGCTGGCAGCCGGGGAAAAAGGCATATGCGCAGCCGCTATGTCCCGCCGGGATTTTGCACAAAGCCGCAGCCGCCCCGTTGGCAAAATCCATGTCGCGCAGCCAGAAATCATGAAACACCCAAGGCGCCTTTTCCTGCCTGTGCATGCTTTGCCTCCCTGCCAGAAGCAGGCCCTCCAGATCGATCCCTGCCGGGCAGACTTCCTTGCAAACACCGGCAAGGTTGCTGGCGCTCATCAAACGCTTGGCGGGCGTCGCCTTCACTTCCGAAACGCCCGGCAACGTTGTCGCCACGACCTCGTCCCGTATGCGCAAGGGCCACTTGTCCGTGAACTCCGTCAGGTCGCAGTAGAGCCTGCACGCGTCGCACTGGCATTTCAGACAGCGCCCGGCCTCTTCCCCCGCTTCCGCCTCCGTATAGGCCGCGCCGTCCCCCGGCTTGACCGCAAGACGGACGGACGTCCGTGCGGGATCCAGAACCATCCGGGTTTCCTGCTTGTTTTCCGGATACAGCAGATTGCCGGTCTTCAGGTAGTTGTCCAGCACGGTTCCCATATGAAGCCCGTCGGCGAGCGCATAAACGCCTTCCCTTCCGACCAAGCTCCCGCCGGCAAACCACGCGGCGTCCCCGTCCATCAGGCAGTGTTTGCCGCCCTTCGCGGAAACGGCGCCCGGCAGGCCGAAATCCGCCCCGCCCTGCCCCGTGGCCGCGTAAACCGCCGCAAAGCCCCTGTCGTTTATCTCCCCGCGCTCTTTTATCCCGGCGTTCAGGTGGAGCGTGTATTTCTCATGGCGAAACTGCTCCTCTATGTCGCGCAAAAATACATCCGGTTCCATGCGGCCCCACAGCGCGCCCCCGATCCGGTTCCCGCGCGTAAACAGCTCCACGTCATATTTTTTCGCCGAAAGCCGGAGGGCGCACGCCAGTCCGCTGATCCCGCCCCCGATAACGGCGACTTTTTTCTTTTTCGAAGGGATGTTGTAGCCGGTCGCCCCTTTGTCCTTTGCGAAGCTTAGGCAGGCTTGTTCCAGCAGCCGCATCTCTATGGCGCCGCCGGTTTTTCCCGCAGGGCAGACGCCCTTGCAGGGCTCATGGCAGAGCGCCGCGGCGATCCGGGGGAAGCCGACGGCGTTCCGGTAGGTTTTGAACGCGGCGTTGTACATGCCCTTCCGCATCCGGTCGATAAATTCCGGCACGTCGAGATGGAAAGGACATTCCGCGCGGCAAAAGGGCGGCTCCTTTTGCAGGCAATGATTGAATTTTTCCAGATAAGGATCCAGTTCCCCCACGGCGCTGCCCTTTCCGTCCCCGGCAAAGCCGGAGGTTGCCATTAACTTCCTATATGGCCGACACGGGCACAGTCCACACGTTCTCCGCCAGCGGCAGAATTTCCCGTGACATGCACAGCACCGCGCCGGAGCCGGCCGTTATGCCCGGCAGCTTCGCGAGCTGCGCGAACGCCGACGCCGCCGACCGCTTCGGGTCGCTCGTCGTCTTGATTTCAACGGGATGCAGCGTATCGCCGTCCTTGACAATCAAATCGATTTCGTTCTTGTCTTTGTCGCGGTAATAAAACAGCGGCGGCGCGACGATGCCGTCATTGTAATAGCTTTTCAGCACCTCCGCGAACACGAAGCTTTCAAAAATGTGTCCCCACATCGCGCCGTCCACAAGCTGCCCCGGCGTGTTCCAGCCGAGCAGCCAGCACGCCAGACCCGTGTCGAGGAAATACAGCTTCGGCGTTTTGATGAGCCGCTTGCCGAAATTGTCATAATAGGGTTCAAGCAGGTAGACAAGCCCGCTCGACTGGAGCGCGGACAGCCATTTTTGCACCGTTTTCGCGTCCTTGCCGCAAAACTCCGCGAGCGTGCTCATGTTCAGCATTTCGGCGGTCAGCGACGCGGCGGCCTTGACGAACTTGGTGAATGCCGGCTCGTCCTGAATGTTCAGCGCGTCCTTGACGTCTTTTTCAATATAGGTCTGGAAATAGGAACTGTAATAGTCCGACCAGTCGGCGAGATCGCTCTCTGTTTCATACAGTTCGGGGAAGAACCCCTTGTGAATCCGTTCCACGGTTTTGTCGTAGCTGAATTTTGCCCCGGCGGCGGCCATGGCGGAAAAATGCTTCTGCGTCGGCACGAAAGGCTCCCTGTATGCAATCCGGTCCAGTTCGCGCGCTGACATTCCGAGCAGCTTGATAACGCCGGCGCGCCCCGCGAGGCTGTCGCCGACGTTCTTCATCAGCGCCAGGCTCTGGGAACCGGTAAGGTAAAACTGTCCCTTGGTTTTATCCTCGTCCACGATGTCTTTGACATAGTCAAAAAGCCCCGTGGATTTTTGAATCTCGTCCACGATGACCGGCGGTTTGTTCTGTTCGAAAAACAGGGACGGGTTCTCCGCCGCGCTCTGCCGCACGAGGGGGTGGTTCAGCGTGACGTAACGAATCCCGTTATACACCTCGCGGAGCATCGTCGATTTGCCGACCTGCCTCGCGCCGGTGATGACGATTACGGGCTTGCGCTTCGCGATCCGCGCAACGACCGGTTCGATGTGGCGATGGTAATACATGTGCGGCACCTCCGACTATTCTGGACTATGATTCCATTATAGTCGAACATGTGTCGTCCGTCAAGGGAAAAATATTTGCGTACATATCAACATTCAGGTATAATAACCGTAGGAGCGTCCTCCGGCGTATTTGAACCCAAAATCGAGGCTGACAATGAAAACCGACATACTCACCCTATACCACGGCACGACGCACGACTTCACGGAGATTGACGTGCAAAAAGGAAAGCCGTTCAAAGATTTCGGGCAGGGCTTCTACCTTGCGGGGACATACGACCGCGCCGTGAACATTGCCCGCCGCAACCGCAAAATCGAAACAGACCGCCTACGCGCCGCGGGTGACTGGGCGGAACTGCCCGTGTTCGTCTACGCATACGAATTTGACTTGCGGGAGTTGGAAAAGCTAAACGTGAAACGCTTCGCTGCTGCCGACCGTGAATGGCTGAAATTCATTATCCAGAACCGCATGAGCCGAACCAGGCGGCACGACTACGACGTCGTTATCGGGCCGACTGCCAACGACGACACCCGCGCCTCAATCCGTGCTGTAATGAACGCGGCGAACGGCGTAATTTTGAGCGACGCCGCGCTCGATTTGCTTATACAAATGCTTGAGCCGGATAATTTGCCGGAGCAATATTATTTCGGAACAAACAAGTCGGCAAACCTGCTTGAATTCAAGGGGAGGAATGAGCTGAAATGAACGAATTAAAAGCCCGGCTCTGCGTTGACGCCATTGCCGCCGACGTCGCCGATATGCTCGCGAAAGATTCCGGCATGGCGATAACCGAGGCGCTGCAAAAGTTTATGCAGGGCAAAACCTACGCTCTGCTGTTCGACGAAAACTCGTTGCTCTACCTTGAAAGCGCAGAGTATGGTTACGATATGCTCCAGGCCGAACAGCGCGGCGACTGGGAGCGTTGGAGGGAGGAATGACCGTGAAGCTAAATCAGGTGGCTCACTTGCAAACCGAAATCGCCCACGCCTATATGCGGAAAAGCAACCTCAGTCCGTCTGACTTTGTTGACCTCGACCGCAAATATGGTATTCTCCGCTTTATTGAGGACGGCTATGAGCCGTTCCATTTGACGGGAACCGAAGGCGTAGTTGACGAAGTGGAGGACTACATCCGCATCCAGCGGGAGCATATGAAAACGCCGCAACCGTGAACATCCGGTTTGAAAAGAATCAGGGTCCCGCAAAACAGTCATATGGAACGTAAACGGCCTTATCCGGCAAGGCAAGGCAACCCGCGTCGGCAGGGGCGTCTATGGTTTTGCTCCTAAGAAACAGTTTCAGCCGGTGATGAGCGAAGCCGCGAAAAAAGCGTGTTCTTTGCTGGGCGACAATTTCAGATATTTGGACGTGACGGTCACGGACAGCGGCGCATTGGGGCAGTTCATGAATTTGCAGCCATTCATCTGCTGGAATGTCTCGCCAACGAGCGAGTGGATTTCATATTCAAGGGCGGCACGTCCCTCCTGTTGCTGCTGCAAAAAATCTATCGGCTGTCGGTGGACATCGACATTATCGTTTGTCGCCGATCTGTCCTTTGACGGGAGCCAAGCGGTCTTGGCGGCGGCAAAGACCGCGTATCTTGTGAGTGTTTTGCTTGCAAGCGGCAAAGACTTAGAGAAGTATGACCGCGAGCTTGATATGCGCGACTGGGAAATCGCCGACAAAGCGTTTTCCGATTTTAATGATTACAAATACAGCAATCCCGAAGCATTTTACTATTGGTACAAGGCTTTACAATAAATAATCAAATTAACGTAGAAAACGAAATATGATTCTACGATAATTTGAGACAACGCAAAGCGCTTGATCGTGAGGTCAGACGCTTTGCGTTCAAAAACCAAAACAAACGTAGCTCACTTCCCGGCCATCGCCTTGAAGCCCCTCTGCTTGCACAGCGCCTTGAAGATCACGAGGGCGATCTCCAAATCGATCATGCTGTGCACGACGGTGCCGACGCCGACGAGCAGGATCACGGACCTGAAAAAACCGGACGCTTCAAACGCGACTAAGTTCCCGCTGAAATAGAAGGCGCATACCACCACGACCTCGCAGACGGCGTGTATGATTGCGATAAGGAAAGAGAACACATGAACCTGCACCGGAGAAGAGAGCGTGCCGGGACGACGTTTCAGATACAGGCTGCCGGCCGTGGCGAACACCAGGTGCGTCGCCGCCCGAAGCACGATGACGGGCGGAAAGCCGCCTAATGCAAAGCCTACGGTGGTACCGACGGTCACGCCCACTGCGGTGGCGGGGGATATCATCATGGCGACAAAGATCGCGACGTGGCTCGCCAAGGTGAAGGACGCCGGCTCCAGCAGAATCTTTACCGGCGAAAAGATCGGGATGGCGATGCCGACGGCGATCAACAGAGCTGTCGCCGTCATTTTTTGGACTGTCCATGCGTTCGTTTGCATTTGTATTTTCTCCTTTGTTTACACGTGTCTTGACATATGTAAAATCATAAGGGATTTCTCGGTTTTTGTCAAGGATTTCGTTCAAAAAACAAAAAACCTATGCTTTTTCCCGAAATCATGCTACAATAAATATGGAAAAAAACGGTCACAAGGAAAGGAAAGCAAATGAAGCCGGACGCATACGGACAGACGGATTTTAAGGATTTCGCGGATTTCGCACACAGTTACCGGTTTGAAAAAACCGGGGATTTTAATTTTGCCTTTGACTGCATCGACCGGATGGCGCAGTCGGAGCCTGACAAGACCGCCATGGTCTGGTGCGACGACAAGGGCAATCATATGACTTATACGTTTGCGCAAATCTCCGCGTATTCCGACGCGGCGGCGCGTTTTTTCGCCTCTGCGGGCATCTCGCAGGGCGACCCTGTGATGCTGGTCCTGAAGCGGCGCACGCAGTTCTGGTTCGCGGTTCTGGGGCTGATGAAACTGGGCGCCGTCGCCATACCCACCACGCACCTGCTGGTGGAAGAAGACATCGTATACCGCAACAACGCCGCCTCCGTCGCGGCGATCCTGACGACTGACGATGAAAACATCATGGACGCGGTGGACGGGTCGCTGCCCCAGTCCCCCACCGTGCGCCGGCGCCTCAAACTGGGCGGGGAACGTCCGGGCTGGCTGTCCTTCGACGCTGGCCTGCATACGTTCATGGAGGGGGAAGCCCTTCCCCGTGTGACGCGCAACGAAGACATGATGCTGCTATATTTCACTTCGGGCACCACCGGCATGCCTAAGATGGTCGCCCACAATTACGTTTATCCGCTGGCCCACATCGGCACGGCCCGCCACTGGCACGCACTGCACCCGGGCAGCCTCCACCTGACTGCGGCGGACACCGGCTGGGCAAAGGCGGCCTGGGGCAAACTCTACGGGCAGTGGCTGTGCGGCGCCGCCATTTTCGTGTACGACCACGAACGTTTTGACGTACACCGCCTGCTGACCGTCATGAGCCGGCACAAGGTCACTTCGTTCTGTGCGCCCCCCACCATCTTCCGGGTGTTGGCCAACGCGGATCTCCATGCCTACGACCTGAGTGCGCTGGAGCATCTCACGTCTGCGGGAGAGCCGCTGAGCGAGACGGTTTTCCGGCAAATCCAAACGAAAACGGGGCTTTCCATCCATGAAGCTTACGGCCAGACCGAAACGACGCCCCTGGTGATGACCTCCCGTTACACGGAGCCGCGCCCAGGTTCGATAGGCAAGCCAAACCCCGCCTATGACCTGCTTTTTTTGGACGAAAACGGACAGGAAGTCCCCTGCGGGGCGGAGGGTGAACTCTGCGTTCGCGCACGGCGTGGCGACCTAGGGCTGTTTATGGGATATTACCGCGACGACGCCATGAGCGACTACGTCTGGCGCGGCGGCGTCTACCACACAGGCGACATGGCATATCAGGACGAGGACGGTTACGTGTGGTTCATCGGGCGCGCGGACGACATCATCAAGTCCGCCGGCTACCGCATCGGGCCGTTTGAGGTGGAAAGCGTGCTGATCAAACACCCCGCCGTTCTGGAATGTGCAGTAACCGCCGCGCCGGACCCCATGCGCGGGCAGGTCGTCAAGGCGAGCGTCATTCTGGCGGAGGGCTATGAAGCCTCGGAAAAACTGAAACGGGCGCTGCGGGCGCACGTAAGGTCGCTCACCTCCGCTTACAAAGTCCCCCGGATCGTGGAATTCGTGGAAACCTTTCCGAAGACCATATCCGGGAAAGTGCAGCGCGCGGCCATGCGTAAGAACGGATAGCCCTATGAATGACA
>JAITOE010000160.1 GCA_031290135.1 Eubacteriales Family XIII. Incertae Sedis bacterium
TTGACGACATTTTCGAGTTGATGACATCCCAAAGCGGTACGGTGAATACAATCGCTCACACCCAATCTGCTAATTTGCTGACTCTGTGAAATCAAGACGGTTTACGACTATCACCTAAAGATTTGACAGATTACGACACGTCATTCGAAGTCGATTTATCCCCGCCCGCCCAGGCGTTTCCCGACATCGCGCTGGGTGAATTCGGCGTTGAGGTTAAGTTTACGCTTGAAGATAAATGGAGAAGCGTTGCCAACAGCGTCCTTGAAACCCAGAGGGTCGAGGCTGTCAAGAAGATATACATCGTTTTCGGGAAGATGGGCGGAATCCCCGAAGTCCAGTGGGGCGACTACGAGAAAAGCGTCATCCATGTCCGCACATCGCATGTCCCGCGTTTTGAAGTGGAACTGTTCGCGGATAATTCCCTCTTCGAACGCATGGGAATAAGGTATAACGATTTTCGCGGGCTGCCAATGCACGAAAAAATGCAATATATACGCGAGTACGCAAGGAACCGCCTGAAACCCGGCGAACGCTTGTGGTGGCTTGACGGCAGGGATTCTGACGAGCATACGATGCTTATGCAGGCAAGACTGTACACATCATTGCCGGCAGATGAAAAAACAAGATTGCGGGCAGAGGCGGCCTTGCTGTGTCCCGCGATAGTCAAGCCCGGACACTCGCGCAACAAGTATGACGACGCAGTGCTGTACATCCTCACCTACCACGGCGTTCTGTGCCATCAAGCAAGGGATTTATTTTCCGCGGGCAGCGTGGCGAACCCGAACAATGACAACGATGGCGGGATATATATAGAACGGGCGTTGAAGCTCCTCGAAGATGAAATGCGCGAGGCGGCTTTGCGGATGGAGGATGCGCTGTTCATCGAATATTGGGGCGAAAGCGTACCGCCCGGAAATCGCATCGCACGGTGGCTGGAACTGGCCGACGCACAGGCGCAAGGGTGGAAGCCGTCAGAGAGCTTGTTTGTTAATGGCGGATAGGGGAGTGTCCCATTCCGCCGCGTTTTGGCGGCATACCTAAGATTCATAACATTCATAACCGTAACCTAACTTTCGTCACTGTCCTTTTCGCAATACCATAAGAAAATATCCAAGGTTTCCGCCCGCGTCCGCCTTGCAGAAGCGGCTTGGCTCTGCCCCCTCCGGCAGCACGGATTTCCAGTATGCTTCCATCGAGCCGTGTTCGAAGATCTTCCCTGCGGCGAAATCCCGCAAAAATGAGGTTTTGTCGCGCCACGCCGCCACTTCAAAACCCGTTTCGGCGCAGGCTTCCAGCAGGGCCTCTTTCACGAAAACGCCGTTCAGGCAGTATTCGGAGGGCGTTTCCCTGTCCCTTTCGCAGTCGCCTTTTTCATGGGGCTTTGCGTGCGCCGCCATCGCCTCCTGCCGCGCCCGCGCAAATTCGGCGGGATCCGGGTTTCTGTCGTACAGATCCGTCACGATCAGCCAGCCCCCTTTTTTCAGCACGCACCAGGCTTCGTGCAGCGCCTCCGGCTGCAAGACCGACAAGGAGAGCGTACATTCCATGATCACGCCGTCGAAGGTGCAGGAAGGGAATTCCAGCATCTCCATTTCACCGCGCCGCAGGTCCAGCGCCGGGTATTTTTCCTTTCCTTTGTCTAACAGTTCTGCGGAAATGTCGATGCCCGTCCCGCAAATGCCGAGGGTTTTTTCAAGAAAAGCCAGCGTGTCTCCCTCCCCGCAGCCTTCGTCCAAGATTTTCGCGCCTTCCGGGAATTTGCACAGCTCTGCGGCCTCTTCCATTAGCTCAAAATTTCCGGGCGAGATACAGCCCATGTTTGCCCCTCCTTTGTAGATGGTTTTTGTACGGAGTCAAAATTGAACGGACGGCGAAATCCCTTGCCCTTTATGCATGGGACTTGCCGCTTTACCAAGCCGCCATGGGGTTTCAATCCCCGTCTGACCGGCAATTCATTTAGCTTTACTTATTTCTGTTGTGCGGTTCCGCTTCTTCTGGCTATTCAGCAGTTCTTTTGCATGAATGCTCATTTTCGAGAACGCGAACAGCTTCTTGCCCAAATCTTTTATCGATGCGCCGATATGGTAGACACTTTCGTCGATTATCAAAAACCGGTCGTGGACACCGGCCGTTTCAGCAATCACGACGGACGGGTATTGTGCGTTGTGCCTGTCTAAATCCGCCTGGAGCGCCTTGCTGATTTTAGCCGTATGAATCACCGCCGACACCCCTTTGCCACGTTTCGTGAGCAACAACAGCACGGTCTCGTCCACATAGTTGTCGATGAGCACGATGCGATTCTTCGCCGACTTCACCAGTTTGCCCGCGAACTCATAGGCATCAAATATCTGCCCCTCAAAGAAGACGCCTTCGACCGGGGGCAACGCAGTCTTGACGAAAAAGTCCACTTTCGCTTCCACTCCCTCCATCCTGCGTTCGAGCCTCTCGAATCTGCCATGGACAGCGTAGCCCCGTAGCAGGTATTCGCGAAGGACATTCGTAGCCCATTGACGGAACTTTGTGGCGTTGACGGAGTTTACACGGTAGCCCACAGAGATGATCGCGTCGAGGTTATAATTCTTCGTATTGTACCGCTTTCCATCTGCCGCAGTTGTTTCCAAAATGGAAACAACTGAACTCTCATCCAATTCACCTGAAATGAAAATGTTTTTCAAATGCTTTGATACGGCAGGGACATTCACGCCAAACAAGGATGCTATCTGGATTTGAGTCAGCCAGACAGTCTCGTTTTGCACAATCACTTCAAGACGCACTGCCGCGTCGGGCTGGTACAGAATGATTTCGTTTTCGTTAACCGGTAAATCCATGCCGTGTCTCCTCTTGTGTCAGGTTTTGACTTTCAAGTCCCATGCAATCCGGCAAAAAAGCGAACGCTGTCCGTTCATGTAAGTTGGCGAACGTGGCAGTTGGACCTTTTGTTGCAGTTAAGTAAGCGGGCCGGCGGGGGTGAACTGCAGCGATAATTACAATCCGCCGGGCCGGTACATGCTGTTGTACGCACAGAACGGGATCAGCCGCTCATCCTTGGTGAACACCTGCACGCGGCAGCGTTTCAGCCGTTCCGCGTCGAGGTTGCTCATGTCCTGGAAGGCCATGCCGCTCAGGGTGAAGCGGTTCCGTTTCACGTAAGAGAGGAATTCGTCAAAACCCATGGCGGAGGCGGTTTCCCCCGCGCCGCCGGATTGCGTGGCTTCTCCGGTTTCCCCGGCTTCCCCCGGCAGGTAATCTGCCGTGTCGATATTCCATTTGTCCAGCACAAAGTCGCGGTCGCGTCTTATGGTTTCAAGGGGATCCGGTTCACAGCAGCAGGACGCGCCCGCTTCGCGCTGCCGGGCGCCCATGAGGCTTTTGACGCCGCCATCCGGCTCACGGAGGTAACTGCCGCTGAAACAGCAGAGCGGGTGCCCGGCCGTTATGGGAAACATGTCTTTCCGGGAAAACAGGCCGCCGGTCTGTCTTTCGATTTCACGCATGGTTTCAAACAAGGTCACGCGGTTTTCGTCGCCGCCCGCGTCCGCCGCTCCGGGATGCCGCCCGAAAAAACTGGCGGGCTGGAAGTGGACGCCTTTTACCACATCTAAGTTGTCCAGCATAAAACGCAGGATTTCGCCGATATTGTCCAGGTTCACATCGCTTACCAAGGTCGGGACCAGCGTGACCGGGAGCTTCGCCCGCCTGCAGTTTTCCACCGCCTTTCGCTTCAGGTCCAGCAGGGGTTCGCCCCGCAGCGCACGGTAAATGCGGTCGTCGGTTCCGTCGAACTGCAAAAACGCGACGGAAACGCCCGCTTCTTTCAGCGTTTCCGCGTAGGCGTCCTCCTGCGCGAGCCTCCGGCCATTGGTGTTAAGCTGGATGTATTCAAAGCCTTTTTCGCGCCCCATCCGGACGATTTCCGCAAGATCCTCCCGCACCGTCGGCTCGCCGCCGGACAGCTGGATGTTGAACGTGCGTTCTTCCCCCAGGGCAAGCAGCCGGTCATACCAGGCGGCGATGCGGCCAAGCCCCGGATCCGGCGCCGCGTCCGCCTCATCCGCCCGCGCGAAACACCAGGGGCAGTGCTGGTTGCAGCGTTCCGTGACGTCCAGCAGCACACAGCACGCCGTCTGCAGATGCAGGTCGCAGGTGCCGCAATGCAAAGGACATTCCCCGTCCCGCCCTGCGGTGACCGGCATTTTGGGCGCGATGTTCACGACGGGCGATGCCGCCCATTCCGCAAAATCCGCCTCGTTTTCGGCGGCGCGCACCTGTGTGTTCCCATGCTCCGGGCAGTTTTTCCGGAAAAAAACCGTTCCGCCGTCCTCCGCGTAAAACGCCTCCACCGGCCTATGGCAAACGGAACATATGCTCTGCGTTTTTGTTATGATTTTCACGTTATGCGTCCTCCGGACGGACAAGGCTTCTGAATGGCCATTCACGACGGTAAGGATCTCCCTGCCGGGGCGGGCGCAGCGCGTCCGTCATTGCGAGCAACGCGAAGCAATCCAGTGCGCAGTATGGATTGCTTCGTCGTTTCACTCCTCGCA
>JAITOE010000164.1 GCA_031290135.1 Eubacteriales Family XIII. Incertae Sedis bacterium
TTGACGACATTTTCGAGTTGATGACATCCCAAAGCGGTACGGTGAATACAATCGCTCACACCCAATCTGCTAATTTGCTGACTCTGTGAAATCAAGACGGTTTACGACTATCACCTAAAAGTTTCTCTCGGTTCAAAGCGGAAAATCCGAATTTAGACCGGGTCAAAACCTCGTGATATTCGGTCAGTATTTCAGTGTTGAGGTACAATTGGATTGCTCTGTCCGGTATCAGACGAACTACCTTTGCCGGACTGCTTCCGTCAGACCAAAGAGCAGAAACCAGAATATTTGTGTCAAGCACAACATTCATACGGCAGTGCCTTTTGCTTTTCGTTCAGCGCGATATGCTTGTATTTCAGCGTCAATTTCCTCATCGCCCAGGAAACCTTTAGCCGCTGTTTCATCTCTTATTTCATCAATCAGTTGATTGAATTGTTCCTTATCTTCCGCCTGCCACTGGATTCTGAACGGAATCGCTTGTTCCTGCACCGCCTGACGGACGAACACATTAACCGCCGTGGTGAGGTTCATTCCCATGGCGTTAAACAGTTTATCTGCGCGAGTTTTTAGGTCGCGGTCAATCCTGATGTTCAAATTGGTCGTTTCCGGCATTGTAGATCCCGCCTTTCTTTGGTGTTTTCATTGTATCGCTTTTTTCGTTTCTTGTCAATACATTAAACGAAAATCGTTAAACGAAAATCGCGGATCATACCCGCCCTTACGTTACAGTTCACAGCCCCTCCGTCATCCTGCGGCCCGCCTGCCTGTGGCAGACAGGCGTAGCGGGATCGCAGGATCCATGCGCAAATGATAAAGAACGGATTCCGGGACAAGCCCGGAATGACGTAGGATTCGCGAGCTGTAACGGGGGAGTGAGCTGTAACGTTGCCTGGCCCTTACCATATACTGCTTTGCAGCATGACCGCCAGCATCTTCGCGGCTTCCGCCCGCGTCGCGCTTTCTTTTGCGCGGAAGCTGTAACTGCCGTCCGGGTTAGACGAGCCGTTCAGGATCCCCCACGCCTGCATCTTTTCTACGGCAGGCGCGGCGTAAGGCGCGATGCTGCCGCTGTCGCCGAACGCCTGCGCTTCAACCGGCATGGAACCTGCCGACTGTGCGGCGGGCGTCCATTTGGCCGTGTTTTCCATGTAACGGGCCAAGATGACCGCGATTTCCTCACGGGAGACGGGATCGTCCGGGCGGAACCGGGGCGCGCTGCCGCCCGCTCCGTCCGCCGCGTCGCCCAGAATCAGGTTTTCGCCGCTTCCCCAGGCTAAGGCATCCGCGTACCATGCCCCGGCAGGGACGTCCGAGAAATCCGCCGCGCCCGCGCCGCCTGCCGGCGCTCCGGACAGATTGAACAGCAGCTGCACCCATTGCGCGCGCAGCACCGGGCTTTGCGGGGCAAACCGGGAATCGCCGATCCCGTTTACGGCGTCCCTTGCCGACAGGAAGCTGATATAATCCGCCGCCCAGTGTCCCTCTGTGTCCGCGAAAGGATTCGGTTTATGGGCGACGGCAAAGGAGAGCGGTCCGTCCGTCAGGAAGATCAGGGCGCCGGCTTCTTCGTCGTAGACGCTGTAGGGAATGGGAACGGCTTTTCCGTCCGCAAGGGCGCAGACCAGCAGGGCGCCGGGGGTTTCGCCGGGTGCGGGCGTGTAGGGAATGCGGATCTGAACCGGTGCGCCGAAACCTTGCAGCGCGGTCCCGCCGGATTTCAGCGCGAAAGCGCCGACGGGCCTGTCCGCCACAAGCGCCGCGGCAGCCGCGGACAGTTCCCCCGCCTTGGCCCTGCCGCCCGAAATGAGGACCGCCAGATCCCCTGAAATCTTCGCGTTGACGGATTGCAGGGTTGCGCCGGGCATATACACGTCCCCGAACGCGGTGCGGAGCGCGAGCCTGTCGGCGCCCGCCGCGATTTTGCCGAGGGCGGCTTTCGGCAGGGTGGTTTCAAGCGCCGTCGCGCCGTCGTCCGTCCTGATGTGCAGCGTCAGGATTTTCTCCGCGCCCGGACTTGATTTTGAAATCGCATCCAGACCCGACAAAGCCTTGGCGATGTCGTCCGCGCTTACGATGGCGGCCGCCACGCCGTCCGCGCCGGTTTTGGCTTCGATGTCGAGGCTTGCGGACACAGCCCCTTCAGCGGGCTTTTCTGCGTTCGCGCTGCCGCCCGACGCGCCGGGTTCCTGGGTGTAATCGAGGGTGTAACGCCACGAGATGTTTTCGCCGCCCAGCAGCTTATAGCGTTGTGAAGACTCCGGCGGATCGACGCCGTCCACGAAATAGAGCCAGCCGGAGTTGGCGCCCTTGTCAAATTCGCCAAGCCCGTCAATCGACGCCACGTATTCGCCGCCGCGCAGCGTGAGGGATTTTCCAGCGCTGTTCAGGACTGTCTTCAGGACGTCAAGGACGGAGGTGACGCCGGGTTCTATGATCAGGTTCGTGCCGGAAGCGATTACCTGCCCTTTTTCGCCGGTCACGCTCAGGCGGACGTATTTCAGATTGCCCGCCCCCCCGCCGGAAGCATCGCGCACGGCGACGACGAAAGAGGCGGTATGCACGCTTTGATAACTGACCTGAAAGGTGACGGCGCCTGTTTTGGCGAAAGCCCCGGCGGCAGATCCGTCCGAAGTCGCGGCGGGATCCAGGACGCGGACCACACAGTCGCCGAGAGGAATTTCTTTCCGGTTGGCGGGGTCGCTGTTGTATTCAGCCACGAGCTTCATGCCGCCATGATCCAGGCTTTCCCCCAGAAGATATTCCGTCTTCGCGGGCGGGGTCAGCAGGACGCCTGTCAGAAGATCCGCGTCCGGCCATTCCCCGTAGGGCGCCACCTGGGCAGAAAAATGGTAAAGATTTCCATTTTTTGATTCTATGACGTTTTCCCACAGGGCCAGCGCCTGAAGCCCCTGCGCGGACGCGTAATCGTTGTAGCTGCCGCCGTCCTGATAGCCCAGCCGGTGGTCCGCGGTCCGGAACGTCAGGAGGTGGTCTATCAGGCTCCGGCCGTTTTTGACAAAACGCGGGTCGGTGCGGGCGTCGAGATCCAGCGCGCTCAGGCCGATGATGACGACGGACGTGGTGTTGGAATTTCGCCCGAAGGTCCCGTCGAAGCCGCCGTCGGCCAACTGCTGGCCGGAAACCCACGCCAGCGCCTTGTCCACGGCCGCCGTAAGCCGGTCGCAAAGTTCCTGCGGGACGCCGTTCACGCCGTCCGCGCCGCCTGCGTTATAATAGGGCGCGAGAGCCGGCAGGATCATGCTGGTATCGTCCAAGGGGCCGGTGGTGCCGAAGGATCCGTCCGGGTTTTGCGCGTTCAGGATCAGTCCGATCAGGTCGGCGCGCGACGCGGCGGCCTGGCTGAAATCGTAGCAGCCGAGGTCGTAGAGGGAGAGCATGTAGGGGGCGTCGCTGACGGCATTCAGGCTGCCGGGCGCGGCGGCGGCCACGCGGGCGGGCAGATCGACGGCGCCGTCGGGTTTGTGGGCCACGTCCGGTATGGCGCGGGCGTCAATGCCCAAGGAGGAGAGGGCGACGGCTGTTTTCGCCATAGGGCCGGGGAGGGCGGGCATCGCGTTCAGCACGCTTGTCAGAAACGCCGTCTTCGCCGCTTCGGGCGCGGATGCAGGGACGGCGCGGACGCCGAGGATCCAGTCGGACAGGAAATAAGAGGTCTTCATTTCTTCCGAATGGGCGAGTATCGAATCGATGACGGTTTTGGCGCTTGCGGCCGCAGCGTCCGCGTCCGTGCCGCCGAGGGTTTTTTTGAGGATCAAACGATAGCTTTGGCTGTCCGCCCCGTTTTGGACGGTCAGATCCAAGCGGTTTTCACCCTCTGACAGGGGCAGCCAGGTTTCGGGGACGGTCCGGCTGCCGCCCGCATGGACCGGCGTTCCGCCGGAGGCCTGCGTGTAGTCGAGGGTGACGACGGCGGGGGCGTCGGCGGCAATCGCGCTGACGGTCACGCCTGTCACGTCGCCTACGGTCATCGGGCTGTCCCCCAGCGAAGAAAGGCCGCTTTTGCTTTCCATGCCGGGGAAAGTCAGGTCGAGGGCTTGCAGGGAAACGTCCCGTCCCACGGGCTGGCTGGAGCTTAGCGCCGTGATGGCGCCGGACGCGTCGGTTGTCACGGAAATCCGGCAGTAGGGCCTGGAGATGCGCGGGTCGTCGGAATAGAAGTCGAAACGGGAAACGCCCGCGCCGGCCGCGGTGGGGTACAGGTCGAAGGAAACCGATCCGCCGCTGTCCGTGACGCCGGATTCCCAGGATTCCGTCCCGTATGCCACGACCGTGTTTGCCAAGGGCGCGGGTCCCGACCAGTCTGCGCCGTACAACACGAAGCGGACGCTTGCGAAGGGATAGCCGCTGTTGTCGTAGCGCAGGTCGGCCGTTTTGAAGTAGGCGTACTGCGGCTGCTCATAATAAGTCCCTTCGCCATAGTCTCCGCCGTAGGCCGTCAGGGAAAGGACGATGCGGTCCCCCTCCGCGATTTCAGCGGTGGAAATGCCCTCCTGCGCAGAGGCGTCATTCAGGTAAAAGCCCCAGTAATGGCCTGCGCGTGGCATGGAAATGCCACCCACCGTCACGAACGAATAGCTGTTTTCAAATTCCACCGCGCCCAGCCCCGCGTCCGCGAGGGCTTTGTCAATCACCTGCTGCGCCGTGACGGCGGCGGCGTCGCCAAGCGGCGTCAGTCCGGCGAGATCCACCTGCCGTTCCGGCAGCACGGTCCGGATTCCGGTTTCATCGCCGCGAATCCCCATGCCGTTGGCCTCGATCCGGACAGCGGCGAAGCCGGACGGCGTATCCGCGAAAACAGGCGTGCCGGGCATCGGCGCCAGCGCAGCGAAAATCAGTGCCAGAGCGAGCAGAAATGTTAAAAACCGGATGTTTTTTTGCATCGTGATCTGCATTTTTCTATTCCTTTCCAAAACGTTACCACTATGAATCTTGGGCATGAACGGCACCGTAGCGATCTATATACCTGAGATTCACAACAGTAACTCCAAAACAAAAGACTGTGAAAAAATTCACAGTCCGTATTTACCGCAATTGCCTATTTCCGTCAAGCCGCTGTTTCAAAACACGCGCCAAGCCGTGCCCGTGCGCCGATAATCCGTCAGCGCGTGAGGCCGTGTTCCATGCAGGTCTTCTGGCTTGTGGATCGACGTCTTCTCCTTGCCTTCCCGGATTTTAGCGGTCTTA
>JAITOE010000213.1 GCA_031290135.1 Eubacteriales Family XIII. Incertae Sedis bacterium
GTGCGGGAAAAATTGGTCGCGCTGCAGCGTGAAATGGGCAAAAAAAAGAACGTCGTCATGGACGGGCGGGACATCGGGAGCAACGTGTTCCCGGACGCGCGGTTCAAATTTTATTTGACGGCGACCCCGGAAGAGCGGGCGCGCAGAAGACATCTGGAGCTTTTGGAAAAAGGGGAGGCCGTCACGCCGGAAAGGGTGCTGGCCGACATCATGAAGCGGGATCATGACGATTCGCACCGAACGCTGAACCCCCTGACAAAAACGGCCGACGCCATGGAGATCGATTCCACGGAGATGAACACTTCCGAAGTGACGGACGTGATTCTGAAAAAAATCGGTTTTTCATAAATTGTTTATGCCGCCACAGGGCGGCGGAATGGAGCGAATATGGCAACAGTACGTCCTTTTCGGGCCGCCAGGCCGCAAAACGCCCTGGCATCGCGCGTGGTCGCGCCGCCTTACGACGTGGTGAACAGGAGAGATGCCAAGGTGATTGCGAAAAGAAACCCGTGCAGTTTTCTGCACGTAACCCGCGCCGAGATAGATTTTTCCTGGGCCATGGACAGATACAGCGACCGCGTGTACCAGCAATCCAGAGAAAACATGAAACGCTTTTTTGACGAAAACATGTTTTTTCGTCAGGAAAAACCGGCGTATTACCTGTACCGGCAGACGCTGGACGGCAGGACGCAGACGGGCGTTGTCGCCTGCGTCTCCATCGACGAATATGAAAACGGCACAATCAAACGCCATGAATACACGCTCGTTGAAAAAGAGGAGGACCGCACCCGGCATTTTGACGTCTGCGACGCGGACACGGAACCGGTCTTCCTGACCTACAGGGCGGATGCGCTTGTGAACCGGATAACGGGGCAATGGATGGAAAAACGTCAGCCGGAATACGATTTTCTTACGGCGGACGGCGTGGGACATGCCCTCTGGGTCGTGGACGACGACGCGGTGATCGCGGCATTGGCGGGCGCCTTTCAAAGCATCCCCTGCCTGTATATCGCCGACGGCCATCACCGGTCCGCCTCCGCGTTTAAGGTCGGGATGAAACGAAGGGAAAATAACCCGGCATACAGCGGAGAGGAAGAATTCAACTTCTTCATGGCGGCCATCTTCCCGGACAGCGACCTGCACATCCTGGAGTACAACCGGATGCTCCAGAATCTGAACGGTCTTTCCGAGGAGGAATTTCTGGAAGAAGTCGGCAAGCGTTTTTTCATAGAAGAAAAAGAGACCCCCTGCCGCCCGGACCGGGAGCACCGTTTCGGGATGTTTCTGCGGGATACATGGTACATGCTTGAAGCAAAGCCGGAATCCGTTCCGCAGGCCGACGTAATAGGGGCGCTCGACGTGTCCATCCTTCAGGACAGCCTGCTCGGCCCCGTCCTGGGCGTCGAGGATCCGAGGACCGACGACCGCATTTATTTTGTCGGCGGCATCCACGGGCTGCCCGTGCTGGAGCGCAGGGTGCGCAACGGCCTGGCGGTCGCTTTTGTGCTGTACCCCGTCACGGTCTCCAAACTTTTGGAGGTGGCGGACCAAGGGCTGATCATGCCGCCAAAATCCACCTGGTTTGAGCCGAAGCTGGGGAGCGGGCTGTTCGTGCATGAATTTTAGGAAGTTGCTATTGTATCTTGTGAAAAGAAATGTTAAAATAGGGAAGATAGAGGGCAAGCAGGCAATCCATGCATCAGGGCCATGTACCGTGCGCGGTTTATTTTTACGCGCCGGAAGGGAGCATAGCAATGGCCTTGATTAAAGAACTGCCCGCAATGGAACGACCGCGGGAAAAAATGAAACTATTGGGCGCTGAGAAGCTTTCCAACGCGGAGCTTCTGGCGATATTGCTGGGAACGGGGACAAGGGCGCTGTCTGCGACGGCCCTGGCAGGACAGATCCTTGCGATGGACGCGGGCGGCATCGCCTGCCTCGCCGACTGCGCGCCGGAAGAACTGGCGAATATTCAGGGCATCGGCGTCGCAAAATCCTGCCAGATCGTCGCGGCGGTGGAGCTTGGGCGGCGGATCGCCACGAGGCCGAAGGCGAAACGGGTACACATCGGATCGCCGCAGGACATCGCGGATATTTTCATGGAAGATATGCGCTACCTGAAACAGGAAAGCTTCAAGGTCCTGCTTTTGAACATCAAAAATGAAATTGTCGCCATAGAGGGCGTTTCCCTCGGCAACATCAACACGTCGATCGTCGACCCGCGGGAAGTGTTCCGGCCGGCCGTCAAACGCGGCGCGGCTTCGATGGTGCTGGCGCACAACCATCCCAGCGGCAACCCGGAACCCAGCGGCGCGGACGTGGAGATCACAAAACGGCTCGCGGAGGCGGGGGAGATCCTCGGCATAAGGGTGATAGACCACCTGATCATCGGGGACGGGATTTACGTCAGCATGCGCCAAAAACACATACTTTGAACGACGGCGCCCCCGGCGCCTGCGATTTGAAAGCTGCGGGTTCGCCCTCAAATCGCCCGTTCAACATTTTTCCAAGAAAGGGTGCCACATGCTTTTTAATAAAGACATCGGGATAGACCTGGGGACTGCCAACACGCTGATCTACATAAAAGGAAAGGGCATCGTCATCAATCAGCCGTCGGTCATTGCCGTGGATACCGGAGTACGCAAAATCTTGGCGGTGGGACAGGCCGCGAAGGACATGATCGGGAAGGCGCCGGAACATATCCGGGTCATCCGCCCGCTTCAGGACGGCGTCATTTCGGATTTTGAAATGACGGCAAGCATGCTGCGCGTGTTTTTAAAAGGAATTCTGGAAGGCGCGGGCATCTTCACGCGGATCCGCATTGTGGTCGGCGTCCCGTCGGGCGTCACCGAAGTGGAAAAACGCGCGGTAGAGGAAGTGATCCGGCAGATGGGCGCGCGGGACGTGTACATTCTGGATGAACCCATGGCCGCCGCCATCGGCTGCGGACTTCCCGTGGACGAACCCGTGGGCTGCATGATTGCCGACATCGGCGGCGGGACCTCGGACATCGCCATCATAGCCCTCGGCGGCATCGTCACCAGCACGTCCCTGCGGCACGCGGGCGACAAGCTCAATGAATCCATCATCAGCTACATGCGGCGGACATATGA
>JAITOE010000238.1 GCA_031290135.1 Eubacteriales Family XIII. Incertae Sedis bacterium
TTTTGTTTCTTTCCAATGTTTCTTTCCAATCCGGCATACTCGTCTCGCTATGGCTATTGTACCACTTTTTTCGCCGCGTCGCCACTGCGAACTTGACAAATCAGGCGGCTGTGCTAAAATTGGCATATGGAAAACATATTGCATTATGACACGGTGGCGCTGGACGATGAAAAAAACGCGTTGGTCATCGTGGACCAGACGCGCCTGCCGGGGGAGGTCGCGCTTTTGTCGCTGACGCGCCAGGAAGAGATCCGCCGGGCGATTTACCTGCTTCAGGTGCGGGGCGCCCCGGCCATCGGCGTGGCGGCCGCCATCGGCGTCTATCTGGCGGCGCGTGAAATCCGGACGGAAGAGTACGGCGCGTTTTGCCGGGAGTTCAAAACGGCAAAGGATTACCTGGCCTCCGCGCGTCCCACGGCGGTAAACCTTTTTTGGGCGCTTGACCGCATGGAACGGGTGGTTCTTGCGCACAGGGGCGAACCCGCGGCCCGGATCAAGGCGCTGCTGCACGATGAAGCCGTCGCCATAAGGGACGAAGACGTCTGCGCCTGCCGCGCCATAGGCGAACACGGGCTCAGCCTGATCAAGGACGGGGACGGCATACTCACCCACTGTAACGCGGGACAGCTTGCTGCGGTGAAATACGGCACCGCCCTGGCCCCCATCCACGTCGGGCTGGAAAAAGGCTATCGTTTCCGCGTGTTCACCGATGAAACCCGCCCCCTGCTGCAAGGGGCGCGCCTGTCCGCGTTCGAAATGCATTCCGCCGGCGCGGACACGACGGTCATCTGCGACAGCATGGCTTCACAGGTCATGAAAAACGGGTGGATCCAGGCTGTGTTCGTAGGCTGCGACAGGCTTGCCGCCAACGGCGACGCCTGCAATAAGATCGGCACGTCCGGCCTTGCGATTCTGGCGCAGTATTACGGGATCCCGTTTTATGTCTGCGCGCCCACGTCCACCCTCGACCTGCGCGCCGCGACCGGCAGTGACATCCCCATTGAGGAACGCCCGCCGGAAGAGGTGACGGAGCTGTGGTATGAAAAGCGGATGGCGCCCGCCGGCGTAAACGTCTACAACCCCGCGTTCGATTTTGCCGACCACGCGCTGGTTACGGCTGTCGTCACGGAACACGGCATCGCCCGGCCGCCGTATCCGGAAAGCCTGCGGGCTATGGCGGGCCGCCGCCCGGAATTTACGGCGTGAGCGGACGGCGTTCAACTGTGGGGTCGCCCTCAAACCGTCCAATTTAAGTGCGCTTGCGCGCTTCAATTTTGGACGGATCCAAAATTGAACCTGACAAAACCGCCGCCCAGGGCCGTGGTCTGGAGCCAGCGCCCCAAGTCCACCCGCAGCAGGTTGCAGTTGTCCATGATATCCACGGCCGCAGCGCTGAAATCCGGTTCAAAATCCATGCCGGTGACCGTCACCCAGTGCCATTTGTCCAACTGGCGTTCCGCGCCGTTGTGCAGGTTCAGGAACGCCACCGGCAGCCCGGCTCCCAGCCCGCCGTTTACAAAACCGGCCA
Organism: Eubacteriales Family XIII. Incertae Sedis bacterium; assembly: GCA_031290135.1. Taxonomy (GTDB): domain Bacteria; phylum Bacillota; class Clostridia; order Peptostreptococcales; family Anaerovoracaceae; genus JAITOE01. The sequence continues at coordinate 1,529 of JAITOE010000238.1, forward strand.
GTTCGCTGAGCGGGGGGCGCGCGTCGCGTTTCCTCGGGACGTCCAGCGTTTCGATCTGGATGTTCAGCCCGATGAGTTTCGCGTAGCTCACCATACCGCTCCGCAGCTTTGCGGCGGAATTGACGCCCCCGCGCCCCGGCGTGACATGCTTCCATACCTGGTCCATCAAGTCCGTCGCGTCGGTTTTTTTCCACTGGGCCGGGACGCCTGCGGCGATATACCGAAGCACGTTGGACGCCGTGGTTGGCCCGCAGCCGGACATGCGCTGCCGCCAGGAGCCGTACCATTCCTGGTCATGGCCTTTCAGCGTCCTGTTTTTCCGTTCGTCAAAAACGTCAAAATATTCAAGATTTGGAAGTTCTACCCGGTTCATCCGCACCTCGCGCCGCAGACGGCCCCGCCCTAAATGTTCAGGCGCCAGCCCTTTCGGCATCCATTTTCAATTTCCGCTCATGAGCCCGCATATCGCGTTGGAAAACGCCACCGGATCCTCTATGGGCAGGCCCTCGATGAGCAGCGCCTGGTCATAAAGCAGCCCCGCATAGGTTGTAACGGTTTCCTTGTCCTTGCCGCAGGCGGTTTTCAGCGCGTCAAACACCGGGTGCTCCGCGTTGATTTCCAGAATCCGCTGCGCTTTCATGCCGTTTTCCGCAGGCATGGCGGACAGCACCTTTTCCATTTCCAATGAAATCCCCTCGCCGCTGGACAGGCAGACCGGATGGCTTTTCAGGCGGCGCGACAGCCGGACCTCCGACACCTTGTCCCCCAGCGCCTCTTTCACCGCGCTTAGGATGTCCTTGCTGCTCTCCGCCTTTTCCGCTGCGGCTTTTTTCTCTTCTTCGCTCTCTTCAATGCCCAGATCCGCCTCCGACGCGGATTTAAACGGCTTCTCCTTGTACTGCGCCATCACGCGCACCGCGAATTCGTCCACGTCGTCGGTCAGGTAGAGGATTTCGTACCCTTTGTCTTTCAGCATCTCCGTCTGCGGCAGCTTGTCCAATTTATCCACGGACGCGCCCGCCACGTAATAGATGAATTTCTGCTCCGCGCCCATCCTCGACACATATTCCGACAGCGTCACCCATTTCTTTTCCGCGGAGGAATGGAACAGGATCAAGTCTTCCAGCGTCTCCTTGTTCATGCCGAAGCTGTCGTATACGCCGAATTTCAGCTGAAGCCCGAAGATCTTGAAGAATTCTTCGTATTTTTCGCGTTCGGTGTTCAGCATTTCCAGAAGCTCCGATTTTATTTTCTTTTCGATTCGCGCGGCGATGCCTTTGAGCTGCCGGTCGTGCTGCAGCATTTCCCGCGAGATGTTCAGGGAAAGGTCCTGGGAGTCCACCAGCCCTTTGGCGAAGCTGAAATAATCCGGCAGCAGATCCGGGCATTTGTCCATGATCAGCACGCCGCTGGAGTACAGCTGCAAGCCCTTTTCGTAATCCCGCGTGTAATAGCCCGCCGGCGCCTTGGCGGGGACGTACAGCAGGGAATCGTAGCTGACCACGCCCTCCACGCTGGTGTGGATCACCTTCATCGGATCCGTGTAATCGTTGAATTTGCTCTTGTAAAATTCGTTGTATTCCTCCGGCTTGATTTCGTTTTTCGAACGTTTCCAGATGGGAACCATGCTGTTCAGGGTTTCTGCCTCGATGTAGCTCTCGTATTTCGGCGCGGGCTTTTCCTCCCCCTCTTTAAGCTCTCCTCCGCCCTCTTCCCCGGCATCCGGAACCTGGCGCTGTTTTTCCACGTTCATCAGGATGGGGTAGCGGATGTAATCTGAGTACCTCTTGACCAAGTTCTTGATCCGGTAAACCTCCAGAAATTCGCCGTATTTTTCATCTTCGGAATCTTCTTTGATGCGCAGGATGATTTCCGTCCCGTTGCCGTTCCGCTCCGCTTCCTTGACCGAATAGCCGTCGGCGCCCGCGGATATCCACTCCCATGCCTGTTCCTCGCCGAAAGCCCGGCTGATCACCCGCACTTCTTCGCTGACCATGAACGCGGAATAAAAGCCGACGCCGAACTGCCCGATGATGTCGATGGCATCTTTGGCGGTTTGGGCGGTTTTGGCTTTCAGGCTTTTGGATCCCTCTTCCACGCCGTCCTTGAAATCCAGCGATCCGCTGTGGGCGATGGTGCCGAGGTTCGATTCCATTTCTTCCCGCGTCATGCCGATGCCGTTGTCCGTGAGGGTCAGCATCCTGCTATTTTTGTCAACGGAAATCCAGATGCTGAAATCGTCTTTCGAAACGCCCGATGTTTTTTCCGTCAGGCTTTTGTAATACAGCTTGTCAATGGCGTCGCTCGCGTTGGAAATAAGCTCCCGCAGGAAAATTTCTTTATGCGTGTAGATGGAGTTGATCATCAGATCCAAAAGCCGTTTGGATTCCGCTTTAAACTGTTTTTTTGCCATATTCATCCCTTCCTTTTTGTTGACCATCGATACGTTGTAACGGCGCATGTGGCTCCGGACACCGTTTGGCACTCACCGAATCAGAGTGCTAACACTTTAAATATACCCCATTGCGCGGCGAAAATCAATAGGTTTTTTGAGATTGGCTTACTTAAACTGCGCTATCAGGTCTGCCGGCTTGATTAGCTCAACTTCCGTTGCCGCCCTGATAAACTTTTCGTCGCGCGATACGATGTAATCTGCGTTTATTTTCCTGGCGCAGACTTCCACAAGCGCGTCTTCAAAGTCGCTCACTTCCTTTTCAAGCGCAGCCACGCAATCCGCCGGCTCCGTCCCGATAATGTCGAGAAATAAAAGCAGTTTTCTTATAATCGATTTCGCCTTGTCTGCCCCGTGTTCCCTGCGCAGAACGTAGAAAATATCGGTCAGGCTGTTTGCGCTGACAAAGCCGTCCATTTTCTTCGCTGCCGCCAGCCGAAGCACCTCTTGGGCGGCGGCCTCAAATTCCGGGTTTGGGTAAAGAGCGCCGATGATTACGTCGTTATCAAGCACTATTCTCATTTCAGCAACCCACGCTCACACAAACGTTCTTCTTTAACTGGGTCATACGCGGCAGCGTCCGGCTCTGACGGCGTTTCCTTGACAAGCGCCATAAGTTCGTCAAATGCGTTTGCCCGTTCTGCGTTTGCCGCTTTTTCTTCGCATACAACTCTGCCGAGCCGTTGTCCGTGTCTTGTCACAATGACGTCAAACGTTTTCGCAAGGTCGAAATATTTTGCCGGATTGGTCTTTAATTCCGATAGTTGAACATACATTTTTAGCCCTCCTGTTTTAGATTATTTGATTCAGCATCTTCATCCTATCATATTTCGACCCGTTTGTTAAGCGTAGTTTAGATGTTTTTGAAAAATATTTTTTCCTCGGCATGGGAAATCCTTGAAATGTTCGCGGGCGGCAAAATAAATCTGTTTTATGACGCGCGGATTTTGACGGAATACAAGGAAGTGTTAAGCCGCCCGCAGTTTGCGTTCAGCAGGCTAAGAACCCTTTATCCTGACGGCGGCGGAGTTTTTGAAAAAGTAAGTGTTAGAGGTTGCTATGCAGGATCGGAGTTCATTTCCTGGATAAGCTGCCGTTATTTCCGCCATATTCAGGAATATGGACACTCCTGAGTCCGGGGCAACATGGGCATCCCCCTCAGCAAAGATATCGGTCGGTTTAAAGCATTACATTTAAAGCCCTTCTTATTACGTTTCAAGCCCTTTTTGTCCCTTTGCCCTTGCGCGTGCGGCATACGCGTTTTACAATGCATATATAACCCGGTGCGCGCCCGGCAGACATTGTTCCGACATATTCACTTATTGGAAAAAGGACGGGGATCCGCAGGATCCGCCCGTCCCTGAAAAAGAAGGAGGACCTGCATGAACCTGTACACGCAAAACCTATCCACGCAAAACCCGGCGCCCCTGCACGGATGCGCGGAATTTGGCGTCCCGGCGAACTGTTCCGGCGCTGATAACAGCACGCGCTGCGTGCTGTGCGGCAAGAAAGACGGCGGCCTGCGTTTCAAAGGCAAGCCGCTCTGCCATGACTGCCTGCAATACGCGAAGACCGTTTTGTAACAAAATTTCCGCGACAAAATTTTCTTTAGCCCTGGTATATGGCGGCCGCTTGCCCTCACATCCGTCCGCCGCAGCAAGACGCGTCTTTCAGGCGCGTCTTGCTTGCATATTTGCATAGTACAGGACCGTGATTAACGGGGTGCAGCCTACAACAATTTCAAGAAATCGTCCAAGTCTGTGTTTGCCTGAATTATTGCTCCGACAATTAAACATTGGACAAAGTGGCGAGGATTTTTTTCGCCAGGCAAGGCGGCGGGTTCCGCTGATACTGGCTGTATCAACGGGTTCCGCCAACGAAGCCTGACGGAA
>JAITOE010000271.1 GCA_031290135.1 Eubacteriales Family XIII. Incertae Sedis bacterium
CAATTCAGCCCGCTATCCGTCCAACTGGTATCTGAGCCTGTCCCGCGCCGTGAATTTCCTCGTGGTGCTGCTGGACGACGGCGACCTGAACCCGACCAATTTCAGTACGCGCGGATACGGGGAATACCAGCCCATCGCCTCCAACGACACGCCGGAGGGCCGCCAGAAGAACCGCCGCGTGGAACTGCTGATTTCGCGCCCCCGCATCATATCCCCGCCCGACAACCTTCTTATAGACGCGCTGCAGGAACGGATGAACCAAGGCCAGACGGCAGGCACCAACGCCGGGGGGAGCTGATGGCCGGCCAGAGCCGAAGCCGCCGCAACGTTATTCTGTCGGCCCAACGGGCTGACATCCGGAGTACCGGGCGGGCCAAAGCCCGCATGGCCGGCGCAGGCGTATGCCTGCTTGCTGCGGCTTTTGTTTGCGCTTTTCTGTTAAGCGCCTGCCACAACGCACAAACCGACCTGCCTTTCCACGTCCTGCGGGTCGGCTGGACGGCGGAACCCGGCAGCTTGAACCCGCTGTCTGACCGCGGCGGCGAGGCGTCCCGCCAGATCACCAACCTGATTTACGAACCCTTGGTCGCCTATGACAGCAACCTGGAAATAAGCTACAGGCTGGCGGAAAGCTGCGAATACAGCCTAGATTCCCTGACCCGCACTTACAAATTGCGCGAAAACGCGTTCTGGCACGACGGCGCACCCGTCACCGCCAACGATGTCCTTTGGACCTATAAGGCCGTCAAAGAATACGATCTTGGCGAATTTTCCTATTTATTACAATACTTAGAAGGCATTTCGGCGCCGGATGACCACACCGTCACACTGCGTTTTTCCCGTCCACAGCTTTTTGACGCCGCACCCGCCATCCCGATCCTGCCGGCGCATATCTGGGGCGAAATGGACGCGGACGCGCTTCTCGCTTATGAAAACGAAACCCCCGTGGGTTCGGGTCCCCTGGTTTTTGAAGAATGGATTCAGGGCGCGACGCTTTCCCTGCGGAAAAACCCTGTCTATTACGGCCCGGAACCGGGGCCCGACCAGATCCTCTTCTATTGCTACGCGGACGAAACCCAGATGTCCCTCGCGCTGCGTTCGAATAAAGCGGACATTGTAATGGGCTTATCCCCCGGCGCCTGGGACGGCCTGAAAGACGAGGCGGACATCCGGACGGCTTCCCTGCCCGCGTTCGCGTTTCACATGGGCTGCGTCAACGTCAGCCAAAGCGACCGCTCCCGCGGAAACCCCCTGCTCCTTGATAAAACCGTGCGGCTGGTGCTCGGATATGCCTTGGATCGCGTCCGGATCGTAAACAGCGCGGTTTCCGGCCGCGGTGCGCCGGGCGGCGTGCTGATCCCCCCTGCCATGGAAAAATGGCAGTACAGCCTGATGCCGGAAGAGGTAATCGACAACGACGCGGAGAAAGCCCGGCTGCTGCTGGACGAAGCGGGCTATGTGGACGATGACGGCGACGGCATCCGCGAAAAAGACGGCTTGAAGCTGGAATTCCGGCTCTTCGCCGCCGAAACCGACGAAAGCGGGCTGATTGCCGCCCGGCTGTTTTCCAAAATGGCGGAGGACATCGGCATTTCCCTTCTCTTCACGGAGATGGACGAAGCCGCCATGAACCGACGCATCCGCAGCGTGAACACGCCCGACTATGACATCTGCATCCGCAGCAGGGATTTTGTGTTCCCGGATCCTTCCGCCATGACGGCGCTGCCCCTGACGGACCGCTTCGGCACGGACAATGAGACGTATTACGCCAATCCCGCATACGATGAACTCTATGCGCGGCAGCTTGCGGAGACGGACGCGGCGGCGCGGAAAGAGCTTTTGGACCAAATGCAGCGGATGTATTACGGAGACGCCGTCTGCTTCATTTTATGGTATCATGAAAAACTCCAGGCGTACAGGACCGATCGCTGGACCGGTTTTTCTGATACGCCCGGAGGCATTGTCGGAAACATTGTGTATGATAATTATCTGAACATCCGCCCGGCGGAGTGAATGGCTGGGGGTTGCGTCCACCCCGCTGCTGGGTAGTTTCGTTCCGTTTGGTGACGGAACCCGTCGTGGATGGCTATTTATTCTTCTTCCTCCGGCACCTCTTTCCCGCGTGCATCGGGGTTGTGGATGAAATGGTTGATCAGGATGGCAATGGCAATGCCTATCACGGTGTCGAGCAGGCGGTGAATGCTGCTGACGAGAGGGCTGTCCAAGGTCTGTTCCAGGACGATCACTAAAAAAACCACGCAGCCGATTACGATGGAATCGCTGATATTCAGCGCGTTGCAGACTGTAATGAGCACGATGATCCCCACCGCGCACATGATCAGGATCAGGTATCTGTTTTGGAAAAACATGTCCACATACAGGAAAATCACGCCCAGAAGCGCCCCCACCCCCGTCCCGTAAATCCGGTGCAGCCCGAAGGAAACCGATTTTTCCATGCTGTCCTGTATGCAGATGATCGCGGCCGTACAGGCTAAAAATGCGTCAAACTGGGACGCTATGCCCGCGCGTTCCGCCAAGCTGTAGACCACTAAGCATAAAAAAACCGTGAGCGCGGTCTTGACCGTCCTCATTCCGATGGCCAGCGGATGTTTTTTGTTTTCGTTGTTTATCTCTCCCATATTTTGCCCCATTCCGCTGCGATTTACGCATCCGTTCTTTCTTTCAACCGATTGGCGGCGTGCTTCGCCCCATAAAGGTATATCTTTGGCAGGCGCTGCCCGAAGCGGCAGACCACCTCATAGTTAATGGTTCCCGTTTTTTCGCCGATTTCATCAGGCGTGATGGTTTTTTCGTCCTGCGCGCCCAGCACCACCGCCTCGTCGTACTCTTTTACGCCCGGCACGTCCGTCACGTCTATCATGCACTGGTCCATGCAGATGTTGCCCACGATGGGCGCGTATGCGCCGCCGACGATAACCCGGCCCTTGCCGGACAAGACTCTGGGCAGGCCGTCCGCATAGCCCAGCGGCAGCGTCCCGATAAGGCTTTCCCGGCGCGTGGTAAAGGCGGCGCCGTAGCTGACGGAAAAACCGGGCGGGACTTTTTTCAGCAGGACGATATTGGCTTTCACGCACATGGCGGGGCGGATTGCAAGCTGTGCCCGGTCTACCTCGCCGGACGGGTAATGCCCGTACATCACGATGCCGGGGCGCACCCCGTCGTAGCAGCTCTCCGGGAAGTTCATGATTGCGGCGCTGTTCGCCATGGTGCGATAGGACGTATGGATCCCCGCCGCTTCCAGCGCCCCGGCAAAGCGGTCAAAACGCCGGATCTGCTCCCTTGCATAGGAAAGATCCGCTTCGTCCGCCGTCGCGAAATGGGAAAACAGCCCCTTGATTTTCACGTGCGGCAGTTCGTTTATCCGCCGGACGGTCTCCACGCTCTCCGCGTCATGCAGGAAGCCCACGCGCCCCATTCCCGTCTCTAAGGCAAGCAGCATCTCCGCGCGTTTCCCGCTGTGTCCCGCCCGGCGCGACAGGGCTTCCGCGTCGGATCCGGTGGAAATCACCGGGATAAAGCCGTATTCCAGAACTTCCGCCTCGTTTCCCCTCGGCGTCAGGCTCAGGATGATCACCGGCCCTTTTATGCCCGCTTCCCGCAGGGCAATCCCCTCCTGCAGCGTCGCCACGCCAAAACTGGAAACACCTTCTTCCTGCAGGGCTTCCGCCACCTTCGCCGCCCCGTGGCCGTAACCGTCGGCCTTGACGACGCCGATGATCTCGCTGTTCCCGGTTTTGCCCCGGATGGACCGGATGTTGTACCTGATATTGTCCAGGTTGATCTCCGCCCAGGCGGTTCTCTGTTTTTTTCGCATATAGCTGCTCAACTTGTCGGTTTCCATATAAGCCCCCTGCGGACGGTTCCCGTGAATCCGCGCCGCCCTGCCCGAATAAAAGGAATGGCGCGCCGAAAGCCATTCCTTCTTCAGGTTCGGATCTATTTCGTAACGCGAAAACCAAGGGACAATCCCTTATTCGACGTAGTTCACGTTGTCCGGCGTCGCGCGTTCCGTGAAAAATTTTTCGCCGTCTGCATATCCGAGCAGCACGCCGGCAAGGGGCTGGTAACCTGCGGGGAGGTTTAATTGCTGCGACAGTTCGTTTTTTCCGTCGAACGCCATCAGGGGCGAAATCACGTAACAGGAACCCAGCCCCTGATCCGTGGCGGCGATGGTGACTGCCGTGGCCGCCGCTGCCGCGTTCACTGTGGCATAGCCCTCCGGCACGGCGGACAAAAGGAGCAGGACGGGGGCGCCGTACAAGGGATGGTAGCCCTCCAGCGAGGCCCTGCCTACCAGAAAATCATTGCCGGAGTTCTTCATGGCTGTCAAGGTCGTCTCGTCAATTTTGTCTAAAAGCGCCTTATTTTTGACGACGGTGATTTGAAAGGGACCCGCGTTTGGCGCCCGGTTGGCTGTCGCCGCAACCTTGCCCAGCACCGCCGGGTCAATGGCCTTGGGGCTGTAGCTGCGAACGCTTTTCCTTGCTTCGATTGCCTGTAATGTTTCCATCTGAAAACTCCTTTCGACTCATATGTTTCTGTGCAGGCGATTGCCTGTCAGATATTCATCCCGCGCCGTTTCAAAGGCGGGCACGTAGATGCCCATGAACGATTCCACGAGGCGCGCTTCCGCGTCGGTCAGGTCGTATTCCCACGTGCCGCCGGCATTGCGCATATTGCTGCCGTCCCCGGCGCTGTAGCTCTCGATTTTTTCGCCGTACTGGCGGACGAGAAGCTCGTACATGCGCCGTCTGTCCGGCGAAGAACGTGAAACGTAGTCCACCAGCAGTTTTTCCGACTGCCCCGACATGGCGTTGTCGTGC
>JAITOE010000034.1 GCA_031290135.1 Eubacteriales Family XIII. Incertae Sedis bacterium
AACCTTTCCGCAACCCAAAAATCCTCCGCGTCCGCAAAGGCTGTCGCCGCAATCCTTGTGGCGGGCTGCATGTGGGGCGTCGTCGGCTTTTTTGTACGCTATCTAAACGGTCTCGGATATAACCTGCTGACCATCGTTTTTGTGCGCATGTCGCTCGCCTTTGTGATTTTGGCGGCAGTCCTGCTCGCTATGGGGCGGCGTGGCCTGTTTCGCATCAAGCCAAAAGATCTGTGGTGTTTCATCGGCGCGGGCGTGTCGAGCGCGATCATGCTCAACCTTTTTTTCAGCATGTCCATCGTCATGAACCCCTTGTCGTTCGCGGCCATCCTGCTGGCGACCGCCCCGATCTTCGTCGTCCTCATTTCAGCGGTCCTCTTTCGGGAACGGCTCACCTCCGTCAAAATACAGGCGCTTGTCATTGCTTTTGCCGGCGCCGTGCTGACCAGCGGCATCGTCGGGAGCGTGGTCTCGTTTTCGGCCAAAGGCTTTGCGATCGGCCTGCTTGCGGGATTTGGGTACGCCCTTTACAGCATATTTTCCAGATTTGCGCTCAACCGCGGCTACGATGCGCTCACGGTCAATCTCTATAGCTTTTTCATCGCCGGCGTCGTATGTGCCCCTTTCACCGATTTTGCCGTAATCGCGGGTTCGCTCGCCGCCGCGACGCTGCCCATGGCGGCCATACTTCTTCTGCACACGCTTTTCGCGTCATTGCTCCCTTATGTGCTCTACACCTACGGCATGCAGTACATTGACACGGGCAAGGCGGCCATCCTCGTTTCTGTCGAGCCGATAGCCGCCACGGCGCTCGGCCTCGTGCTGTACGGCGAGGTGCCGTCCGTCGTCGCCATCGTCGGCATCGCGCTCGTGCTGTTTGCCATCACGCTGTTAAATCTTCCAAAATCTAACTCCATGTAAACTGAAGCCCGCTGCACATGTCTGTGGCAAGATTCGTAAAAAGCGAAACAGTGTTTTCACTACGAAAATGAGATTGCGTCCACGTCCGACTTTGTGAGACCGGTGTATTTCAGGATTTTCACGATGTCTTCCCCGTTCTTCAACATCTCCCTTGCCACGTCTTGCTTGGTTTCACTGACTGCAGTGCTTGCCGCTGCGCTTGCCGCTGCAACGATCTCTTCCTGTATGATCTGTCCTACCTTGGTCATGTTCAGCCACCTCCTTGTTATGCCGGAATATTCTTTGTCTATGAACACCTAACCCGATTTCTGTAAGAAATCATGCCTATTATATTCCTTTGCGCCGTAAAAGTACAGATGCAATTTGGAAAAACAGCAAGCCCGCTGCACATACATCGTGCAGCGGGCTTGCTCAGAGTGGCTGCTTTACAAGTTGCGGCTGCTCGACTTTTATATTGCTTCCATGATACAAAATCATGGGTTATCCCTCCGCCGCCAAAAACCGGCTATGCTTTGATCAGATTCAGCCGCCGTTAGTGCCCCTCCGATCACGGCATGAAGCAGCACGGTCCATTTGCAATATGAAATCAGCTTTCTTTCAAAAATACGCAGTGTCACTGTGTCAATTGCCATGACAACTATCATTATTGCCGGAGCTATCCATAGCGTCAAAGCTGCGAGAGAGATGCGGTTAATTATCCCGGCAACAAATAATTCTCTGCACATAAAATAGACCGCAAGCAGACACAGTCTTTTCTGCATCCGGGTCAAAAATTTGCCCGGAAATTGAAATCTCGGCTTCTGAAAATTCTCGCTGGGAATTCCGCGAACTTCCGCAAATTGACCGTTGTATTTTAAGAAAAATCGGCATATAATTAGACCGAAAGAGGTGATTTGCCTGTGAGGATTTATATGGATGTTTGTTGCCTGAACCGCCCTTTTGACGACTTGACGCAAGACAGGGTTTATCTTGAGGCCGAAGCGGTTCTCTCTATCGTTTCTCATTGCGAAAAGGGCGAGTGGACACTGCTCGCTAGCGGCATCCTGGATTCAGAGATGTCAAGGCATCCCAACGCGGATAGGCTGGCGCAAGTACGGACGCTTTATTCCGCCGCACGAGAATGGGTTTGTCTGTCCGAAGCCGCAGAAAGCCGAGCCGCGTTTTTTCAGAAAAACGGCGTAAAGCCTTTCGACAGTTTACACTTGGCCCTGGCCGAAACAACCGAAGCTGACGTGTTTTTAACGACGGATGACCGGTTGCTCAAATCGGCCAACAGAATCGGCGCAAAGGTCAAAACCGCTAACCCAGTATCCTGGCTTATGGAGGTAATGAACAATGAGCGCTAACTCCGCATTGAATTTTCGTAATCCCGCCGCCGTTCGCAATGCAGGCATGACTGCGCTCGAAAAGGAACTTGGCGCCGTAGGGGCAGTCTATTTTATCCGGCAGTTTGAAAGCGGGCGCGGCGACTATACCGCCGAGCGCGATATACTGTTGCGGGATGCCGCTTTGGAAGACATTATTAAAAGTGTCAAGGAAATCGACGCACAACCCCGTCAAACCGCCCGCTCAACAATTTAAGTGCGCTTCAATTTCAAACGGTGCCAAATTGAACGGACGGCGCAATCCCTTGCGCCGCTTATCATATCATGGTTCACGAATGATCTGCCAATTCCCTTTTGTGTCTGATCCAGTGCGGCAGATCAGGCCCTTTTCCCCAAGCTGTTTCAGCCTCACTGATACAGTTTGTCTCGAAATACCAAGTCTCTCTGCCATTTTTGCTGTCGTAATGCCCGACTCACACAGTATGATATCAATCAAATCCTTCTCTTTCTCTGTCAAGTTCTCTGTAAAGTTCTCTGTAAAGCCAGAACCGCCCCGGGTATTGCCTGTGTCAGCAAGGATCTGATCCCATCTTGATATTCCCCATGTTTTAAATCCTTCGTGGATCCAAATTGTAGTTTCCAAAGAGTTGCGCGCGGAGTCCGTTTCAAACGTGGGCGGCGGGGAACCGTTGTTTGCCAAAGTACGGAGAATTTTCTTGATCCCGGTCGATTTCTTTTCGGCCAAATCAATCTCTTTGAAAAACTCACCGATACGGCGGTTTCGGTAACGGCGCGACACAGCCTTGCCTTCGCGGAACTTCTCCATGTCTATCCAAGGCGCAGGTCCCGGATAGTTGATGATCATGATTCGGTTCAGGTAAACGCGAATCTCGACCGCTTCCGGTATCTGATATGATTTGTGCTGGCAGGCGTTTGCGAGTGCTTCCTCCAGCGCCTCATACGGAAAGTTGAAGTAGCGATCCGCCTCCGCGCGTCCAGGCACTTTCACTACCTTTTCCTCGATGACGGAAGTCTCGATATAACGAAGCGCGTCTTTCACCTGCCGGAAGAGCGGGCCGGTGAAGGTCTTTTCCGTGAAACCGTCGGATCCTTCTTCTTCGGGGGAATGAAACCACACCAATTCAATCCTTGCGCCGGGCATGAACTTTTCCGGCCGGTCGCTGAACATAAGGATGCCTATGTTCCGGATATCGACTCCGACATCCGTTACATTCGCCACTTCCAATGAAAGCAACGTGTCTGCCACCGGCCGCGAAAATACATCTTCCGCCAAAGCGCTGTTGCTTTCCACAAGAAAATCCCGGAGATGGCCCATCTGTATGTCCTCGGCTTTAGCGCCGCGGCTGACGCGGTCATCAAAAGGAACAGCATTGAATTTCTCGAACAGTTCAAAAAGTTCGCTTTGCTTTGCTATGGTTTTCACCGAGAATGGCTTGATCCAATATTCTTTGCGCTTTTCATCCTTGGCGCCGTTTTTCTTCTTTTTGGAATATATGTCCACCGGCGCCTTATATGGCCCGGCGTCGCCGGCGGAACACCAAAGATAAATCAGTTTCTTCCCCCCATGTTCGGTGATCTCCAACTGAGGAAGATATCTTGGCTCAATCTGGTTGCAGTACTCAAACAGTTCATTTTGAATCCGGTCGAGATCGTTTTCATCGATGCCGGCCGGAGGCAGGAGTGGACGTCCATTGTCTTCCTCGATGCCGATCACGACATAACCGCCGTTCATGTTGGTAAAATCATTCGCATATGCGCAAACTGCATGGATGGTATCCGCAGGATTCCACCCCTTTTTGTATTCAACGCGATCCTGCTCGACTACACGCCCTTTCAATAATGTCTCAAGTTTCAACGGTATCATAATAGTCCTCTATACTATAGTTTTACAACGCCATCATATCCCCATTATAGGTACTGTGGCAGGTCATGTCAAGAATCTCCGATAATTTATCGGCTATATGGAGGAAAACAGCAAGCCCGCCGCACATACATCGTGCGGCGGGCTTGCGAATGTCCATCATTACGATGAGCGAAGCAACCTACAGACACTGGATTGCTTCGCTTCGCTCGCAAAGACGGAAAGCGTTCCCCCTGCGGGGTCACGATATAGGTCGCGGGCTTGCCTGTGATCAGGGCTTTCGCGTTCGCCCAGGCAACGGCATCCCGCGCCCGGTTCGAACCCTTGTCGCCGGCGGCGAAAGCTACGCCACTACCTTTCTGACGATCAGGATCACGTCTTTCATTGTTATACGTCCGTCGCCGTCCATGTCGGCCGCCCGGATCTGGTCGGGCGTCAGGATTCCCAGGCTTAGGACTGCGTCGGCTACAATCAGGGCATCAGCCACGGTGACGCCGTCGATTCCGTCAATGTCTCCGGAACCATGGTCCCGGTCGATAAACGCGAATGTCGTCGGGATTTCCGTCGTGCTTCCTTCCATAGTATGTATAAACATATTCGTTAGCATATAAACAACATTTGATTCGATTATGTCATCGTCGAAAATTATCCTAAAGGTGCCTTCTATCGTTTCTCCCGGTCTTAAGACGTTTTTCGAAACCGCCCCTGTCCCATCGTTCCAGATACCGGATAAATCGCTTCCGTCTCCTTCGTATTCAAGATCAGAAACGTCGTAATCCCGCAGGAATTGTCCTCCGAATATATTTAGTGAAACATTGTACAGGTCTTTATCCGAAACATTTTCCAGACGGAAATTCACTTCATATTCCAAACCTTTCACTGCATATTTGTCTGCCTCGATGTACATATGCAAAGCGCTGCCAGCCCAGACTTTTATCGGTTTCTCGGTGACAAACGTAACGGCGAAATCCTCCGGGTTTGGCATATATGTGGCGTTGACAAGGGCGGTAAGGTTGTATTCGCCTGCTTTGTCGCCGCGCACATACCAGTCAATCGTGGCAGAAGATTGTTCAGGGATTTTATCTATTGTTTGCACCGCCCGGTTTTGGATCCCCGATAGCATCGACGCAAATGACAGCCCATCCGGCAACTGTAATTCTGACACGCAATTCTCAATATACTCTACGGCTGACGTATTGGTCAGCAGCAGCTGCACATGGAACATTTCCTTGAGCCAGCTGGCTTCGCCATAAATAATTAAGTATACATTTCTTGAGACGGGATAGATCGTGCCGCTCACGTCGCCTGCGCTGAAACCGATGCCCCCGCCGCTGCCGCCGCTGGTGCCGCCGCCGGGACTGCCGCTGTTTAATACCACGCCTTTGCTATTGGTATAATAATTGATCGGTATGGAGTACGGCTGGTCTAAGGGAGTAAACTCCAGAACCGCGGCAAACCTGAAAACTTGCTGGTTGTCCGGATCGCTGACATCGATGCCGGCTGCCAAAATCTCATCGTAGGTCATTTCGGTAGCGGTCAAGCTGCCAACCAGCACATTGGAGCGGGACATGCCTATCGTAACGTTTGTATTGAAATCAGCGCCGACCGTAACAGTGTTATTGCGCAGCAGATAGGCGTTGTATGCTGTCTGCACCGAATAATCCCCGTCTCTCAACACCGCTTTGGCGCTGCCGCTGGAATCGGACGTCAGCGTTACATCTGCCGGGGCGTTTGAACTTTCTGATTTGCTGACGATCTTGATTTCCGCGCCGGCCAAGGGGGCTGTCGTCGTGGAATCGACCACGCTGAACGTGATTTCACGCATATCCTGGACAACGGATAAATCAACCACCTCTATCGTGGCAGTGACGGAACCGGTGTTGCCTGCCGCATCTGCCACTGTCAAAGTTACGGTATAAATGCCCGCTTGCGCATATGTGTGGTTAACCGTCACGCCCGTGCCTGCTGTCTCATCGCCGAAGCTCCAGACATAGGAAACAATTTCGTCATTATCGCTGCTGCCTGCTCCGTTAAACGTGACGATGCTGCTTTCTGCCACCAAAAGATTTTCGGCTGCAATGACGGCGACGGGGGCTTCCGTGTCATTGGATGGCGCCGTTTCAGTGATCTCTGCGCTCTCTGCTGTTGCGTTCCATTTATCTACGGCTACGATTTTGTATGTATATGCCGCGCCGACCGTCAACCTGCTGTCGGCGTAAGAAGTACCGCCGCCGCTGAGGAATTTCACTTCGACAAAGCCGGAACTGCCTGACGTTTTGCGCAGTATGCGGAAGCCGGACAAGACGCTGGCATCTCCTGCGTAACTCCACGTCAAACCAATCGTTCTATGGCCGGTGACATCTGTTTCAATGTTAGCCGGGGGAACCGGCACGGCATACGCTTTTACCGTGTAATCAATTATTTTTTCGGATGTTAACCCGGCAGTGTCCGCGGCCGTGAGTTTCAATTGGTAACTGCCGGCTTCCAATGCGCTGACATCCCAGCTCCAGGATAATACCGCAGAAGTTTTGTCGGTTTCAATGCTTGTTAAGCCGATCCAAGGCGTATCCCCGCTCTTGCGATAAGCAATATCCAATTGTTTTAACAAATAATTGTCATACAGTGAAACCGAAATAGATGCGTCTTTACAAAGTTCGGCATCTTGACGCGGTAAAAAGCTTACAATGACCGGCGGGGCGGTATCCTCTTCTATTCTGCCGGAAAGTTTTGCCGTGGGTTCACTTTCATTGCCTCTTGAATCTACCGCCGTTATGTAGTAATAATACGATGTGTCCTGCCGCACTCCATTTGAG
The DNA here is from genome assembly GCA_031290135.1 of Eubacteriales Family XIII. Incertae Sedis bacterium. Lineage (GTDB taxonomy): Bacteria > Bacillota > Clostridia > Peptostreptococcales > Anaerovoracaceae > JAITOE01. Next base: position 6,939 of record JAITOE010000034.1, read on the forward strand.
ACCGTGTCAAAAAAATTCAGGCTGCTTTGCGTTCTGATCAGTTCAAACGGTCCTTCGGCAGAAACAGAACGGTAGATGCGAAAGCTGCTGAAATCCGAATCGCGGGGCTGGTCAGGATAGCTCCAGAACAATCCGATATATTCATCTGTACTTGAGATGTAAAAGTCATAGGGCGAATCCGGCGGCGTGTTATCTAAGACAAAAGTCACGGTAATAAAGGCCGTGTTTCCGTAACCGTCCACGGCCGTGGCTTTGATGATTGTACTTCCCGACGGAAGACCTGTGGCGTCAAAGGTGTATTGCCAGGCATAAGCAGTCCTGCCGGTTGTTTTTTCATTAACGAGTGTTGCGATATCGTGATATGTGGCGCCGCCGTCGGCGGAATATGACAACTGAATGTTGTCTACCTCGATATTATCGCCAGAGTTGCCGCTTATGATCAAGTTTTTACCGTTCAGGACAGCTGCGTTTGAAGGCGCGCTGATGCTGACAGTTGGCAGCACATCGTCATGTTTGACGGCAAAGCTATAAATAGCTTCTGCAATGCCGTCATCGCGGTCCGTCAAAAGATATCTAAGCTGATAATCCCCCGCTTCCAAATCATTAAAATATGCCCATTGGTAAGATAATTGTCTGTTTGCCGGTATGGATGCCCATTCGTTGATGGTTACCCATGCGTAACTGCCCGCTTCGCTATATTGCACGGCAGCGGTCATTCCTGTCAAATTATTATCATCCACTACAACGGCGGACAACGGGATGTTCTGTTGCGCCTCAATAATGTACTCGTTTTGCGGCGGGTTACTGCTTGAAAAAGAGGGAAGCACCGGCGCGGCTATGAACGAATCGCTTATTTCAGAGTGATTGCCGCCGGGTGCAAATGTTGACGTGTCGAATGCCTGTACAGTAAATGTGTAAGCAGTGCCGGCTGTTAATCCGGTAATCGTTGTCTCGTTTACGGTAGCATCTACGGTTTTTTCGAGTGTGCCGTTCTTAAATATCTTGTATCCGCCAAGTTCCGTTTCATCCGTGGATGCGCCCCAGCGAATCGTAACGGACGATGAAGCATGGGATACAAAGATTGGCGTTCCCGGTTTTGTCGGAGATTCATCGTCAATGTCCAATGTCGCTATGGTAATATTTGCGGGCAGCGATGGCTGCTGTTGAAAATTATATGCTACGATTTTATACTGATATGCTGTGTTTCGGCCTAATTCCGGCGTTAATAAACTCCCCGTTTCTCCGTAATCAGCATAGGCAACAATAGGCGTCTCGCCATCTTCCCATGTGAGCGTGGCAATAAGCTCTTCGTCACGGTAAATATTGTACGCAACAACATCAAACAACCCATAGTCTTCAGGATTGTCCCACGTAAGCGCCACGGATCTCCGCCCCGGTTCTGCCGCTAAGTTGACAGGCATATGCGGCGCGTCAACATCCATGGCAGGGATTGTAATCGGCAGATCAATGCTTCTTTCCTCGATTCCGTCAGCCTCGATTTTCAGCGTCATATGTATGGGTATGTCGAATGAAAAGAACGCGCGCTGATTGACTTGTACGCTCCAGGCAAGGTCCGACCTCGCCTCGCCGCTGCCCAAACCGGGAATGATTATTGTCTGTGCGTTGCCGGGGGCAAGCGTGAGCCCGTTTGGCAATTCTAATGTCAGCTGAAGATTTGTCACGTCAGCATATCCGTTTTCGACAAATGCCGTGGTTGTAAACGTATTGGGCGAATATCCGCCGTTAGGCTGGCGTTTCAGCTGGTAAACGCCCGGATCTACGCCGATATTCATATTTCCGGCAGACGATTGCACAAAACTGCCAATGCCGTAATAAGCGACGCACCGTAATTCTTCTCCCGCGCCTATGGTGCGCGGATCCCAATAAATACAAACGGCGCTGTCGCCAATGGTAGATCCGGGGGTCGGAACATATGCCCATGCGGAGCTTATGGCACTCACACGTCCCCATCCTACAAATTGTAATCTGTCCGGCTGCGGCAGTCCCTCTATATTGCGGGGATACCCTTGCGTGATCATTCCGGGATTCGCCAAGTCGTCAATGACGAGCCAGCTCTCCGGGATTTCATTCCCGGATAATTCAAGTTCCGTCGTTATGGCGCCTATGCCCGCCACACGGAACGGCGCACCGTCATAGTATCCCAGGCAGGTGTCCCACATCGTGCGGAACCCTATGGATTTTGCTGTGCCAGCGTTATTTGATATTTGATATTCTATTCGAACGGTATCTTCGATTTCGCTGACAGGATTTGGGAACAGCGATAATATCTGCTTCACCTCAACGCCGTCTATGGATTGAGCCGTGATAAGAGTTTTTGTTTCATCGTTATATTCAGAGTAATAACCGGATATCGATGTCAATGCACCGTCTATGGAAATAATGGAATTTGACGAGCCACTGCCGGGATGGCCATATAGCATCCGTTTATTTTGGTCTGACGTAAGATTCGTATTCCCCCCCGTAGTGCCAATGGTATATGAGCCACTGGATGCTACATAATATTCCAAAAAATCATTTCCAACGGTCATCGGCAATGCCGCTAACGCGAAAGCCTGCATGAGAGCATTGTTTTGAGGGTCAGGGCTTGCAAGCTGCTGTTTCCAAAGCTCATATTCCGCCGAACCATATTCGGGCTGGCCGGATTCATGATTTTCGGGCTTGTCAGGAAAATCTGTACTTGGCGCATAGGTTTCCGGAAGGTTAAAGTCATCAGGGTTTGCGTTTGCGTCATCCTGCGGTAAATCTTCTTCCGCTTCAGGCACGTCGCCTAGTTCCAAGTTTGTGTCTGGTTCCTCTGCCGCGTCCACATTCTCCGGATCAAAAACGATCCCGGATTCCACATCCTGCGCACCGTCTGCAAGCTCGTCCGCAAACGCGGGCGCCGCGCCGGCCAGGATCATGGACGCCGTGAGAAGCAGTGCCAAAAGTCTTCTGGTGAATTTTTTCATTTCATAAATTCCTTTCTGATTCTTGATTTGTGTGGTATTGCTTCAATGTTGAAACAGAGCCTCTTTTCTTCGCTTTGAACCATCTTTTACTTTGTTTCCGCATCTACCATTATATAGCCATGCCATGAAAAATGCAATTTTTTTCTTTTTTTTCTTTTTTTTTGCTTTTTCTTATTTCTTATTTTGCGCAGTTATGGCAAATTCGTGAAAAGCGAGCGGAATGAGCAACGCGAGTGTAGCGCCCGCATAGGCGTCAGCCGCCCCGACCGGCGGGTTAATGGTCTCGCTCTATTTCTTGCCGCAGGCATGAAATAGCTAAGCGAACCTTATGCGGCAGCTTTGCTGCCACATATGCCCGCCCCGTAGCGACGGTTCTATATACCTGGGATTCATAACAGTAACAAAACAGCAAGCCCGCCGCACATGCTTCGTGCGGCGGGCTTGCGAATGTCCATTATTACGAGGAGCGAAACAATCTGCAGGCACTGGATTGCTTCGCGTTGCTCGCAATGACGGAAAGTTACTATTCAAACATCCGCCCAAGGAGGGGTGGCGTTCCGCCGGTATCAGCTTTCCAAGAAGCGCATGAGGATGGTGGCTACTTCCGCCCGCGTGGCGTTGCCCTGCGGGTCTAAGAGATTGCTCCCCTCCGGGGACAACTGATGTTCCTCCTGCGGAGTCACAATAGAGGTCGCGGGCTTGCCGGTGATCAGACCCTTCGCGCTCGCCCAGGCCATGGCCTCCCGCGCCCAGTCCGAAACCCTGTCGCTGTCGGCGAAGCTGAGTTCCGGCATCGCGGCCGTGTCCAGCCCTGCGAATTTCGCATAGTTGTAAAACATGACCGCAAGCTGTTCACGGGTGATATCCTGGTTCGGCGCGAAATTCCCGTTGCCGACGCCCTGCACGATGTCGTTTTCCGCCGCCCACAGGACGCCGTCCGTGTACCACTGGCCGGCGGGCACGTCTAAGAAGGACGCGCTGCCGGCGGCTTTCCCGTCCGCGAGGCGGGCAAGCACCGTGACGAACATGGCGCGGGTCATGGTGGCGTTCGGCGCGAAACGGTTGTCGCCTACGCCGTTGAACAGGGATTTTGAGACTACGTAGCCGATCGCGTACTCCGCCCAGTGTCCCGCCGTGTCGGTGAACGTCGAGGCCGGCGCGGCTGCTGCGGGCGCGAGGGGCACGGGTACGTTCGCGATGGGCGTGGTGGTGGTGCTGCCGCCGCTCGGACTGCCGCCGCCTGAAGTGCCGCCGGACGGCGGGGTGACGCCGCTGTTGTCGCTGTTATTGTTGTTGCTTTCATCGTCGCTGTCATTGTCCTCATCGTCGCCGGGATCCGTCGTCGAACTTTCCGTGATCCGGACGGCAGGTATGGAAACCGCTCCAATTGCGATGCCGTCCTGCGAAAGCGCGGAGGACTCAATCCCTACCTGCACGGTGGTCCCCAGCTCGAACGCCGTCGCCGGCGTGAAAGTGAACACTTTCTTGTTGGCGGAAACAGCGAAGCTGCCTTCAACCTCCTCGCCCCCGACCTTTATGGTAATGTCGTTCTGTACGCCGTCCTTCATCGGACGGCTGAACGTCAGGACGACTTTCCCGCCTTGCGCGCTTGCCGTGACCGTGGGTTTGCCCGTATAGGTCAGCGGGACGTTGACCTCGGTCTGTTCCGGCGGCACGGGGATGCCGTCTAAGGACGTGGACAGGAACGTCCCGTCCGCCTGGTTCGCGATGGCGTCGGCGTAGTTCGGCGCCGTCACGCGGACGCGGTACTCGCCGTTTGGCACGTACCAGCCGTAGCGTCCCTCTTCATCGCTCGTAAGGGGGTTCGCCTGCAGTTTGTCGGCATCGACCCACTTCGCCCAGCCGCTGCCCTGCTTGACTTCCAGCGTGACCGTCGCGCCCTCGACCGGCTCGCCGGTCAGGGCGTCATAGACGTAACCCGACGGGTCGATGAGGATGGTCACGATCGCTATGGTGAAATGGTATTCCACGCCGCCTTTTGTCAGCGTGAGCACGATGGGCTTGACGCCCAGGCCGTTCCAGGTTCCGATGCCGAACGTGAAGCTGTACTTGCCGCTTTCCAAGACCGGCTTCGTCGTGGCACCCGCGAATGTGATTTCTTTCACCGTGTAATCGCCGAGGTTCGCGATTTCAAATAGGCCCGCTATGTTATAGATGCCTCGGAAGTCCCCTTTCGCATAATCCCACAGCACCCAGGTGCTGAACGTCGGGACACCGTAGGCCAGGTTATTGTTGTTCAGGGTGCCGGAGAGGTACCCATTCGTGATGTTGATGTTTTTGACAGCCGGCGGGAGCCCCGCTTCGGCGTATACCGGCGCCACGGGCGAATACACGGTCTGCGTGTCCGTCAGGGCGATGGCCTGCAAGCTATGTGCGCCTGCGGCAAGGCTGACTGTCGTGCTGTAATACCGGTTTGTGACAGGGACGGTGTCCAGCACGTTCCCGTTTTCATCCACGATGGAGACGAGACTGTTCGCAGGCGCGGTGCCGTAGACCTTGAAGCTTTCCCCCGCCTGGACGACGCCCGGCGCGGTCAGGGTCGAGTTGACGACCGTAAGGGTGCCGTATCCCGATTTTATGCCGGCGAATGCCCCTGTCGTTATCCACGCACTGATGCTGAACTGGTACAGGTTGCCGATGGTGTCGTCGGCTGTTATGCGGAGCGCCGGGATCTTGATCTTTCCGTCCGCAATGCCGTAAGCGACGGCATATGTGGTGTACGTGGCGCTTTGCGCCGTGATGGCGTAACCGTTCAGCCCGCCCGCCGCAGGCTCCAGGCCTGCCGGGAGCTGGATGCTCACGGTGCCGCCTTGCGGCGCTCCGCTTCCAGTGTACTCCAGCACGGGAAGCAGATCAACGAAGCTGCCCGTGGCGATTTCATCGCTGGAGAAATGGAGAGAGAATACGTAATCCGCGCTCGGGTTACGCTGCAGTTCGATAATGACTGCCATGTCGCCTTCCGTGTTGATCAGCGTTGTGCCGTATGCCATAAAATAGTCGGCGGCGTAGGCAGAGTAACTCTTTACGCCGGACGGCACGTTGTTCAGCGTAAACTGCCCTGTTCCGTCCGTGTAACCGTAAGCTGCACCGCCGATGTTCACATAAGCGCCCGCGATGCCTGCGCCCGTGTCTTGCCGCCTGACCGTCACGATCACGCGGTTGCGTTTCAGCTCAATGTTCTTGTTTAGACTGCCGTTGACTGTGAAGCTTGCCAAGGCGTAGCCCGCCGTTTCATGGTGCGCCTCTATCGTCGCCGGTCCGTCGAAAGCCTTCATTTTGAACGTATAGCTGCCGTCTGCGCCGCTGTACACTGTCTGATACGAAACCGCGGCCAGCCTGACGGTCGCTCCCTCCACCGGACCGGCCGAGTCGCTGATCACGCCGGAGATGGTGTAAATCGTCGGGAGCGTGATGCTCACCGTTTCCGGCGCGCCGTTGACCGTGAAATTGCCCGATCCGTAAATGCCTGCGTAGGAATAGTGGTATGTGTAGCTGTTCGACGGCAGAGCCGTTGTAAAGACGCCCTCCGTCTGCGCAACCTGCTCCTGCACATAGTAGTTATTGCTGTATACGTAAAGTGTCAGGACGTCGCTTCCCCCGTTGACAATGTTGAACGTCACGCCGTAGACGGGAATCGGCGCAAGCGCGATGTCTTTCGTTATGGCGCCGCCCGCGCTCAGATCCACGCTCTCGCTGTAGGCTTCATAGCGCACTGTTCCGTCTACCGTGAGCGTATAGCCGGTCTCCGGGCTGAGGCGCGTGAAGCTGTATGTGCCGTTGCTGTCTGTGTAGCCCCAGAGGTAGCCGCTGTTGCCGGCCACCCGCAATTTCACGTAAACGTTGACCTGCGGCACTCCGTCCAGCGTAAGCCGTCCGCTCAGGTTCGCGAAAGCGACAAGCCCGATGTTCGTTTCCGTCCGGCCTTCCGCCCCGCTTGTGAAGAATTTCGATCCCTGGTAATCATAGCTATCGACCCGGATGACGTAATCCGTATTTTCCTCCAGACCCTTAAACTGGAACGCGCCGTCCGCGGCCGTGTTCGCGGATCTCACATAGGTCTCGTACCCGGATGTGGGCTCGACCTTATACAAATAGACGTACAGGCCGGCCTGCGGCGTTCCGTTCAGGGTCACGACGCCGCCGGCGTAGGGCCTGATCAGGAGCGTGATGTTTTTACCCGCGATGTCCGCGCCGGACACGGTAAACGGTTCGCTTTGGTATTCTTTGTAATCCGTCGCGCTTCTGCCGATGATCACATAGGTTCCGTCAAGGAGGTTGAGGCTGTAGGCGCCGCTCGCGTTCGTGGCTGCCGTGGCCGCGGCTGTCGCCGCCGCCGTGCCGCCCGCATAGGCGTAGGCGCCCAGCACATAACCGCTGACGGGCGCGCCGCCCGCCTGGACGATGCCGCTGACGGTGTAGGACGCTGTGGCGGAGCTCAGGCTGATCTGCACCGACCGCCCCGTATCCCCTATGTCATAGCTCTCTTCGTAGGCAAGCCATGTGGAACCGGCCGCGATCTTGACCGTGTAGCTGCTGTTTTTCGCTATGCCGGTAAAGCTGAACTGGCCGTTCAAGGTTCTCGCCTCTTCTATTTTAGAACCGTTTTTCCACAGCTCCACCGTCAGTTCCGGCGCCGCGTTGCCCCGCAGCAGGACGGAACCCGACAGGACGACGCTGTCCGAGGCGGAGAGGAGAGTTTTTGTGATTTGCACCGTGCCGGCACTCAGTATATTGCCGGCGCTGTCCTCCAGCACGGCCCAGTATTGCCCCGGCTCGCTGATTCCCAGCGCATTTGCGGGTACATCCACTTCAAACCGCCCGGACGAACCAGTGGTGAAAGCAGGGACGCCGGCTGATCTGTGGACGGGATTCAGGAAAGGGATCGCCGTTTCATACAGGCGGAGCGTCCAGCCGGAAACCGCAGTGTTCACGCCTACGTGTCCCTCAATCCGGATAGATTTGGGGTCTGAAGCCGGATAGAAGTCGTTTATCTGGATGCCTGTCCCGTCGGGAACGACAACCAGCGCGTCGTAGTCTCCGAGGTTCGGAAAATCCTCCGGATCTATCGCGGCGCCGTTGTTATAATATGCCACGCGGTACGTGCCTGTCTGGACCGCGCCCGCATCGGTCTTGAAATACTGGTACCCCGTGCCGCTTTCCGTGTACGTGAAGCCGTCGGCCAAGGAGAACGTGCGTTCTACCGCGCCGGTCTTCGTGTCCTTGAGCTGCACGCTCCAGGCAGCGGCGTCTATGGCGGTGCCCGGTGTGTTCACCTGAAAATAAAAGCTGTCCGAAGCATATATGCTTCCGCTCGAAAAAACGCTGTTCGCCGTGCCGGTGCCGCTGCCGCCGCCACCCGCGCCGCCGCCGGCCGAAACCGTAAATTCTTTAACCGGCAGGCTGCCGAACAGCAGATAGTAGCTGCCTGCGGGCAGCGGGCCTTCCGCGGAGACCGTATAGGTGTTCCGGTACAGGTCCGACGCCGTCTTTGCCACCGTTACCCCCGGATACGGGGTAAAGGACGCGTCCGCTATGGAGAAAGCCGCGTCTTCCCGGCTGAAGCCCGGCAGCGCTTCGGGATAAACCGTAAACGTCTCGCCGTTTATGTCCGGCGCGTGGCTTGTGAAGAAATCAAGCTGAAAGATGTCGTATTCCCCCAAATTAAGGTAAAACCCTTGATCGGGCAAAGCAAACTGCAAGGCAGCGCCGGTTTCAAACAAATAAATGTCTAACGGCAGGGTCAGCTGATAACGTCCGTTCACTAAGGACGCTTCCAGGTCGATGTATTCCTGCCCGCCGTCAACCGTCCTCATAAACTGAACCTCAAGGGTGGACGGCAGTACCACGATTCCCGCGTTGTTGGGAATGATGTCTACCCTGCCTTCGCTGATATGCGTGGGGTCTAAGTAGGCTGCCATGACCCCGTAGGGTGACGAAGCGTATACGCTGTATACGCCCTGGTCGCTGACATCTCTGCCGCTTACCCCGTCCGCAAACTGTATCACCAATTGTTTGTTGAAATTGCTGGAAGCGCTGTAGAAATCATCCGTAGGCGCCAGACGCAGATAGAACTCCTGCGCCCCGTAGATCCCGCTGCCCGGTATGATTTTATCCAAGCCGGCCAAAGGCAAACCGTCATCGTCCTCATAGGAGACCAGCGCCGCGTCCAGAATGTCGGATGCTTTCAGGCCGTAGCCTTTCACGTAGGCGTAGATGCCGCCATCGGGTTCTATGCCGTAATAGCCGTTGCTGTAATAATTGTCCGCTCCGTAATAATAGGAGGGGCTTTCCATGTAGCCGTTGCTTTGGAATGCCGCGCCTATCCAGTCGATGGAATTTTGTGCCGGCGCAGGCAGGTATACGCTGCCGAGTCCCAGGAAATCGGCGGCCGTAACGTAGGGCGCCGCCGCTCCGGCTACAACCAGCCTGTTTGAGAGCGTCTGCGGTTCCTCTGGTTCCGCTCCCGGCAAGGATATCTCATAAAAACCTGCGGGCGTGTCTCCAAGGAAAAGTACGCCGTTCGCATAAATCAAGGCATCGTAGAGGTAAGCACGGGACTGGTTTGCGATGTAAAAATCGCGTTGCAGCACGGTTTCGCCGTCCTCGGACGTCAAGGTCGCCTCTACCCAGGTACCCGGCTCCCCATAGAAGTAGGCATTGTAAATCGGAACTGCCCATGCGCCTTGGGACGCAAAATACGGAGTCTCGTCAACACGGATAGATTGCGATTCCACCTCTTCCGCCAGAGGCTCAAAGGGGATCCACTCCTCCGGGTTCCCGTCCTGATCCGGGTTCTCCGGCAGCTCCTCCGCTTCCGGTTCAGGCAGCGGCGCGGGAGCTTCCCCCGGTTCCGCTTCGCCCGGAACGCCGGACGTGTCGCCGGGCGCCGGGCCTGCATCCGTTCCGTCCGGATTTTCCAGATCTAAAACAATCCCCGCTTCCGGCTCCTGTGCGCCGGTCCCGTCCGCAAAGGCGGGCGCCGCGCCCGACAGAACCAGCGCGGCCGTGAGGATGAGCGTCAAAAGCCTCTTCGTCCATTTTTTCATTTCCCCATTCCTTTCTTACTTTTACAATTACACAAGGAGCTCCCGATTTTCTTTCTTTGGATCTCGCGAAATAATAAATAATACCTTGAAAGTCTTATTGTCTTTATATAATACCTCTGAAATCCTATTCTTGTCAATATGAACCTGTAAAGTTTTTAAATTTGAAAAAAACATTGTTTTTTGAAAAATTTCAGTTTTAGTTCCATTTAAAATTGAAATTGTCCAAAAAAAGACCGCCCGCCCCTATCAGGCGAACGGTAGACGATATGATAGGCGCCGCGGGGGCTCATTCCGTCCGGTACAGGAAATTGAGCCGCCCCAATTCTTCCACGATCGCCGTAAAGGCCGCTTTGTCGCGGCAGGCCACGGTATGCAGGTGGACGCCGTCGGTCAGTTCGGACAGCAGTTTCCCCTGTCCGTTTTTTATTTTCGCCGCAAATTCTTCCACGTCCCGCCGGCTTGCCAAGTTCAGCTGCCCCGTCATGTCCCCGTAGAGCGGGTGCGTGACGATGACGTCCAGCGCCTCCCCGCCGAGACCGACGATGGCGAGCAGTTCTTTTTCCGTGTCTGCGGCGTTATGCCTGCAGGCGATCTTTCCCATATAGCGCCCGGCCGGGGGCTGCTGCCGAGCCGCCGCCATGTAGCCGCGCGCCGTGGCGATGATGTCGTGCCCCCCCGCGCGCAGGAGCGCGATGTCGCCGACAATCACCTGCCTGCTCACCTGCATGCTCCGGGCAAGGCTGGCGGCGCTGACCGGGTTCTGTTCCTCCGACAACATGCGCACAATGTGCATACGCCGTTCTTCCGCGTCCATTCTGCACCGCCTTTCCTGTTGCTCAGACCACGGCCGCGAACAGCGCGATGACTGCCGCCAGGCCGTATGTCATCCGCGCGCAAGAAAAAATGTTCATGTCCGCTCAGCTTCTTTCACACAGTTCCAGAAGCACGCCTTTGGTTTCCTTGGGATGGATGAACGCAATCCGCGCGCCGCCGGCGCCGTAACGCGGCGTCTGGTCAATCAGGCGCACGCCCTTCTCCTTCAGCTCCGCCAAAACCGCGTCTATATCCGCGACGCGCAACGCAATATGCTGGACGCCTTCGCCGTTCTTCTCAATGAAGCGGGCAACGGGGCCTTCCGGATCCGTGCTTTCCAAGAGCTCCAGTTCGCCTTCCCCGCAGGGCAGGAAGGCTACCTCGACTTTCTGCTCATCCACCGTTTCCGTTCCGCCCGACTTGAATCCCAGCGTCTCTTCATACCACGCAACAGCAGCCCGCAGATCCTTGACCGCGATCCCGATGTGGTCTATCCGGGTTGCTTTCATTTCAATTTTTCCTCCATTCGGTCCGCAATCTCCCCTGCCCACACATATGGATTGCGCGCATGGCTGAGGAAATCCTTGATATTTTTATCAAAAGAGTCGTTTTCAATCACAGGGGCAAGAACCTGCCTGTACACCCTGTCCTGCATGTAGGACAGGAGTTCCTCCCGCAGGCGGCGGTTGCGGCGTTTCAGCAGTTCGCCGGATTCTTCCATCCAGGCATAATTTTCCAGGATGGCGTCGCAGAGTTCATCCACCCCCTGGCTGCGTTCCGCGCTCACCATGAGGACCGGCGGCTGGTGTTCGCCCATGTTCGGGTTCATGTCCAGCATGGCTTTCAGTTCCTTGGCGGTACGGTCCGCGCCCGGCAAGTCAGCCTTATTGACCCCGAACACGTCGCCGATCTCCAGGATGCCCGCCTTGATGGCCTGCACGTCGTCGCCCAGTCCCGGCACTGAAATAACCAGCACCAGGTCCGCCACATTCATAATCGCCACTTCGGACTGGCCGACGCCTACCGTTTCAATCAGGACAATGTCGTAGCCGCAGGCATCCAGGACGCCGACCGCGCCGGAACAGGCCAGGGACAAGCCGCCCAGCTGGCCGCGCGCGCTCATGGAGCGAATATAGACCTCGTGGACCAGGGCCAGGTCGTTCATCCGCACCCTGTCCCCCAGAATGGCGCCTCCGGTGAACGGGCTGCTGGGATCCACCGCGATAACCCCGATCCGGTACCCTTTGGTGAGCCAGTATTTCACCATGCGGTCGGCCAGCGTGCTCTTCCCCGTGCCGGGGGAACCGGTGATTCCGACGATGCGGGCGCGCCCGGTATGCGACCACAGCTGCTGCATCATGTGATGATCGGCCGTGCCGCCGGTCTCAATGCAGCTGATCATGCGGCCGATCGCCCGTTTATCATTGTTCTGCCCGCGCGCAAGCAATTCGTCGAAACCGGCTTGTTCTTTATGAAGCATGTCCGTCCTCTATTCGGGATAGCGTTCGCGCAAAAAGTTTATGATGTCCGCGAGCGGCGTTCCCGGCGTGAAGAGCTCCGCGACCCCGGCCGCCTTCAGGACCGGAATGTCCGCGTCGGGAATGATGCCGCCGCCAAAAACCAAGATGTCGTCCGCGCCTTGTTCACGCAACAATTCTATGATTCTCGGAAACAGATAGCCATGGGCCCCGGACAGCACGGATATCCCGACTGCGTCCACGTCCTCCGAGACGGCCGCCGCCGCGATTTGTTCCGGCGACTGACGCAAACCGGTGTAAATCACCTCGTAGCCGGCGTCCCTCAAAGCTCTTGCGATTACTTTCGCGCCGCGGTCATGTCCGTCCAGCCCGGGTTTCGCTATGAGGATTCTGATTTTTCTCTCTGCCATTTACAGCACCTCCGTTGCGCGGTATTCACCGAATTCAGCGCGCAGTTCGTTGCAGATTTCACCTTCGGTGCAATAGATGCGCGCGCAATCCAGGATAAGAGGCATAAGGTTCGTGTCGTCGGTTGCCGCGGCCGCGCGTAAAACGGCCAGTTTCTCCCGGGCCGCCGCGTTGTCGCGGTTCTTGCGGACATCCGTCACTTTCCTGACCTGAAACGCCGCGGTCTCGGGATCGATCGTGAGCAGGCCGCCGACCGGAACTTTCTCCATAATGAATTGGTTCTGGCCGACGACGACCTGCTCTTTCGTTTCCACGGCTTTCTGGTATTCATAGGCGCTTTCGGTGATTTCGCGCTGGATGAATCCCAGTTCAATGGCTTTGACGGCGCCGCCCATGTCGTCAATGCGCGCGATGTACGCTTCGGCTTTTTCCTGCAGCCGGTCCGTCAGGCTCTCGACATAGTAACTGCCGGCCAATGGGTCAATGGTGTCGGCCACGCCTGATTCGCAGGCGATGATTTGCTGGGTGCGCAAGGCGATGCGCACGGTTTCCTCGCTCGGCAGCGCCAGCGCTTCGTCCTTGCTGTTCGTGTGCAGCGACTGTGTGCCTCCCAGCACCGCGGCCAATGACTGGACGGCGACGCGGACGATGTTGTTGTCCGGCTGCTGCGCCGTCAGCGTGCATCCTGCCGTCTGCGTATGGAAGCGCATCATCATGGAGCGTTCTTTCCTGGCGCGGAACCTTTCTTTCATGATTTTGGCCCATAAACGCCGGGCGGCGCGGAATTTCGCGACTTCTTCCAGCAAATTGTTATGCGAAGCGTAGAAGAAAGCAAGCCGTCCCGCAAAATCATCCACGTCCATTCCGGCTTTCAGGGCCGCTTCTACATAAGCGATGCCGTCAGCCAGGGTAAACGCGATTTCCTGCGCGGCCGTGCAGCCCGCCTCGCGCATATGGTACCCGGAAATGGAAATGGTGTTCCATTGCGGCGTATTGGCCGAGCAGTAAGCGAACAGGTTGGTGACCAAGCGCATGGAAGGAGCCGGAGGGAAGATATAGGTTCCGCGCGCCGAGTATTCTTTCAGGATGTCGTTTTGTATGGTCCCCTGCAGCTTGTCGGGGGGCACGCCCTGTTTTTCCGCGGCGGCGATGTAGAACGCCAGCAGGATGGCGGCGGGCGCGTTGATGGTCATGGAGGTGCTCACCTTGTCCATCGGGATTCCGTCAAACAGGATCTCCATGTCTTTCATCGAATCAATGGCCACGCCCACTCTGCCGATCTCCCCGGTGGCAACGGGGTCATCGGAATCGTAGCCGATCTGGGTGGGCAGGTCAAACGCGACGGACAATCCGGTCTGCCCCTGTTCCAGCAGGTATTTATACCTGCGGTTGCTCTCCTCCGCCGTGGAAAACCCGGCGTATTGCCGCATGGTCCAGAGCTTGCCGCGATACATGGTCGGCTGTACGCCCCTGGTAAACGGGTACTGGCCCGGATATCCGATCGCCGTTTCATAATCCGTGTGCACATCCTCCGGCGTAGACAGCCGTTCTACCGGAAAATCGCTGGTGCTTGTAAATGATTTGCGCTCTTTCCCGCGTTCCAGGGCTTTTGCGAGGGCCGTGTCAGTCCACTGCTGTTTGCTCATTGTTTTCCTTTACTCTTTCCGGCTTTTGGTATACAATAGCCACAGGACGGTTATTATATCGGATTGAAATGCCCTCCGGCCTTGCCGGAGATGGCAGTACCATAACGCTGTTATCCGTTTTGCCACTGGGCGTCCTGCGGTTTTACCTCCGGGCGGCTTTGTTGAAAGGGGATTTTTATGCCACTGTTGCTTATCGTTGTCGCCGTTATAGCCGGTTTTATCTATTTCCGTTTCATAAAACAGAGCGGCGACCCGACACTCAAAGACTTTAGCCCTGCCGAAACAAATTCCCCGCCGGGACCGGACGCCGCGCGGGACGAGGAACCCGGCCAGGCGGCGGCCGCGGCGCAGAGCGCGGACGACGCGCAGGCTGCGGATGCCACGGCGCAGGAAGTCGCAGACAAGCCCGCCTTCCGGTCCATGGAAGAACTCACCGAATTCTACAGGCAGGAAGCCGAACGCATCACGGGCATCAAGCATTAGGATGCGAAGAGACATCCCGGCGGGACTGCCCCCCAGACGGACATCGCAGCCCCGCAGCGGTGCCACCTTTACTTACACGGATTATTCTTAATATTCTCCATCTCTTCCAGAAAATCCGACCCGAGGAAATATTTCTTCGGCGGCTCAATCGTTCCGCCCTTTGCCAGCGTTTCAATCCCGGCCTTGACCTTATCCGGCGTGGCAGGCAATTCGTAGATCCGGACGCCCGTGGCGTCGTGGATGGCGTTGACGACCGCCACGTGGCCGCTGGACTGGTAGGCTTCCGAAGCGCCGGACGAGCCGAAGGGGTTGATTTTCCTTGGCGTACACAGGTGGATGACGTTCAGTTCGTCGGGGATGTCCTTGATGGCCGGTATGCCCGCGCCGACGATGTTGCTGTGCTTCTTCACGTCGTCGTAATTCTCCGACAAGGCAAAGCCGATGGTATGCGACATGCCGCCGAACGCCTGCCCGTTCACGGCCGCGATGTTGCCTATCACGCCCACGTCGTCCACGCAGGTGTACCGCAGCACCGTTGTCTTCCCGGTCGCCGTGTCCACTTCCACCTCAGCTAAGAACAGGGCGTAGGTGAAATCCGGGGTCGGGTTGCCGATGCCCGTGTTGGGATCCAGATCCGTGACGCCGGTGCTGCTGTTCAGCACTTGCTGTTCATATTTGACGGCAATCCCCTCCGCCGTCATCTCCGCATGGGTCCTGTAGCTGCCGTCCGGCTTGCGCATGGCGTCCAACAGCCTGTCCGCGCATTCTTTGGTCGCCCAGCCGTTCATATAGTGGGAGCGGCTCGACGCCGAGCTGCCGTGATCCGGGCAGTATTTGCTGTCGTTCTGGATGAGAACGATGTCGTCCGGCGTCACCCCGTAGGGCTTCAGGGCTTCCAGCGTGACCATGAGCGAGCCGACGTCGCCGCCCTGTCCCTGGTCCTGCCAGGTATCGTATTTCACAAACTTCCCGTCCGCGCGCAATTCCAAAGAAACGGTGCATTGGTCGGCGGTTCCCTCCGTGACGTTGTAGCCGCCCCAGGCAATGCCCACGCCCCGGCGTTTTTCCGGCGTGTCATGCTTCTTCGCTTCGGCCAATGCCGTTTCATAGATGGGTTTCATGGTTTTCATGATGTCTTCCATCGGATATATGTTGAAAGGATGGGAATTTACGTTCAGATCCCCCGGCCGCGCGATATTTCTCCAGCGGAATTCAAAGGGATCGAGTCCCAGCTTCTCCGCCATCATGTCCATGACGGCCTCGGAGGACGTGTACGCCTGCGGCGATCCGTAGCCCCTGTAAGCCGTCCCGTAAGAATGGTTCGTGCAGGCCACCCTGGATAAGCCCAGCACGTTCGGGACGTTGTAGGGGAAATACATAAAGCGGGCGATCCGCGTGGTAAGGTCGTCGCCAAGCTCGTTGTAGGCGCCGTGATCCAGGCCGCTGTCCCATTCCGCCGCGATGATTTTCCCGTTTTCGTCGCAGGCCAAGCGCGTGTTGGCGTAGGACGGCGCACGTTTGCCGCTGTAGGCCATGTATTCCGGATAGGTCATGGAGAACGCAACCGGCGTTTTGTCGCAGGCGATGCAGGCGATGGCCGCCAGGGAATAGGTCGCCGCGGCGATGCCCCAGCCGAAAGTGCCGCCCGTAGGATTCTCGATCACCCGGACTTTTTCCGGCGGCAGGCCCGTCGCTTCCGCGATGTCCCCGATATTCGCGTAGATGCACTGCGCTTTGCACTGCACGGTCAGGATGTCCTCTTCATCGAAGTACGCCTGCACCGTGTCGCCCTCGATGGGCATATGCGGCTCACGCGTGGAATAGAAGCTGCCCTCCACTGTGTGCGGCGCGGCGTCGATCAGCGCCGGGACCTTATAGCCTTCCCCTTTCACGGTAGGCTGATAGGACCAGACGTTCGGATGGTCCTCGTGGACGCGCACCGCGTCCGGCATCGCCGCTTCCAGATAGTTCAGCAGCTCCGGCAGCTGTTCGTATTCCATCGTGACCTTCGCGGCCGCCTCCCTGGCGTGGAGTTTCGTGTCGGCCGCCACCAGGGCGATGATGTCCCCGTAGTTGAAGATCTTTTCTTCCGCCAGCAGGATATGCGTTTGCTCCGATGCCAGGCTGCGCGGCAGGAACTGGAACATGTTCAGCCGGTTTGACCCCACCACGTCCTTGCTGGTGATCACCTTGTGCACGCCGGGCATCTTCTCCGCCTCTTCTGTGCTGATTTTCAGGATCTTCGCGTGATGCGTCACTTTCGGCTGCACCATCACCACGTGCAGCGTTCCCTCCGGCATTTTCAGTTCGATGTCGTCGCCGTAGTCCGCAAGCCCGCAGACCTTGGCCAGCGCGGCCGGGCGCACCAACGGCAGCCCGTAGTAGGATTTCTCTTCCGGCAGCGTGACCTTGATGTCCTCTACGCCGCACTCGCCGCGCAGCACTTTTGCCGCCGCCATGACCGCGTCAACCAGCTGCTTGTAGCCCGTGCAGCGGCAGATGTTCCTGTGTTTTTGGAACCAGTCCCGCACGTCTTCCCTGCTTGGCGACGCGTTCTCCTGCAAGAGCTGATACGCCGATACGATGAAACCCGGCGAGCAGAATCCGCATTGCACCGCCCCGTAGTGCATCCACGCCACTTGGAGCGGGTGCAGGCTGTTCGGCGACCCGATCCCCTCGATCGTCGTAACCGCGCTGTATTCCGCCACCGCCGTGATTTTCCGCGTGCAGGAGCGGATCACCTTTCCGTCTAAGATCACCGAACAGGCGCCGCACAGTCCCGCGCCGCAGCCAACTTTCGTTCCGGTCAGCCCCAGTCTGCGGATCACGGTGGCCAGCGTGTCCCGCGCCGGGTCGCAGATGAACGTCCTATCCGCCCCATTGATATTAAGCGTCATCTTTTTGAACCTCATTGAATACCTCTCCTCTCCAAATTTATCCAAAAAACCCTGTTTTTTCCGGACGCTTGCGCCCGCCGGCTTGACGCCAAGGCGTGTTTTTTTGCGCAAAACATCCATGCCCTTTAAGGCAACCTCCGAAAATCCCCGCTGTGCCATCCGGATGAGGATTTTTTTCGTCAGGCTAGGCGGCGGTTCCGTTGATACTGGCGGTATTAGCGGGTTCCCCGCCGGTCTGCGGCGGGACAGGCCGCCAACAACGCCCGGTCGGAAAAAAGACCGTCCGGGGGTGCGGCCGGGGTTTTCGGAGGTTGCCTTAAGTATACCAAGCTTTCAAATGGCGGTCAATAAAATCTTCACACGCTTCACACGCTGTCCGCGCCCTGCTGCAAGGCGATGGTGCCCGTGCGCGCAATTTCCAGAATTTGGTATTTCGAGAGCAGCTCGATGAGCAGGTCTATCTTTTCGGGCCGGTCGTTGTGTTCCAGCATGAGCGTGGTGTGGGATATGTCAACGATTTCGCAGTTCATGATCTTTGCGATGTCAACGATTTCGCCGCGCTGCGATTCCGACAGCTTCACCTTGACCAAAAGCAGTTCGCGCCGGACGGCGTCTGCGTCATCGAGTTTGCGTACCTTCAGGATGTCAATGAGTTTGTTCAGTTGCTTCGTGACCTGCTCCGCCGTGTAATCGTCGCCGTTCACGACGATGGTGACCCGCGAAATATGCGGATCGTCCGTCGGCCCCACCGCCAGGCTGTCGATGTTGAAGCCCCTGCGGGCGAAAAGGCCGGAGATGCGGGACAACACCCCTGCTTTGTTTTCGACCAGAACTGCGATTGTATGCTTCATCTTTTTTTCCTTTTTAAGCCAGTGCCGTAAATTCAGATTTTTACCGTCCAGTGAAACTTGTCTTCCGCCTCCCCTGACTGTATCCCCGTGATCGTGTCGTACAGCTTTCTGGAAAGCGTCCCTATTTCGCCGCCGTTGATCTGTATTTCTTTATTTTTCCACAGCATGCCGCCCACGGGGGAAATCACCGTCGCCGTGCCCGATGCGAACACCTCGGACAGTTTCCCGGCTTCCTGCGCGCGGAACACGTCGTCTATGGTAAATCTCTCTTCGCGGACAGGGACGCCCCAGTCTTTCAGGAGCGCGAGCACCGAATTGCGCGTTATCCCCGGCAAGATCGTCCCCTCGAGCGGAGCGGTCAGCACTTCGCCGTCTATGACGAAAAAGGCGTTGGATGTTCCGATTTCTTCCACGTATTTCCGTTCGGCGCCGTCCAGCCAAAGCACCTGGGTGTAGCCTTTCGCGTGTGCCTTTTCCTGTGATTTCAGGCTCGCCGCGTAGTTGCCGCCCACCTTGGCTTCCCCTGTCCCGCCCTTGGTGGAACGCGTGTATTCGTCCTCCACGAAGATCTTCGTCGGCGCCAAGCCCCCCTTGTAATACGCCCCGACCGGGGAAAGGATGATGGCGAAGAGGTATTGGTTCGCGGGGCGCACGCCAAGGAACGCTTCCGTCGCGAAAATGAACGGCCGTATGTAAAGCGACGTGTCTTTCCGGTCCGGCACCCAGTCCCGGTCTATGTTCACCAAGGTTTTTATGGCTTCCACGTACAGTTCTTCATCTATTTGGGGTATGCAGAGCCGCTCGTTGGTCACATTGGTGCGTTTTGCGTTCATATCCGGCCGGAACAGCTGGATGTCCCCATTTTTCGTGCGGTAGGCTTTCAGACCCTCGAACATCTCCTGTGCGTAGTGAAAGACGGCCGCCGCGGGATCCAAGCTGATGGAGCTGTAAGGAACGACGCGCCCGTCGTACCAGCCGGCGGCGCTGTCGTAGTTCATCAGGAACATGTGATCGGTAAAAACGGTTCCGAACCCCAGCGTGTCCGGATCGGGTTTTTCCTTTGGTTCATGCGTTCTCGTAACAGGAAATTCGTATTTCATCGCAAAACCTCCTTACTTCTTATGAATCCGTAGGTACGAACGCTGCGTCTTTCGTCATATGGATTGCTTCGTCGCTGCGCTCCTCGCAATGACGGAGGGTGACGCCCGCCGGCGGGCCGCTGATCATTCGAAATCTTTTTGATAGCGGTGGATCAGATCCGTTCTCAAATTCCAAAGCTCCGTGGATAAATCCACATAGTAGACGGTCGGGTTTTCGAAACGCAGGGATTCTTCCCACAGCGTATCTACCTGCGCCTTGCAATACGCCTGTATTTCCCCGATGGACGGATTGTCATACACGCGCTTTCCCTTGTCGAAAATGGGTACCCTCAGATCTTTTGCATAAAAATCCGAAAGCTTTTTCCGCTTCCAGGTGAACGCGGGGTCGAAAATCACGAAATTTTCATCATCCGGGATGTTTTCGTGGTCCAGGGCGATGATATCCGCCACGACTTTGTTTGTTTTCTTGCTGAACAGCCGGTATACTTTTTTGAAGCCCGGATTTGTGATCTTCTCCACGTTTTCGCTGATCTTCATTTTAGGAATGAGCCTGCCGTCGTCCGTCTCAATGGCGGAAAGCTTGTACACGCCGCCGAACACCGGGTCCGACTTGGACGTGATCAGGCGCTCGCCCACGCCGAACATGTCGATCCGCGCCCCCTGCAGGATTACGTCCCGGATGATGTATTCGTCCAAGGAATTGGAGACGACGATGATGCAGTCCGGGAATCCCGCGTCGTCCAGCATCTTCCGCGCCTGTTTCGATAAATAGGTCACGTCGCCGCTGTCTAAGCGGATGCCCGTTTTTTTCGGTTTCAGCTCGTTGAATACGCGGACGGCGTTGGGGATTCCTGATTTTACTACATTATATGTATCCACCAGCAGCACGCAGTTGTCAGGGTATATCTCCGCGTAGCGCCGGAATGCCTCGTATTCGCTGTCAAACATCTGCACCCAGCTGTGCGCCATGGTGCCGATGGCCGGTATGCCCGGATACTCCCGCCCGGTTATCGCGCAGGCCGTTCCAATACAGCCGCCGATAAAGGCGGCGCGCGCGCCGTATATGGCGGCGCTGGCCCCGTGTGCCCGCCGCGTGCCGAATTCCATGACGCCCCTGCCCGCGGCGGCGCGCACGATGCGGTTCGCTTTTGTGGCGATCAGGCTCTGGTGGTTTATGATCAAAAGCAGCATGGTTTCCACAAACTGCGCCTGTGCCATGGGTCCCCGCACGGTGACAAGGGGTTCGCCCGGAAATACGGGAGTCCCCTCCGGAATCGCCCACACGTCACAGGTGAATTTGAAATTTCGCAGATAATCCAGAAACGCGTCCTTAAAAATGCCGCGCCCTTTGAGAAACGCTATGTCGTCCTCCGTGAATTTCAGGGTTTCCAGATATTCGACGGCCTGCTCAAGCCCCGCCGCGATGGCAAATCCGCCGCCGTCGGGAATGTTCCTGAAAAACAGGTCGAAATAGGCGATGTTTTCCGCGACGCCGCTTTCAAAATAACCGTTTGCCATGGTCAGCTCATAGAAATCTGTCAGCAGCGTCATGTTTGCGGTATTGGTATCCATGTCAGTCATGCCTCCCTTTCGGCATCGCGCAAGTTTGTTGCCTTGTTACTGTTATGAAACTTAGGTATGTTCCGCCACTGCGTGACGCCCGCCCCGCAGCTGATCGTTACATTGCCTTATATTGTATCAGATCTTTGGTACATTTAAAACCTTTTTTAGAAATTCTCCCGTATAGGATGTTTCTGCGGACGCAATTTCTTCCGGCGTTCCGATGGCTATGATTTCGCCGCCGCGGTCCCCGCCCTCCGGCCCCAGGTCTAAGATATGGTCGGCTCTTTTGATGACGTCCAGGTTGTGTTCGATGACAATCACGGTATTCCCGCTGTCCACCAGACGGTCCAGGACGGAAATCAGCTTCTCCACGTCCGCGAAGTGCAGCCCCGTCGTAGGCTCGTCAAGGATGTAGACGGTTTTTCCCGTGCTGCGTTTTGAAAGCTCCGACGCCAGTTTGATCCGCTGCGCTTCCCCGCCGGACAGCTGCGTGGACGGCTGCCCCAGTTTAATGTAGCCCAGCCCCACCTCTTCCAGCGTTTCAAGCTGCCGCGTGATCACGGGGATATGCCTGAAAAACTCCAGCGCCTCGCTGACGTTCATGTCGAGGACTTCGAAGATGTTTTTTTCTTTGTATTTGACCTCCAGCGTTTCCCTGTTGTAGCGCTTGCCCTTACAGACCTCACAGGGGACATAGACGTCTGGCAGGAAATGCATCTCTATCTTGATGATCCCGTCTCCGCAGCAGGCTTCGCACCGGCCGCCT
>JAITOE010000177.1 GCA_031290135.1 Eubacteriales Family XIII. Incertae Sedis bacterium
GAAAATGACATGGCGCGGGGCATAAAGTGAAACTGCATATATTATGCGGTCTATTCAGTGGCTCGTTTCTTGTTACGCCTAAAGTGGCTGTGAATAGTAACACTAATCTATGAAAAACCGGGCAAGCACCTTGACAGCTTAATAACGAAGATTTAGAGAAGAAAGCAAGAAGGCCGGACAGGAATAGATTCCCTGTACAGGCTGCGGACAGGACCGCCCGCAGCCCGCATGGGCAGCATAATCCCGCATCACCGTCAAGGGGCGGGTAGTATTTCCGGCAAAGGGCGCGGGAAATCTCCACCCTCATGCCCTTGACGGAGCGAAGGCGGCTGCTATGCGGACTGAAGCTTAACCAGGTGAAGCTGCGACAGCTCGATGAGCTTCTGCCACTTGGCGGGCATGTTCGGGAGCTTATCAAGATCAGGGATCGTGTTCGGCGGCTTCCAATAGGTGTACGGATGCGGCCGCAGGAAGTTGTAACAGGCGACAAAGACGGCGACGTGGGAATCGGCGCCCGTGAAAGAGCCGTAGCCGTTCGTGACCCGGCAGGAATGCTTGAAAGTGCGGTTTACGCGCTCGACGTTCTGCTTCAGCCAGCGGTGTTCGGCCGAGACGGGGTCCCTGTTCGCGAGGCCGGCCACCTGGGTGACGTCGAAGTCCATGCCGTTCATCCCGAACCGGAGCCGCGCGAGCTGGTAGACGGAGTAGCCGTCGGCGATGAATTTCAGCGCCTTGCCGGGGAATTCCCCGAAGTGCGCGAACGCCCTGCGCATTGCGGGCATGCAAGGTTCGAGAGTTCTCGTGTTGCTGACGGCATGGCCGATGATTGATTTTTTGATTGCGTCCATGACAAGCCAGACGTAATGGCTGGCGCCTTTCACCTTGACGTATGTTTCGTCGGCGGCAAGGTAATTCGTCGGCCCGTAATCGTAGTCGAGCGTGAACTGCGAAACGACGGCCGAGGCCGTATGCACGTAGCGGGCTATCATGCCGTGGGATATCAGGACGCCGTGGACGCCGGGCATGACGCGCTGCGCCTGCCTGAAAGACAGGCTGCAGTTGACGACGTAGGTCAGGCAAAGGCCGAGGATGTGCGGGGAGAACTTGCGGAAGCTGAAATTCACGCCTTTTCCGGGCATGGACGACAGGTCCATCCTGAAGAAGTCCGTCACGAACTCGCGGTAGATGTAATGAAGCTTGAACCTGTAAGGATGCGCCTCATGCTCCGCGCGTTCCCCCGGCGAAAGCGCCGCGAGGGAGTTCCTGTAAAACTTGCAGCGCCACAATATCATTATCCTCGGCGCGACAGGCTCAGGAAAGACATGCCTTGCGAACGCGCGAATCTGCTGATTATCGACGAATGGCTGTTGTCTCCCGTCAAGGACAGCGACTCACGGGAGCTTCTTGAAATCGCGGAAGCCCGCTACAAGAAAGCGTCCGCTGTATTCTGCTCCCAATGCGATATCGGAGGTTGGCACGAAAAGATCGGGGATCCGACCCTTGCGGATGCTATCTGCGATCGCATCGCACACGATTCCTACACCGTGCTCATAGGCGGCGGCGAATCCATGCGCAAGCGAAAAGGCTTAAAGGCATAGGGGCCTTGCGGCCCCATCGGGGCGCTGCCCCGAACCACGGAGTTTGACGCTTTGGTTTTCCGGGGAGAGCGTCGATGCCGCAGAAGAGCGACGCACGCGGCATCGCTCTCCCCGCCAAACCCCGAAGACCGCTCGGGTCGCCCTCCGGCGTTGCCCTGTCCTGTCTGCGGGTAAAAGCAGTTTGAGCGTATCACAGGTTGGACTTCACTGTCAATGTCAAATCTTCGCGTCGCAAGTGTCAAGTTTGAGCGACGCAAGTGTAAAACGGAAGCGGCTCGGGGTGTAAAACGGCACCGACATATTCAATTGCGTCATCTCCACTCCTTTACGCCAATGGTAGCAATGGCATCAATAATTTTGAGGGAATCGCAAGAGCGAAAATCCTTGCTCCCGAAGAACACGGGGGTGATTGGAACGAAATTACCGATTATGCGGAACGATGGAGTGAAAGGCTAATGATTTTACTTCAAGAACTATCTAAAAATGGCGAACTGTCGTATGGCGAATCTAATGTTATGCAACAAAATCCCAATTATTTCATGAGCGCTCGCAATATCAATCGCATTTTTAATGTATATTTCGAAGAAATAGGAAAAGAAATTACTGACGAACTACAGGGATGGTAACAAGACAAAAGGAAAGGCGCCCGTCTTCATCCGGATGACGAAACGCGACATGGAGAAAATGTTCAAACGCGCATAAAATCACTTCTTTTTTGTAAATTCGTTTATTATTCGTATTTTAATCTTGTTTTTGTGTTTTTTGTATGTCTTTTTTGTTGTTTTATTGTTTTTTTGTATTTCCTTTGGTATTATGTAATACAGATACTATGGCGGTTACGTTTTACAATTGTAATGAAGCAGTGCTTTTCATGAACGATTTATGCCACAAAAACGTGGCGGAAAGGAGCAAAATATGAAAAACGAAAACAGGATCAAGTTCTTCGGACGGCGCGGACTGGCGCGCCTGCTGGCCATCGCCCTGGTCTTGGGTCTGACTGCGGGCGCCGGGACGGGCGTTCTGGCGGCGGACCCGCCGGAGGCGGCTTCCGTAGGGGCGTTTGCCGTGATTGAGGTGAACACCGTGGCGGAGCTAAAAGCCGCGGCGGAAAGTGCCGACGAGGGGGATGTTTTTACGCTCGGCGCGGGCTTCGAGGCGGATTTTACCGCAAACGCCCCGGTTTTGCTTGCGCTCACGTCCGCAAACGGGTTTACGGTTGACGGCGGCGGCGCGACGCTGACCTATCCGGATCAGCACTTTTCCATTAGAAGCACCGGCGGGGCAACGGTCACGTTTAAAGACATCGGCTTTGAGAATGGTACCGGCCTGTACCTGGAGCGCGGGGCGTACATCTTTGAAAACTGCACGTTCACGGAAACCGTATCCACTGCGATCGCGGTTGGACCCAACGGCGCGGACGTCACGGTGCGGAATTGCGAGTTTACGAACAATGTATCCGCGATTAGCATGAACGGATACGGCTCCAGCAGTGGAAATTCGCTGCAAATTTCCAGTTCCCGATTCAGCCACGGCGCGTCGTCAAACCCCGTCGTACATGCGTATGCCGCGACGCTGTTTGTCAGCAACACGGAATTTTCCGAGAATACCGGAACGTCCATCATAGGAAGCGGCGAAACTGCCATCACAAACTGCGATTTTATCAACAACGTCACTTCCGGTTATAGCAGCGGCAACGCGATCATAGTGCATCCGGGCCTTGATACCTCCAACCGGTACAACTTTGCCATCTCGGACTGCAGCTTTATCGGAAACGGCGTTTCGGGCAGTCTGGGCGGTGCGGCGATCCTGATCAGCGCCACCAGCGCCCGCGAAACCGTTGACAGGAGCGTAACCGTTGACAGATGCTATTTTTCAGGGAATTACGCCGCCGGCGACAGAGGCGGCGCAATTCACGCCTACAACGCGGCGGTCAACTTAACGGTCACGGACAGCGTTTTTGAAGGAAATACGGCGGGCAAGGTAGCGGATCCGTCGCATTCCGACTATAACGGGCAGACCGACACGGACGGCGGCGCGATTGCCGTGCGCAGATTCGCCGGCGGCAGCAGCGACCCGACAACCGTTTCCATCCGGGGCTGCAATTTCAAGGACAACCACGCCATGGACGACGGCGGTGCGCTGCTGATGGAGGGTCTGCCCGGCGTCCCTGGTACGCTGATTGCCGATATCGCCAACTGTACCTTTGAGGGGAACAGCTGCGACGGGAAGGGCGTCACGTCGGGCGTATTCACCCCGGAGGGCGCGGGCGGCGCGGTCCAGCTTTACGGCATAACGGATTCCCGGATCACGCACTGCACGTTTTATGCGAACAACACGGGGAATACAAGCGGGAACGGTTCCGGGGGCGCCGTGGCCGTGGAGGGCATGACGGCTGTCGGCAACCCGCCCGTCCTCAGCAACAACATCTTCATCGCCAATACCGGCTACCCGTCCGCCCAGGCAAACGTATATATCGCGGATAATCCATATAATGACGCGGGTACGGCGCTGAACAACGGAAACATCGGGTACGACAACGGCAAAAGCTACGACAGCGCCGGCCGGCCGGTTTCCGCAGGCGGCGACACCTATATCAACGGGCAGCTGCCCGGCGCGGGGATCACGACGGCGAACGTGTTCGCCGAAATGTCCGGCACGTCGCCCGTAAAGGCCTATTTCGGCGCGGCAACCGGCTCCGCCACCAACGAGGCGCAGCGCTATTGCTACCTCCCCAGCCCGCTGACGGACGAGCTGTACCGCGGCGCCGCCCCCTATGGCGCCACTGTCTCCCTTGACGTGCGCGGCTATTTGCGTGACCCCTCCCCGAACGCGGGCGCGGCGGAAATCTACTGGACGAAGTTTGATCCGGGCGCGGGCGAATGGGATACGGACGAGATCCCGGCGGGCGCCATCGCGAGCTTGGATGCCGCGTCGCGCACGTGGTATCTAATCGCAAACCCGCCGGTTTTGGGCGTGTACGACACGGTGACCGCTTTTCCGAGCCGGAGCGTGACGCTCCCGGGCTACAGCTTCCAGGGCTGGAAAAGCGACCGGCCGGACACGCCGGGCGGTTCCGACTATCCCACCGTGCAAGCCGGCGCCGTTGTGTCGTCCGCCAAGCAGCACTACACGGCGGACTGGCTGCATGCCG
>JAITOE010000182.1 GCA_031290135.1 Eubacteriales Family XIII. Incertae Sedis bacterium
GCTGTAGGACAGCAAAAATATCACGGTGCCGCATTGCGCGATGAGGGTGCCGAACGCCGCGCCCGAAACCCCCCAATGAAAGACAAAGAGGAACACCGGCACGATGATGACGTTCAGGACGGCGCCCAGAAGCAGCCCGATCATGGTGACGGTCGGAAATCCCTGCGCCCTTGTACAGTGCGAAAATCCGAGCCCCACCGTGAAAAGCGTCGATCCCGCAAGGATGATACGCGCAAATTCGCGGGCATATTCCAAGGATTCGCTCCCTTTCTGCGCCCCGAGCAGCGAAAGCAGCGGATCGAGAAAAATCAGGCCGAAGACCGCAAGCAGGACGCCGCTCAGTATCAAAAGCCAAAAGCAGTGGTTCAGCGCGCTTTCCGCGTCCGCCTTCCGCTGCTGCCCCAGGCGCATGGAGATCAGGTTGGCGGCGCCTATGCCGAACAGGACCGCGAAAGCCATCACGATCGTCATGACGGGCATGACAAGCGCCAAACCGCCCAGCGCCGTTTCCCCCACGGCGCGGCCGACAAATATGCGGTCCACCACATTATATAAAGCGTTCACCACCATGCCGGTTATGGCAGGCAGGGAAAAACGCAGGAGCAGCTTGCCTATGGGTTCCGTACCCAGACGGTTCGCTGCGTCAATGCCGGATTTTGCGTCCGGCGCACCATCTTTTCCTTTTCGTTCATCCGTAGACAAAATATAACCTCTCTCTTGTATGCTTACATGCCATCGCGCTGTTTACAGGCGGGCCGACAGCCGCGCCTTGGTCCTGCTTTCGCCCAGAATCTGCTGTATCTCCCACAGATCCGGCGAATTCGCGCGTCCCGTCAAGGCGATGCGTATGACCGTGCTCACGTCGCCCACATGCCCTTTGTACCGTTCCGGGTTTTTTTTGAAATCCTTCGGCTTCGCGGCATAGCCGTTTTCCTCCGCGAGGACGCGGATCCGTTCAAACCAGGCGGTCCGGTCGTCCGCCTGGCTGTAGGCCGCCAGATAGCCCGAAAGGAGGCGCGGAATGTCGCCCGGAGGAATATTTTCCGGCCAGGGATCCTCGATTTGAAACAGTTCATCGTAAAAATAGCGGATGAAATCAAGGATCTGCGCCCCGAAAGCCAGATCTTTCCGCGGTTTTTCCCCGTTCCTGCCTATGTCAAGAATCTTCTCCAGGTACGCCTTGTCCTTTTGCAGGTGCGCCGCTTCCGGCAGCCCGGCATGACAGGCCCACTCCGTGAGAAAATCCGCCAGGCCGGACGCCGGGATCTTCAGCAGCGTTTCCTTGCTCACGTCCCGCAGCTTGTCCATGTCAAACAAAATGCCGGAATGTCCCATTTTATCGGTGGTGAACGTGAAATCCCATGCGGGGGCGCCGGGGTTCGCAAGCCGCCATTCCTCAAAATCCGAATTGCTGACCGTGAGCAGGTATTCCCTGACCGCCAGCGGATGGTAGCCCTCTTTTCGGTAATATTCCAAAGACAGTTCCGGATCCTTGCGCTTTGACAGTTTTCGCTTTAAGCCGCCGTCCGTCTTCATAAGCACGGTCGTATGGCAGTAGGCCGGCGGCGTCCAGCCCATCGCTTCGAAAAGTGCCACATGGACGGGCAGGGAGGAAATCCATTCTTCGCCGCGGATCACATGGGTGGTGCGCATCAGGTGATCGTCCGCCACATGGGCGAAATGATAGGTGGGCAGCCCCCCCGTTTTCAGGATCACGACGTCCATCCGGTTTTTCGGCAGGGTCAGGATGCCGCGGATCCCGTCCTCGATGCTGAAACGGGCCTCGGCGGCCTCATCCGGCCCGGCAAGCCAAACCTCCCGGCCGGCGCGAAAGCGGATCACCCACGGCGCGCCGGCTTCGATCCGGCGGCACACCTCTTCCGGCGGAAGATCGCGGTGTTTCGCCCAGGCGCCGTAGATGCCCGGCATCAGCTTTTTCGCCTCCTGCTCGCCACGGATGGCGGCAATTTCTTCCTCCGTCAAAAAACAGGGGTAGGCTTTCCCCTCCGCCACGAGCTTTTTGACAAAACACTGGTAGATTTCGGCGCGTCGGCTCTGCCGGTACGGCCCGTAGGCGCCGCTCTCCCCCTCGGCGGAAGCCCCCTCGTCAAAGCGGATGCCGTAATAATCCAGCGACGCGACGAGGGATTCCGCGGCGCCCTCCACCTCCCGCCTGCTGTCGGTGTCCTCGATGCGCAGGAAAAACACGCCCCCGCTCTGGTGCGCCAGCCGTTCATTGGCAAGGGCCATGTACAAATTCCCCAGATGGATGAAGCCCGTGGGGCTCGGCCCCAGCCGCGTGACCCGCGCACCGGCGGGCAAAGCCCGCGCAGGGTATTTTTCTTCGTAATATTCGGGCGTTTTGTCAATATGCGGGAACAAAAGCCCCGCGAGTTCATCATAAAGCATTGCCAGCCTCCCAGTTTCGATTGGTTTGCTGCCCTGTCCGGATCTAAGAAAGCGTTATCCAGTCTTCATAAAAGCCAATGTTGATCGTTGGCATGGGAATCCGGCAAGCAGAATGTCATGATCGGGAATGTTTTTAGAATCAAGCGTTCTGATGTCACCATATGGTTCAATTTCGTAATTCCGTAATTATGTTTATAGGCATTTTTTGCGAATTCATCAATTTCACAGGCAAATTCGCATTTGCCCCCATCTGCGGGGCGGCGATTCTATAATTCACAGCGCCCAGCTGTTCAAATACCGTTCCTGCTCCGGCGTAAGCGCGTCTATCCGGATGCCCCACGCTTCCAGCTTGCGCCGCGCAATCAGGTCGTCTATCTGCGCGGACACGTCCACCACCTGGTTTTTCAGGTTCTCGTGATGGTTTGCGATGTACAGCGCGGACAGGAACTGCACCGCAAAGCTCATGTCCATGATCTCTGCGGGATGCCCGTTGGACGCGGCGATGTTCACCAAGCGCCCTTCCGCGATGACATGTATCCGGCGGCCGTTCGGCAGCTTATAGCCCATGATGTTCTGCCGGCTTTCCTTCTTTTCCGAGGCTAAGCGCTCCAGCCCCTCCATGTCGATCTCCACGTTGAAGTGCCCGGCATTGCTAAGTATGGCGCCGTCCTTCATGGTCAGCATGTGATCCGTCGTGATTGTCTGCGCGCAGCCCGTGGCCGTCACGAAAAAATCCCCCAGCGGCGCCGCGTCTTCCATGCGCATGACGGAAAATCCGTCCATCCGCGCCTCAATGGCCTTTACCGGGTCTATCTCCGTCACGATGACGCCGGCGCCCAAAGCCGCCGCCCGCATGGCGATGCCCCGCGAACACCAGCCGTAGCCCGCCACGACCACCGTCTTTGACGCGATGATCAGGTTTGTGTTGTGCATGATGCTGTCCCACACGGACTGGCCGGTGCCGTAGCGGTTGTCGAACAGGTGTTTGCACCGGGCGTCGTTGACCGCCACCATGGGGAATTTCAGGACGCCTTCCCGCTCCATGGCTTTCAGCCGGATGATCCCCGTGGTCGTCTCTTCGCAGCCGCCCCAGACCGCTTCCGCCAGATCCGGCCGTTTCCCGTGTACCATCCCGACCAGGTCGCCGCCGTCGTCGATGATGATCTGCGGTTTGTGTTCCAGCGCCATTTCAATGTGCCTGTCGTATTCCTCCGGCGTGGCGCCGTGAAAGGCGTATACCTTCATGCCGCCCGCCGCCAGGCCCGCCGCCACGTCGTCCTGCGTGGAAAGCACGTTGCTCCCCGTGACCGACATCTCCGCGCCGGCCGCCGCCAGCACCTCGCACAGGTAGGCGGTTTTGGCTTCCAGATGCACCGACAGGGACACGCGCACCCCCTTGAAAGGCTTTTCTTCCCTGTACTGCGCCTCCAGCCCGCGCAGCAGCGGCATGTTGTCTTTCACCCATTCGATTTTCTGACGCCCGGAAGGCGCCAGACTGATATCGCGGATTTCATATGCTTTCATCGTATTCCTCCTTGTATTGCGCGGTTCATTCCGCGTACACGGCGTGAAGCAGCCTGTCCACGCCCAGGATCATAAGCTCAAACAGCTCCATCTCCCGTATCCATTGAAACGGAATCTCCCCGCTGCCGAGCCCCGCGCCCAGAATATGCCCGCAGATGGTGGCGATGCTGCCCTTGTTTCCGTCATACAAAGCCGCCGTCCTGACGCCGGCCTCGTAATCCCCGTCGAAACGCAGCGCGCAGTACAGCGCCAATGACATGGCCTCTTCCCCAGTCAGGCCCCTGCCGAGTTCCCGCATCGCGGCGCCGGCCTCCGCGTCCCCTTCCGACAAAGCGATGGCCTTCCGGAACAGCGCGCTGCAGTTTTCATGGCCGGTCCACGCTTTCGCTTCCAGCAGCGCCGTTTCCGCCGCCGCACGGACGTCCATGCCCTGCAGGACGCAGGATATGACGCACGCGAAAAAACCCGCCGGAAGGATCGCGTCGATATGCCCGTGGGTAAGGGCCGCCGCCTCGCAGCCGATGCGGAACGCCGTTTTTTCATCCTTGCAAAAATACATGCCTATGGGGGCGGAGCGCATGACGCCCCCGCAACCCTTGCTGTTGTTGACGCGGTTCTGCAAAGTCCCGAATTTGTTGTTGATGCTGCCCGCCAGGGCGGTCATGCTCGTCAGTCCCTCGCCGCGCCGGGCGTACAGGTTCTCCCATCGCAGGATTTCCCCGCCCAAAATGAACGAATAGGTTTTATCGGCCAGATTGCCGCTTTGCGTGTAATACCACTTTTGGTACGAATAAAACAGGCAGGGGATATAGGCGTAAACGCCCTTTCGCCTGGCCCGGTCGGCGGCCCACACCAAGCCGTCCAGCGTGAAGGAGGCCATCTGCGTATTGTCGCTGATGAGATCCTGTCCTTCCGCCCGGATTCCGTAAGCCCTGGCGTCCGCGGCCGCGCCGCCCAGCAGGCAGCCTCTGAAATGCGCTTTATTGATCTTCATTTTTGTTTCCTTTGCGCGTACAACCATTCATTCCACGGTCACTGATTTCGCGAGGTTCTTCGGTTTGTCGATGTCGCAGCCGCGCAGCTTGGCGATATGATAGGCCAGCAGCTGCAGCGGCACGACGCCCAGCACCGGCGTCACCTCGTCGGCGCAGGCCGGGATGTAAAATACGTCGTCCGCCTGTTTTTCAATCTTGCGGTTGCCTTCCTTTGCCAGCGCGATCACGTAGGCGCCCCGCGCTTTCACTTCTTCGATGTTCGACAGCAGTTTTTCAAAAAGCCTGTCCTGCGTCGCCAGCACGACCACCAAGGTGTCCTGTTCAATGAGCGCGATGGTGCCGTGTTTCAGCTCCCCCGCCGCGATGGCGAAGGAATTGATGTATGAAATTTCTTTTAGCTTCAGCGAACCCTCCAGCGCGACGCTCGCGTCCGTCCCCCTGCCGATAAAAAAGATCTGCTCTTTCTTGTAGATTTTCTTCGCGACCTCCCGGATCGTCCGCTCATCCGCAAGCAGCGCCTCTAATTTTCCGGGGAGCGCGTTCAATTCGTCTAAGATCCGCCGGTATTCCCCCTCCGGAAGGACGCCCGTCGCGGAGCCCATGTACAGGGCGATCAGGTACAGGCACGCCAGCTGCGTGGTGAACGCCTTTGTGGAAGCCACGGCGATCTCCGGCCCCGCCCAGGTGTAAAACACGTCGTCCGATTCGCGCGCCACGGAGCTTCCCACCACGTTGACCACCGACAGGATCCTGGCGCCCTTCGCCCGCGCCTCCCGCAGCGCCGCCAGGGTGTCCAAGGTTTCCCCCGACTGGCTGATGCAGATGAGCAGCGTTTTTTCGTTCACGAAAGGCTCCCTGTAACGAAATTCGGACGCCACGTCCACTTCCACGGGGATGCGCACAAACTTCTCGATGGCGTATTTGCCCACAAGCCCGGCGTGGTAGGCCGTCCCGCAGGCGACGATGTAGACGCGGTCGATTTTTTCCAGATCCTGCTTCGTCAGGGAAATCCCGTCGAGCCTGACGCGTCCGTCCGCGTCCAGGCGGCGGTTCAGGGTCTCGAAGATGCCTTTGGGCTGTTCGAATATTTCTTTCAGCATGAAATGATCGTAGCCGTCTTTCTCTGCGGCGTCCGCGTCCCAGCTGACGTGAAATACGTCGCGCTTCACCTTTTCCCTGCGCTCGTTGAAAATCGTGATGCCGTCCTGCGTCACAAGCACGGTTTCATTGTTTTCGATCAGGTAGATGGTCCTGACGTATTTCAGCAGGGCCGGTATGTCCGACGCCAGGAAATTACAGCCGTCCCCGATGCCGGCGATCAGGGGGGCGTCCTTGCGCAGCGCGACGATGCGATCCGGTTCGGCCGCAGCCACGGCGCTTATGGCATAGGCGCCCCGCATCTTCGCCGCCGCGTCATACACCGCGTCTAATAAATTTCCCTTGTAAAATACGCCGATCAGGTGCGCCACCACCTCCGAGTCGGTTTCGGACCGGAACGTGATGCCGTGTTCCCGGACCAGCCATTCCTTCAGTTCCTGATAGTTTTCTATGATGCCGTTGTGTACGATGGCGATAGAACCGTCGCCGTTCGTGTGCGGGT
The DNA here is from genome assembly GCA_031290135.1 of Eubacteriales Family XIII. Incertae Sedis bacterium. Classification (GTDB taxonomy): domain Bacteria; phylum Bacillota; class Clostridia; order Peptostreptococcales; family Anaerovoracaceae; genus JAITOE01. The sequence goes on from JAITOE010000182.1 coordinate 6,529, forward strand.
GGGCGTTTTCGTCGGAGGGGGCGCCATGCGTCGCCCACCGGGTGTGCCCTATGCCCGCGTGTCCGTCAACGGGCGCGTTTTCAAGAATTTTTTCAAGGTTCGCGATGCGTCCCGCAGCCTTGCGGAGCTTGATGCGCCCCTCGCTGAGCAGCGCGATCCCGGCGGAATCATAACCCCTGTATTCCAAGCGCTTCAATCCGTCGATGATGATTTTCCGGGCGCCGCCGTCCCCGATGTATCCTACGATTCCGCACATGGTATGTCCTTTCTAAACGAAGTGAAACGAGTTACCCTAATTTCTCCGTGATCAGCGCCGCCAGATCCCCGGCCATCTTCTTGATCACGGCCGGATCCCCGCCCTCCAGCATCACCCGTACAAGCGGCTCCGTCCCGGAAGGCCGGATGAGCACCCGCCCTTCTCCCGCCATGCGCGCCTCAATCTTTTCTATCTCCGCGCGCACGGCGGCGTCGTCCATGTAGGCATGCTTGTTTTCGTTTTTCACCCTGGCGTTTTGCAGGGTCTGGGGATAGATGGTCACGCAGTCCGCCAGTTCGGACGCCCTGCGCCCCGCGTGGCGGAGCGCCTTCAGAAGCTGCAGTGCCGCGAGGATGCCGTCTCCCGTGGTGCTGTGGTCCAAAAATATGATATGCCCGGACTGTTCGCCGCCCAGCGCGCTGCCGGATTTCAGCATCTGTTCCAGGACGTACCGGTCGCCCACGTTGGTCAATTGCAGCCTGCATCCGATTTTTTCTAAGGCTTTCGTGAGACCGATGTTGCTCATGACGGTGGCGGTTACGAGGCTGCCCGGCAGTTTTCCCTGCGCTTTCAGCATCCCGGCGCAGATATACATGATCTTGTCGCCGTCGATCAGGCGCCCTTTCTCGTCGGCCGCGATGAGCCGGTCGGCGTCCCCGTCGAAGGCCAGCCCCAGATCCGCGCCTTCCGCAAGCACTTTTTCCTGCATCCGCCCCGGATGCGTGGAACCGTGCCCCGCGTTGATGTTCATGCCGTCGGGCGTGTTCCCCGTCAGGCTGACCCGCGCACCCAGATCCGTGAACACGCGCTCCGCGATTTCCGACGCGGCCCCGTTCGCGCAGTCTATGACCAATTTCACGCCCCGGATGTCCGCCTCGCCGAAGGTGGCTTTCAGGAAGTCCCCGTATGCCTGCAAGGCGCCCGCTGCCGCTTCCCTGCTCCGGCCCAGCCTGTCGCCGGAAACCCGCGTTTCGCGTTCCGCCGGGTTTGAAACCAGCGCCTCGATTTCATCCTCCAGCGCGTCGTCCAATTTAAAGCCCTGCTTGTTGAAAAACTTGACGCCGTTATATTCAAAGGGATTATGGGACGCGGAGATCACGACGCCTGCGTCCGCCCGGAAGTTCTTGATCAGGCACGCGACGGCGGGCGTGGGCAGGACGCCGGCCCGGATCACGTCTCCGCCCGCGGCAAGGATGCCCGCGCTAAGGGCGTCTTCCAGCATGCTGCCCGAAATCCGGGTGTCCCTGCCGATCAGGAAAACCGGGCGTTCCCGCTCCCGGCTCAGCGCGCGCACGCCCGCCATTCCCAGGCGGAGGGCCAGCTCCGCAGTCAGTTCGGTGTTCGCCACGCCCCGCACGCCGTCCGTGCCAAATAGTCTGTTCATCCGGTTCTCCCTTGGTTATATGACCTCCGCCCGCCCTGCGGCTATGTTACTCCGTCACGCCGGCGCCCGAAACGGTTTCCTCGCCAGGCATCTCCGTTTCCACGCCGGAAGACGGGATCTCTATCAGGTTCACGTATACGGAATCCGGGGCCGCCTCCGTTTTCCGGAGCTCTTTTTCGTACCTGAGCTGTATGGGCAGGTTCGCCGCTTCCTCGCCGGGCGCCAGCACCGAGAGATCCACGAAAGGCAGGATGTCCTCCCTGTCGAAGCCCGAAATGACCGCGTCCGTCCCGTAGACGGAAACCGTCACCCCGCTGCTGTTGATATGGCCCGCGTAACCCTCCGGCGAGCCTTCCACCCGTATTTCGTCCGATGTGAAGACAAATTCCTTTGTGGCGATGCCCTTGATGTTTATGGCAATGCTGATGTTCGCGGAGGCATCCGCCAGCTCCACGTCGTCGGGCAGGCTGATGGCAATCGGGATGCGCGAAGTCACGTCCACGCCGCTGATGTCCACCGCCGCCGCATAAAGCGCGTCCACCGCGTCCACCGCGCTTTTGGAGCCGCGGATCTCCACGGTCCGGGGGATTGTCCGGCTCGTGATCTCCAGCATCGGGTCAATCTCACCGATGACGTCCACGTAAAGCGGGACTTCCCGCACATAACAGAGCATGGCGCGGATCTCCACGTCCGTCTGCGAAAGCTGCAGCGGCGCGAAGATCGGTTCGCCGTCCAGATCCATCGGACGCGCCGCAATCACGAAGGAGCCGATTTCATCCCCGACCTCCGGGCTGTCCACCAGGACACGGACATAGGAAATGTTTTCGATCTGCGACTGCGCCCCCATCACCTCGATTTCATCCGGGATCATGGTGATGAAGCCCGGCTCCCTGCCTTTCGGGAACGGCTCCGTAAATTCGATGTGGATGGGTTTGCTGACGCGGACGCGTTTTTCGATGTTCACCGTGATCCGCGCGGGACGCGTGCTGAGAAGCGTCGCCACCCCCGGCACTTTTACCTCGACCGGAATGATCTGCTCCCCTTCCTGCCAGCCCAGCAGGTTGACGGCGGCGGTGAAATCTTCCGTTTGCAGCTTGCCCACGTCGGCGCGTTTGCCCTCCACCTTCAGATCCACCGTATACGCCGCGTCGCTGGCAATGGTCAGGTCGCGCCCGTTCAGCACGTCCATGTTGGTGAACTGCACAGGCACTTCCTTTATGTCCACGGTCTGCGACGGGTTTTCGCTGATGATGACATAGGCCCACAGGGTGACCGCCACCGCGACGGCGATTATTTTATTGATTGTATTACTCTTCAGCATCTTTCTTCCTCTTGAAGAGATTCAGCACACCGAAAAGGTTTGTTGTTTCCTCTTTTTCCGCCAAAAAAAG
>JAITOE010000128.1 GCA_031290135.1 Eubacteriales Family XIII. Incertae Sedis bacterium
ATCTGTATCGCCGCAGGCTCTTGAACGTGCGTTTCGCGATGGCAGGCGAAACTGATAGCAAATCCGGGAGGTCAAATCATGGCATTATTTGGAAAAAATCCGAACGAGGCCACTTTTGCGGGCGGTCAAAAACACTGGACGGACGTTATCAAGAACTCCGACTCCGGCGAACTCCTTATCTGGCGGCAGCCGGAGGAAGATTTCAATACCTATTCGACGCTCATAGTTATGCCGGGTGAAGAAGCCATCTTCATCAAGGGTGGCGTAGTCGAGCAGACTTTTGACAATGGGACTTACAAGCTCTCAACCGAGAACTACCCGTTCATCAGCCGTCTGCGTAACGCCTTTTCAGGCGGGGTCAGCACGTTCAATGCTGTTGTCTACTTCGTCCGCAAGGCGCACAGTATGGAGATTTTATGGGGAACAAGCTCCCCTATCCAGGTGCGCGACAAACTGCTTGGCATTGCCACTAAGCTCCGCGCAAGAGGCGCGTACAAGATTCAGATTGACAATCCGCAGAAATTCCTGACAAAACTTCTGGGGAACAATATTTCTTTTGTAACACAGCAGGAATTATTAGATAATTATTTCGCCAATGAATTCCAGGGCAAGATAAAGTCGAGCATTACCAACGCTCTCAACGAAACGCAAACGGAATTGCTTGGGATTGAGGCGCGGATGGAGGAATTCGCGGAAAGCGTTGCGCCGTTCCTCGGCGAGGTGTTCGAGGATTACGGCTTAAAAATGATTACGTTTTCCATTGCCGCTCTTGACGTGGACGATGACGAGTTGCGTCGCCGTTATGACGAGATTGGTATGGATGCCATTGCAAAAATGCGTAACGCGCAAGCGGATAAAGGCGTCATGAGCGTTCTCGGTGAAGATTGGGGTAGGCAGCAAGCGGCAGATATTCTCACCAAGGTTGCGGAAAACCCGGTCGCAGGAGGTATTGCCGCCGCGGGCGCGGGCCTTGGCATGGGAATAGGGGCAGGAAATGCTATTGCGAGCATGGCGCAACAGATGTTTACGCCAATGCAGCCGCAAACACCCGTTCAGCCAGTTTCGCCTCAGCCATCTGGCAGGTTCACACAAAAATCCGCTGACGCAGGTTCCATGTCGGCTTCAAACGGTGGCGATGGTCCTGTGGCTACATTGAAAAATCTAAAAGAAATGCTTGACTTAGGACTTATTGAGCAAGCGGAATATGACACAAAAAAAGCGGAAGTTATGAGCCGTATGTAGGAGGGGCGAAATGAAGAAAGCCTATGTTTTATGGATAATACTGGACTTGATATTTCTCGTGATTTTCAATGCCGTTTTCTTCGTGGCAAGCGGAGTTGGCCACGAGGCATCCGTGTGGATTTCCTATGGCTTCATTCACTTTGCGTACTTGATGCTGCTGATTACACCTGGATTGATTCGCAAAGGCACGAGCGCGGCGGTTTTTGGCTTTTCGCTTTACTCGGTATCATCTATTTATTTTCTTTTGGAATTTATCATAGGCGTGATATTCATATTGATTTCCCCGGACGGTTATAAAGCCGCGCTCCTGATACAGCTTTGCGTTGCGGGCATTTACTGCATTACGCTTATTTCTCAAATGATTGCGAATGAGCATACGGCGGATTCCGAAGAGAAACGCCAATATCAAATCGAATATGTGAAAAAGGCATCTGCCGAATTGAAAAGCCTGATGGATAGCATGAATGACGAAGAAACAAAAAATAAAGTCGAGAAAATATACGACGCGCTTTATGCAAGCCCAGTTAAATCCCACCCTGGTTTAGCGCAGGCCGAATCGCAAATACTTGTGGGCATAGCTTCGCTTAGGGGATACGTTTCCGCAGGTGAAAAAGCGCAGATTGTTTCATCCGCAGATTCGCTTTTAATTGCGGTCAATGAGCGCAACAGGCAATTGAAGATGTTCAATTAGCGAGGAGGGAAATGGCTATGCAATGTGTGAACTGCGGAAAAGAAATAAGCGACACCCAAACGGAGGTTTGTCCAAAATGCGGAACGCCTTTAGAATTCAGGTCGCCTTCGGGAAAATCACCGGCACCGGTTTCCATGGCGGGCAGCTTCACAGCACCGTCAAACGTGAACCCGCCAGCTTCCGCCGTGGAGTGCCACGCCCCGTCAAACACGTTCGATCCTCCGTCAAAGGCAGATTCGGCGTATTCCGCCGGGGATGGCCACGCAATGGATGGTATTTCACCCTTTTCGCCCAATGCCGTTGCGCCCGCCGTGAAGCCGCAAAACCATACCGTGCCTATTGCCGTCGCCATCGTTGTCGTTGCGCTTATAGCGGCCGGCGTAATCCTTGTCAAAAACGGCGTGATAGGCGGAACTTCATCGCCGGCATCCGAAAACACTTACATGTCGCAGGGAGGGAGCTTGGCCGAAGATGGCCAAGGAGAACTTACTTTGCCTAACTCTCCCGAAAATATAGGCGTTTTGCAGGAAACGGAAAGAAACATTCCGCCTCCGGTGACAGAAAAGCAGGAGGATCGGGTCTTGGAAACGGTCTATTATGTGACCGCATATGCGGATTACGGCATCTTTGTGCGGAGTACGCCATCCGCAGCCGGAAATGAAAACAAGCTTTTGTATATCGATCCCGGCGATGTAGGCGTATTTCTTTTGTATTTAAACGAGGCTCGTGTCAGCGAGAATTACCTTTGGTACAAGGTGCGAATACCGAATGGCCGGGATGGCTGGGTCCGTAGCGACGTGGTGGTCGGGCATTCCGACGCGCCGTCAACGGGTCACGGGTTTGCGGGGGGCTTTACCAAAGGCTTTGATGCCGGATATGACGACGGATCGGCCAATATGTCGAATGCCAATGTGTTTTCTCTGGAAGATCCGGGCTATGGCAATGGATATTACGAAGGATACAGGTTAGGTTTTGTATGGGGGCAATCCCAAGAAAGATATATCGACAGTTATCCAGGCTGGTTTGAAGCGGCCGCTGCCGCGTATGAGGCATACTACGGCTATTGATTTGAACGTTAGGCAACGAGGAAGCTGCGGACGTTATGGTTGAACGAACAATCGATGCGAAAAGAACGGAGGCAAAAATGCCGAAATACATGTACCAAGATATCCCATACACGTTTCCGGTGAACCGCAAACAGCGGCGGAAAAGAAAAAGGATTGCCATCGTGGCCACCATCCTGATTGTATGTGCGCTTATTCTGGGCGGAATAAAGTTTTTGGGTATATTTGCGGTGCCTGTCGCCGAAAACAACATTTCGTCCTCTGAAGACGATTCGATGATGCCCGATCCCGCTTTAGATGTGTTCTCCCAAGAAGAGTCGTCAGCGTCACCCGCGCAGAAGGAGCCGGCCTTTTCAGATTATACGTATTTCGTGCCGGAATATGAAGAGCGGTACGCGCTTTATCAGCGGGACAAGCCAGAAATGCTGTTGGATGAAGTGGTCTGGCGGGTAAACGCCGGACTTGACGGGGAGTTTTATGTGGATGTAAAAGATGTGGCGGATCCGGAGGCTTTGTACGTCATCGTCAACAAGTACAACGTAAGCGTCAAATAAACGAGTACCTGTACAGAGGTGTCCCGATGAGGTATAGTTAAACGGCACAGCAAAATGCGGCGCCGTTTAAGTTTGGAAAAGGCATTCGGAACGTGCCGGGA
>JAITOE010000144.1 GCA_031290135.1 Eubacteriales Family XIII. Incertae Sedis bacterium
CGGCGGGGAATCCGACGGCGGCGTAGGCGTGAGCGGCGGGGAACCCGTAGGCGGCGTGGGCGTCCACGGCGGGGGCGGGGGCGGCGGGTCAGGCGGCACAAACCCCGCGTCGATATTCAATTTGTGGTAGCCGTACGGTCCGACGAGGTTTGTCGCCGGGAGGCTCAGCGCGTCGGTCCTCGCGCCGATTAAAGCATCGCCCGCCAAAATCGCGTCCGCGTCGGAATCCGTCTGCGTACCGCCGACGTGCTTGTCCGTGACCGCGTAGCTCCCGATCGCAAAGCTCCCCGTACCCTCAAATTTCACGTAATAACTGCCCTCCGCGAGGCTTTCAAACAAATATTTCCCGTCCGCGCCCGTCGTGACGGACGGGATCGCCGCTTCCAGAACGTCCTTCGCGGGCAGCTCTTCGGTATTGTCGTACAGCGTCACTTTCACGCCGGAGAGCAGAGCCTCCGTCGTCTGCCGAATACCGTCCGCGTTCGCGTCCGCCCACGCGAGGCCGGAGACGGTGCGGTTGACGACGACGCCGGACACCTGCGGCGCGAGCAGATAATCCGTGCCGCTGGGGGCTGTGATCGCCGTCGCGTCGTTCCAATAGACGTTGCCGCCCTTGTTGCCCGTCGGCTTCAAAATAATCTGCATTGTATAGCTGTCCGCCCCGCCGAGCACGCCGCCGAGGTACACGGCGGTCGTACCGGGCGTGAGGTCGACGGTCGTCGTATCCGAGCCGCCGTTCACCGTTCTTTTAATCGCGGGGAGCGAGCCAACGTCCGCGACGGTTTTCCCGCTCCAGTCGTTTCCGGTCAGCTCGTAGACATTTACAACCGTGTGACCCGAGGCGTATTTCGGGAAGCTGATTTTCAGCTGCGCCGTATACGTCCCGTCGATCCGGCTGTGTCTGTCGTCGCCGTCGTAGGGCAAAACGTCCAGAAATTTGTAGTTATTGTAGTCGGTTACGCCGACGTTCGTGTGGGTGACGTTGAAAATGACAGCCTCGCCCATCTCCACAATCGGCGTTTCGAGCTTTTTCACGAGCGACGCCTGACCGAGCTTGCTGACGCGGACGGTGTACGTCGCGAGGTTGCCGAAAGCGCCGGTGGGACGCCGCCTGTCGGTGAGCTCGGCCTGTATCTGCACGGTGTTGACGAGCGCGTCAAGATTTTCAACGTCCTCGTCCATATACGCGGAATAGTGAATCGGCAGCAGCGTCCCCTCGCCCGCTTTAACATTCGGAATAATCCATTTCAGCGTGGTGGTGCCATCGTCGTTCAGTTCCGGATAATCGGGCGCGAGGAAAATTTCCGTCGCGGTCGAGGTGTCAAGCTCCCCGCCGTGGGTGCCGGTCAAGCTCACGTTGTACGTCCCGCCCATCCAGTACCGCGAGCCGATCACGTTCATCTTTTTTGGCAGGGTGTCTATGATAATCACATCGTCCGGCTGCGCCGCCACGCCATCCTTGTCGCCCGCGAGGACGAAATTGGGGGTCAGCACAAAATCCACGCGCCGCTGTCCCGCGCCCACGTTGTAGTTGACCTTCGGCGTGGATGTGGCCTGCCGCTGATCCACGGATTTGGAAATGGTGACTTTCCCGCCGACAATAAGCAACGAGCCGCCGGAAACATCGCCGGTTGGAGCGTGCGTGCCGCTTGTAATCTGTCCGAAGTCGTCATACACGGTTTTGATATAGGGCGAGGATGCAGTCTGTTGCATCCTCACATCCCAGGTTTCTAATTTCGTGAGCATAGCGCCGTCCGCGTTGTAGCGTGTGTCATCAAACGTCATTAGCGAGCCGTTCGTCTGCTTCCAAAAACGCAAATCGTTGGTGGTTTGATACACCGAACCCATTTCCGCCGTGTCGAGAATGTTTACGTTGAAGCCGATATAAGTGCTCCCGAGACCACTATATCCGTTTCTTCCCTCCGCCAGCACGGCGACGCATTTTCTTACTGTGATACTGCCGTCAAGCCCCGTTTCATCGGCGACGAGAGCCGCCATACTCGTGTAATATTTCAGGGTCGGGTCATTTTCATGCGTATCGCTCATTTCCAGATCGCTCGCCCAATTTGTACCGTCTAATTTGGACGCGTAGAGCAGATGATACTGCAATGTGTTGTTGGCGTTGGTGCGGAAAACATGACTCGGCGTTTCCGCAGAGGTTAGGACAGGCTGAAACGCGTCCGCGTCAAATTTCTGAAAAAAATTTACCGCATAGGGATATTGGGCGATGGTGGTGCTGACGCCAATAGTAAAACAGCTGTAAATCCTTATTTCGTCCCCCCAGGGCGCCCACGCGTCCCCCGCCATACGTCCATTTTGGGTAGAGGACAAATTATTATAAGAGGGATTTGCCGTATTGTTTTTCTGTGTAAAATAATTCCATTTTTGATAATCACCGGGCGGATTGAGTAACACGCCTACTCGGCTGAGGTCGTCCGATGTCCGCTGCTGCGTTACGGGGGCTTTGGAGGTTGATAGCGTAGCCGCCTCAAGGTTCGTATCGGAAACCGTGAGGTACAGCGCCATCGTGTCGGTCACATCCGCCGGAAACGGGAAAAGCACCTGAAAATACGCGGTAGAAAAGCAGCCCGTGCCTTTGTCAGAACCGTAGTACGGGGTTGAGTCGCTACCCTGGGATGGGTATCGCAGCGGCCACTGATACGCGCCGTTCCTTAAAAATTCATAGGCGTCCACCGTCACGTGTATGACCGCGCCGTCCTGAACCATGCTCCAGCCCCCGCCGTTGGCGCAATAAGTTGAGTTTGCATCTGGACCGCCGCTGTTCCACGGTATACCGCCGTACCACTGGGAGGAGCTATTCCAACTCATTGTCCTCTTGTCCGCCAAGAGGGTGCCGTTAGGTAAATATTCCCATAAAAGCGGCATGATCTGATTCGTTTCCGTCCCCGTTATGTCCGTAGTCGTCAATTCCGCTTTCAGCTTAATATCGAACGTGATGTCCCCGACAGGAAGCTCCACGCCCTTTAGTTTCCGCGTCTGATCCGAGTTCATCACTTGCAGGACAAGACCATAGGCGTACATTCTGCCGTCCACCGTGCCCTCGCCGTAATTCGGCGAGGAGGCGACGGTGTCAAAATCAAAGCCGCCCGGCTCACGCCAATAAATGTCCGACCGCCGCCACAGCTCTATATTCATCTTCACACCCGCCGATACGATCACGGGATTCGCCTCCACCTTTTTGGGTTCGTTTTGCCCCACCACAGGCTCCGTTTCCGTCACGTCGTAGCCGTCCATCCACGCCCAAAACTCAGGCTGAATTTCATCGCCCTGCGCCATGCCCTGCACCTTGACCGCCACGGAGAGCTCTCCCTCGCCGGGGATCGCCGCGCTGCCGGCTTCCGCGCTCATGTGGTAGTATCCCGTAACCGTGACGCCGACGCCGTCCTCGGTTACGATCGCGTCCTCCAGCCAGAGCATGGAGGATAAATCAAAGTCGGCTCGCGTTTTTGTGACGTTCGGAAGTATAAATTTCACGTACAAGTAACCATTCCGGAAGTACGTGGGCTGCAGTTGATTTTGCAGGTTTGTGACGTAGTGTAAGGTGTACAGAATGGAGTCGAAGCTGCGGACAACGCCGTTGCTCGGGCCGCTGTCGTTGCCGGGGTCGTCGTCGTCGTCCCATCTCGCAACGCCGCCGTCCTGAATATCCGGTGTGCCGTCCATTTGCGCTTGCAGTTCAAACTTCGATATGTACGCCTGATTCGGCGCAAGCCATTCCTCGATCGTGCTCGCCGTGCCGGAGTTGTAGGCGTCGTTGGATTCGTCGAGCTGATCAAGGAGTACAGGGGGTTCGTCCAAAAGCGCGCCGTGCTCGTCGGACGCGTAAAAGCCTTCGTTATCGTCGT
>JAITOE010000194.1 GCA_031290135.1 Eubacteriales Family XIII. Incertae Sedis bacterium
AACAGTCTTTCGGCACTCTCCTTTACTTCCTTGTCAAGCCGGATTGTTACATTGATTGTCGCAGCCATAGTAAGCACCTCCATTTCTAACGACACATTGATTATCATAAATGCTTGCCATTTATGATGCCACCATCTCCGGCAAAGCCGGAAGGCAGTTTAATTCATATAATAGCCGTTCTGTAAATATCATATCATAACATGCCGTGCGTTTCAAGCGGTATGCACGAAATTATGCGGTTTATGTTCAATGTTCGAAAAATAGACGCTGAAATTTCAAGTGATGCTGGAAGTGATATGGCACGGCAAAGGAAGAAACCGCACCCGATCCGGCAAAAAAAAGCTGCTTGGAGCAAAAACTGAAAAAACGTCTCATACCTAAAAGAAGATAAAAACGACATAAAAAACGCAGAAGAAAATCGAAAAAAATTGCGATAAAGGAACACAAAAAATGCAATATGTGATATAATAAATTTAACAATTATGCGCACAGGTGAAAAACCGGGGTCTATGGAGACAAACCGCTTTTCGCCCGCCGTGCCCGCACCGGGGGGGTGAATGATATTTTTAGCAACACAAAAGAATTTATCCGCGAATACCGCGCGGAGTTCGCGGACCATCTGGGGAAGGCCTTTGAAGACAGCAACGCCCTGGAACAGTACACGATGCTGGTGCATCTGATCCGCAGGCACATCAGCAGGCAGTGGGTCTACACGAACACGCGCTACGGAAAAAAAGACGGCGACAAGCAGATCTACTATTTTTCGATGGAATTCCTCATCGGGAAGCTGCTGAACAATTACCTGATCAACCTGGGCATCCGCGACATCGTGAACGACGGCCTGTCGCAGCTCCATGTGGCGCTCGAAGATTTATTCGACGTCGAAATGGACGCGGGGCTCGGAAACGGCGGCCTTGGACGCCTGGCAGCCTGCTTTCTGGACTCCATGGCATTTCTCGGCATTCCCGGCCACGGCAACGGCATCCGCTACCGTTTCGGCCTGTTCCGCCAGAGGATCGTGGACGGGCAGCAGGTGGAACTGCCGGACAACTGGCTGAACAACGGCTATCCGTGGGAAGTCCGCAAGCCTGAAAAATCCGTGATCGTGCGGTTCAACGGATCGGTGGCGTCCCGCGGCGAGGAAGGGAAGCTCGTCTTCACGCACGAAAACTACGACGCAGTGCTGGCGGTGCCTTACGACGTTCCCATGATCGGCTACAATCGGGACGACCAGATCAACACGCTGCGCCTGTGGAGCGCGGAGCAGACCGGGGACGAATTCGATTTCGCGTCGTTCAACCGGGGGGATTACGCCAAGGCGCTGCACACGCGTTCAGACGCGGAGGCCATCTCCTACGTGCTGTACCCGAACGACAGCAACCAGTCGGGACAAGAACTGCGGCTGAAGCAGGAATACTTTCTCGTGGCGGCCGGCGTAGGCGGCATCGTGGCGCGTTACAAGAAAAAACGCGGCAACATACTGGAGTTCAACGAAAACATCTCCATCCACATCAACGATACGCACCCCGCGCTCTGCGTGGCGGAGCTGACGCGCATCCTCGTGGACGAAGAAAAGCTGGACTGGGACAGGGCATGGGCCATCACGGTCAACACGATATCCTTCACGAACCACACCGTCATGCCGGAGGCGCTGGAACGCTGGCCGGAAGAAATGTTCCGCCGGCTGCTGCCCCGCATCTACATGATCATCTGCGAGATAGACAGGCGGAACCGGGTTTTCTTGGAAAGCCATTCCGCGACGCAGACGCAGATCGACAACACGGCCATCCTGCGGGACGGGCAGCTGCGGATGGTCAACCTGGCGGTGATAGGGAGCCATACCGTAAACGGCGTGGCGGCATTGCACACGGAAATCCTCAAACGGGACCTGCTTCGCGATTTTTACGCGATTTCGCCCTATAAATTCAAAAACGAGACGAACGGCGTCTCGCACCGGCGTTTCCTGCTCTGCGCGAACCCCGGCCTGTCCGCCCTGATCAGCGAGGCCGCAGGGGACGGCTGGAAGGAAAACATGCGCGAACTGGAAAAATTGGAGCCTTTCAAGCGGGATCCGGAATTCCTGAAGCGCCTAAGCGCGGTGAAACGGCAAAACAAGGAACGCCTCGCCAAATACATCTTGGACGTCAATGGCGTCACGGTGGATCCCGGCTCCATTTTTGACGTACACGTCAAACGCATCCACGGCTACAAGCGGCAGCTGCTGAACATACTGAAGATCATGGAGCTATACAACAACGTCCGGGAAAACCCGAACCTGGAAATACCGCCCTGCACCTTCCTCTTTGCCGGCAAGGCGGCGCCGGGCTACCACTTCGCGAAGATGGTCATCCATCTCATCAGCGCCGTGGCGGACAAGATCAACGCGGACCCGCTCGTGCGCAATACGCTGAAAGTGGTGTTCCTTGAAAATTTCAACGTCACCATCGGCGAAATCATCTATCCGGCGGCGGACATCAGCGAGCAGATTTCCATCGCGGGCAAAGAGGCTTCCGGCACGGGCAACATGAAGCAGATGATGAACGGCGCCATCACGCTGGGCACGCTGGACGGGGCAAACGTGGAGATCCACGATGCCGTGGGCGAAGAAAACATGGGGCTTTTCGGTCTCAAGGTGGAACAGGTACAGAGCTTTTACAGGAAGGGCGGTTACCTTTCCTGGGACGAATATCATAGCGACCACCGGCTGAAACGCCTTGTAGATCAGCTGATAGACGGCTTTTTCCCGGACGTCGGCCACGAATTCCGGGATATTTACGACGGTTTGCTGCGGGACAACGATGAATATTTCGTGCTGAAAGATTTTTCGTCCTACATGGCCGCCTTTTCCAAGCTGCAGGGCTGGTACTTAGATCCGGAGACGTGGCAACGGATATCGCTGCACAACATCGCACATTCCTGGCCTTTCAGCAGCGACGAGACCATACGCAGGTACGAGAGCGACATCTGGAACCAGTAGGATTGCACGGCGCGCGCCTGGGAGCGCGCCACGGGGAGGGGATTTATGTGAGTAAAAAAGAATGCGTCGCCATGCTTCTGGCGGGCGGACAGGGCAGCCGGCTGGGGGCCCTGACACAGTTCGTCGCGAAACCGGCGGTTTCGTTCGGCGGCAAGTACAAGATCATCGATTTCAGTTTGAGCAACTGCATCAATTCAGGCATCGACACGGTGGGCGTTTTGACGCAGTACCGTCCCCTGCTGCTGAATTCCTACATCGGCACCGGGGCGGCGTGGGACCTGAACGAAACCGGGGGCGGCGTACACATCCTGCCGCCGTATCTGCGGCAGGGCGGCGGGGAATGGTATACCGGGACGGGCAACGCGATTTTCCAGAACCTGGATTTCATTTTCAGCTACGACCCGGAGCATGTGCTGATTTTGTCGGGCGACCACATCTATAAGATGAGCTACGACAAGATGCTGCAGTTCCACACGGAAAACAAGGCGGACATCACGATTTCCGTCATGGAGGTGCCTTGGGAGGAAGCCAGCCGTTTCGGCATCCTGACCACGGCGGAGGACGGGCGCATTACGCAGTTCTCGGAAAAACCCGAGAAGCCGGACAGCAACCTGGCATCCATGGGGATCTACATATTTAACGCGAAGCTGCTGGAATCCGCCCTGACCGAGGACGACGCGGATCCCGGCTCTTCCAAGGATTTCGGCCACGACATCATCCCCCGGCTCCTCGCACAGGGGAAATCCCTTTACGCGTACAAGTTTCAGGGATACTGGAAAGACGTGGGTACCATAGAAAGCTATTACAGCGCCAACATGGAATTGCTGCAGGAAGAACCGCCGTTCAACATCTTCGACCGGACGGTCCGCATCCTGTCGAACAGCAATATATATCCGCCGCAGTACATCTGGCCGGAGGCACGGGTGGAAAACAGCCTGATTTGCAACGGCTGCAGCGTTAGGGGCGCTGTGGTCAATTCCATCCTGAGCCCGAACGTCAGGGTTGAGGAAGGCAGCTCGGTCATCAACTCGATCCTTCTTCCGGGAACACGGATCGAGCGGGACTGCACGCTGCAGAAGGTCATCGTCGGCGAAAACACGGTCATAGGCAAGGATAGCTTTGTCGGCGCGCCCGCGAAAGACGGCGTGCCGCAGCAACAGGGGATCACGGTCGTGGCGGACAACATGACGCTGGCCGAAGGCACGCGCATCGCAGAAGGGGAAAACGTGAACTACGCGGGGTAAGGAACGGTTCCGGCGGGACGCCCGGCGGTTTTTTATCCGACGGGATCCTCCGGGGACGGGATAAGGAGGTAATATGAACATGGATGAAGTCATGGGACTCATCTGCGCAAACTACAACAGCGACAGGCTGGGGGCGCTTACGGAGGGCAGGCCGCTGGCGTCGCTCCCTTTCGGCGGCCGC
>JAITOE010000234.1 GCA_031290135.1 Eubacteriales Family XIII. Incertae Sedis bacterium
CGGGATTGCGGGCATAATGGTCTCGCTCTATTTCCTGCCGCAGGCATGAAATAGCTAAGCGAACCTTATGCGGCAGCTTTGCTGCCGTATTCCAGCGGAGTGAGCGCAGCGAATGGAGCTCCCGCACAAGCGTCAGCGACCCGACCGGCGGGTTATGCCCGCCCCCCGGCGGCGATCCTATATACCTAAGATTCATAACAACAAGGAGGAAAAGAACCATGTCGAACAGTTTGTTTGCGCCGCTGAAAGCGGAAGGCCTGACCACGCTGAAGATCCGCTACGATTTCCGCAGCGATAAATTCCGTTTTTTCGCCGCGAAGGAATGGGATCCGGACCTGGATTTTTCCAAATATAACAAGACGTTCTGCGTGGACGGGATCTTCACCGACAGCGCCGTCTACCGCAACACGGCCGAAGTGCTTGCCATTTTCAGGGAATACGGCCTTTCGGACTATTTCTCCGAGGTGCAGGATCTCGTGCGCGCCGGGAAGCATTTCGGCATAGACTGCTATTATTACGACAAATTCGATGTCAAGTTCATGATGCACGAACACAGCCGCAAGCTGGGTCTCCTCAACAAGAGCCATTCCATCATGGCGGGCGGGATCCGCAGGCACTTCCCGGAAGAAGAGGAGCGGGACGTGATCATCGACGGCCTGAACCTGGGGCGCGGCATGAGCTTCAAAAATGTCGCGGGCAATCTGGCATTCGGCGGCTGCAAGGCCACGGTGACCATGGAAGCGCTGGACGTCGAAAACCTGGAAATCATGGGGTTCCTCGCCTTTGCGCTCGACAGCTGCCGCGACATGACGGGACCCGACATGAATTTCCCCACGGAGATGTCCGACGTCATGATCCGCGAGGGTTACAGCATGCAGTTCACCGGCGGCCCCGGCGCCAAAACCGGCGAAACGGGGAAACCCACGGCGTATGGCATATACCTGACCATGAAACAGGCCGTGAAATTCCGGGAAGGCACGGACAGTCTGGCGGGAAAAACGGTGGCGCTGGCAGGGCTCGGCGCCGTGGGCTGGCATATGGGGGAACATCTTCTGTCGGAAAACGTGAAGCTTTACGTGACGGACATCAACAAGAAAACCGCAGTGGATTTCATCGCGCGGCATAGCGGCAAGGACGTCACGGCCATCGATGCCGGGGAATTCCTAACGGCGGACGTGGACATCCTCTGCCCCTGCGCCACGGGCGGCATCATCCACGAAGAAATCATTCCCCGCATCAAGGCGAAATACATCTGGGGTTCCGCCAACAACCAGCTCCGCGCAAGCAGCCAGGAAGAAGAAATCCGGCTGGCGAAGCTGCTGGCAGCGAAAGATATCCTCTTCCAGGCGGAGTGGTGGCATAACACGGCGGGTGTCATTTGCGGGGCGGAGGAATATCTGTATGACGGGACGCCGGAAACCCTGAACAAAAAAATAGAAGAAACCATGCCCCTGAACACCTGGAACAACCTGACAAAAGCCAAGGAACTTGGCATCACGCCGACGGAGTGCTGCTACAAAACCTGCGAAGACAAGATATACGGGTAGGGATTTATCGGTAGAGAAGGAGAGGGCGAAATGGATACTATTTACATAAATGGTAATATTTATCTAAGCGACAGGGGAGACCCCTTTCAGGCGGCTTCCCTCGCCGTCAAGGACGGGCTCATTCTCGGCATCGGCCCGCAGGAAGGGCTGGCAAAGCTGACCGGACCGGACACGGAAATCGTCGATTTAAACGGGAACTATGTCGTTCCCAGCTTCTTCGACGCGCACTGCCACCCGTCCATGGCGACGGACGCGCTGTATGCGGCAAAGCTCACCGGCGCTTCCTCGCCGGACGATTACCTGCGGATCGTGAAAAGCTACGCGGCGGAACACCCCAAGGCGGAGGCGATCACGGGCATCGGCTGGCTCAACGCGGCCTTTGCGCCGGAAGAACCGTCGAAGCATGCCTTGGACGCAATCCGGGCGGACATCCCCATCTGCCTGGCGTCCGAGGACGGCCATTCCCTCTGGGTGAACTCCGAAATGCTGGCGCGCGCCGGGATTACAAAAGAAAGCCCGGATCCGGACACGGGGCTTGTCTCGCGGGACGCGGAAGGGAATCCTGCCGGCCTGATCGTGGACGGGCCGGCGTTTTATGCCGTGAAGGACGCGCTGCCCGCTTATACGCTTGAACAATGCAAAGAAGCGATCCTCTGGTTTCAGGAGAATAAGGCCCTGCCTTACGGCATTACCGGATTTTTCGACGCGCTTGTAAAACCCCATAGCAATGAGCTGGCGGCTTACCTCGCGCTCGCTGCGGAAAACAGGCTTGCCTTGCGGGTCAGGGCGGCTTTTTATGCCGACCCGCAGCGGGGAGCGGAGCAGATCCGCGCGTGCGCGCAGGAGCGGAACCGCCTCGCGCAGTCCGACGTTTTTCAGATGAACGACATCAAGATTTTCATCGACGGCGTGGTGGAAGGAAAAACCGCCGTTCTGCGCGAAGCCTATGAAGCGGAACCCGGCGGCGCGGCGTATAACGCGGCGCCCCTTTGGGACAAGAATGTGCTGAACAATGTCTGCGCGGAAGCGGAACGGCTCGGTTTCCGCCTGCATTTCCACGCCATCGGGGACGGCGCGGTGCGCATGGCGCTGGACGCGGTCGCCTACGCGCGGGAACAAAACGGCGCGACGGGGATAAAGCACGCGATCGCGCATGTCCAGCTCGTGGCGCCGGAGGATATACGGCGCTTTGCGGAATACGGCGTCATCGCGTCGCTCAACCCTTACTGGATGTTCAAGGACGATTACTATTACAACATCCAGCTCCCCTACCTCGGCAGGGAACGCGCCGAAGCGGAATATCCCGTCCAAAGCTTTCTGGACGCGGGCGCCGTCGCGAACGCCGGCAGCGACTATCCGGTCACAGACCCGCCCAACCCCCTGGAGGGCATCCAGGTCGGCGTAACGCGCAAGGTGCCGCAGTCGGCGGGCCTTGCGCTGTCCTACGGGAGCATACAGGACACACAGGACGCGAAATACTACGAGCCGCTCTGGCCGCAGGAGCGGGCGTCCGTGAAGGACATGCTGAAGGCGTTCACGTACAACGGCGCATGGACTTACGCGCTGGGCGGCGTCACCGGCAGCATTGCGGCGGGAAAATCCGCGGATTTCGCGGTGCTCACGGAAAACATCTTCACCTGCGATCCCGAATCCCTGCGGGACGTGAAAGTGCAGATGACCGTATTTAAGGGAAAGACCGTGTTTTCCGCCGGTTGAACGGACGAAAAAGTCATTGCGAACGGAGCATGCAGCCGCAGGACGGGCGTCATGCGGGATTGCGGCGAAAAGAGGGAGGACAGGATGTCATTGACGGAAATGTCTTGTGAAGAATTTGTCAATGTTCTGGGCAGCAAGGCGCCGGCGCCGGGCGGCGGCGGGGCGGCGGCGCTTGTCGCCGCCGTGGGAACCGCGCTGGGCAGCATGGTGGCCGCCCTTACCGTCGGCAAGAAAAAATACGCGGACGCGGAGGATGAGATGCTGCGCCTCGCGCGCGAAGCCGAAGAGCTCCGGCGTGAACTGCTCGCTCTGGTGCAGCGCGACGCGGACGCTTTTGCGCCGCTGTCCCGCGCCTACGGCCTGCCCTCGGACACGGACGAAACCCGCGCCGAAAAGGCAAAAGCCATGGAAGACGCGCTCAGAACCGCCTGTGCCGCGCCGTTGGACATCATGGAAGCCTGCTGCAAGGCCATAAAGCTGCATCAGGTTTTTGCGGAAAAGGGCAGCCGGCTCGCCATAAGCGACGCGGGCGCCGGCGCGGTTTTTTGCAAAGCGGCCCTGTCCGGCGCAAGCCTGAGCGTCTTCATCAACACGGCCGCCATGCGGGACCAAGCCTGCGCAAGGGAAATCAACGCGCGGGCGGATCGCCTGCTGGCGGAATACGAACCGCTGGCGGATAAAATCTTCGCGGACGTGCGGGCGCTTTTGCGGAAATGACAGGCGGCAGTTTTCAGCCCTTACAGCGATATCGCCTACCTTTATTCGCACCGACGGCTTCTATCAGCCCGCCGTTTACCATGCCGGCAAGCAAGCGCTTGACCGTTGAATCCGCAAGCCCAAGCAACTCGCGGACATCCATATTGCTTATATCAGTTCTTTCTTTCAGGAGCGCAAGTATCCTTTCCTCGTTACTTATCGGCTTTTTATCGGCTTTTATCGGCTTTTCGGAGATCCCCACAGTCCATTTATCGGCTTTTATCGGCTCTTCAAAGACCCGCATAGTCCATTTATCGGCTTTTATCGGCTCAGCATTGACACCGTTGACTGCAAATTCCGGTCTCGCAAAAGTGACTCTGAAAAAATCTTCTATTTCAAAAACCGGAACTGCGACACCCGCTTCTGCCGTAGCCTCGCACATCCGTCCGATGCCGGTGCCAACTTTTTCTATGTAGTCGATTCGGTTCATCAAGGTGGCGATAATGGGGTTGCGCGTGATGCTGATTGTCCCGAAATTCTTCCTCGTGATGCCGCTCGGTGCACCGCCCGGATTTGTAATATCGACACGATCATCGAAAATCTCAACCATCGTGCTTGCCCCTTTTTCAAAGTAGTCGCGGTGCGTCGCGGCGTTCGTGATCGCTTCTTTGAGAGCAACGTCCGGAAGTTCCGGTATCTCTCGGCGGGGACCGGCGGAAATTTCAAAACGCGTGCGCAAATTTCGTTTCAGGAACGCAAGCGCGTTGTCTATGTTGCTTACGATATCGGCATTGTATTCCTGTTCATCAAGGATCGTGATTTTTCGCAGTCCCTTATACAGCACACAGATGACTGCGGCATGCTGGAACTTTATATCTTCGCGGTTTTGTCTGAAAAACAGGGCGCCCGCATTTGTGAACACAGTCTTCCTATTGACTTCCATGGCACAGCTCAAATTTTTGAGAACTGCGTCACGTTCAAGCACATCGCTGATTTTTGCCGCCGAAAGGAAGCGTTTATATGCCTCTTCGTCAAACCTGTCTGCAATAGGCAAGTCTTCGCGAACGATTTCATCATAGCGGACATTGCCCTCCCGCTTTATAAATTCCAGTATCTGATCACGGCTTAATTTTTGTTTGCCGTCACCCATGCGCATAAAAATCCCATCCGGACAGGAGTACGGCTTTTCCTTCCCTTCCGGGATATCGACAATGTAAACCTGGCAATCCTTGTCAATGGTTATCGTATAGTCCAATTCCGGTTCAAGTTTCCCAATCGTGTCACGTACCCGCGCCCGCGCTTTGTTGCTGATGTCGGTTCCAACCAGCTTGTTATTGTCCGCAATCCCAATAAAAATCCTTCCGCCGGATGCGTTTGCAAAAGCGCATGCCTCCGCAGGTAATGTTTTATCCGGGTTTTTCTTGAATTCAACGGTGTATGTTTCACCTTCGCTGAGCAGCACCTCTAAATTTTCAATCACGGCTTTCCTCCATGTCATCTTCATAATAGCACATCTTAGCGGCTATTACAAGGTTACGGGTTCGGCAGACGTCAATTTTGACAGACCACAAAATTGCAAGAAAAATCTGAAAAACGGAAAAATAAATGGAAAACCAGGCTGTGATTTGCTATAATGGCTATAGCGTAAAAAACAGGAGCTTCGAAATAATCCGGAAGCAGGATTTCAGAAAGCAGGTTGAGCGATGCAAATCAAATTAGGCCGTACCGGCCTGATGGCAAACGGGGACGGTTTCAGCGGCCTGTCCCTCCAGCAGGCGAACACGGAAGACGCCACGCGCATCCTTCAAAAAGCGCTTGACGCAGGCATAAACTTCTTCGACACGGCCAGATCCTACACGGACAGCGAAGAGAAGATCGGCGCCGCCATGGCGCACAGACGCGGCGAATTCATACTGGCGACAAAGACCCCGGCAAAAACAGCGGACGCTTTCTGGAAAGA
>JAITOE010000026.1 GCA_031290135.1 Eubacteriales Family XIII. Incertae Sedis bacterium
CCGGCGAACAGCGTCATCGAATACGACGCGGACGCCAACAAGCCGGACGGCTACACCGCCGCCGTGAGCCTGCAGGGCGCCCTGACGGTGACGACGGTGGAAGCGGACAACGTGCTGGACGTGGTCTACACGACGAAGCGCTCGGATCTCAGCTACACGGTCTACTACAAGGGCCCGAACGGCGAGACCCTGCTCCTGTCCAAGACCGTGCTGAACCGCACCTTCGGCGAGACCTACCCGGAAAGCGCGCCGGCCATATACGGCTACCTGCCGGACGCGGCCAGCAAGAGCGTGACCGTCACCACCGGGACGAACGAGATCATCTTCAACTACGGGCCCGACCCCTCCGTGACCTTCGCCTACACGGTGAACTACTACACGGACAACGACGCAGGCGCGCCGTTCCATACGGAGACGGGCAGGCTTCCGGTGAACAGCCCCGTGCCCTATGACGCGGCGGCGAACCAGCCGGCGGGCTACACGGGCGCCGTCGCCGTGAACGGCCAGGCCGTCGTGACGACGGACGAAAGCAAGAACGTGCTGGCGGTGGTCTACACGACAAAACGGAACGACCTCAGCTACACCGTCTATTACCGGGACGCGGCCGGCACGGACCTTGAGCCGCCCAAGCCCGTGACGGGCAGGACCTTCGGCGTGACCTACACGGAAACCGCGCTGACCATACTGGGATACATGCCGGACGCGGCCACCAAGACCATCACCGTGAACGGCGACCCGGGCCAGCAGCTTACGTTCATCTACTCGGTTGACCCGTCCCAGACCTTCGGCTACACGGTCAACTACTACATAGAGGACACGGCGGGACAGCCGTTCCTCACGGTGTCGGGCGCGGGAATCCTGTTCAGCGACATCCCCTATGACGTGGCGGCGAACCGCCCGGCAAACTACGGGACGGATCACCGCATCGAAGGACGGACGACCGTCAGCACGGACGCGTCGGCCAACATCCTGAACGTGATCTATACCAACGAGATCGGCGCCCATTACACGGTGGAATACAAGGAGGGGAGCGCCACAGGGAACGACATGCTGCCCGCCAAGACCGTGGTCAAAGACGAAAACGGCATCGATGTCGTCATCGGCGGCACCTACGAAGAAGCGGCGCCTTTCATCCCCGGCTACAAGCTGACGGCGGGCGAGACGGACACGAAGCAGATCACCGTCGCAGGCAACCCCGCAGTAGACAAATTGCTCTTCCTCTACGAGATAGACGAGAGCCAGCTCTTCGGCTACACGGTGGAATACTACAAGAACGGCGCAACAGATCCGTTCCATACAGTGACGGGAGCCGGCGTGATCACGCGCCCCATCCCCTTTGACGCAGTGGCGAACAGGCCGGCGGGCTGGTCCAGCGATTATGAGCTGGAAGGGCAGCAGACGGTCACCGCGGACGCGGCGCAGAACGTGCTGAAAGTCATCTATCTGAGGGAGGGCGACGACACCATGACGACGCTCGGCCTCTACAAGAAGGTCTTTGACAACAAGGGCGATCTCAGGGAAGACAGGCAGGACACGTTCCGGGTGCGGATCACGGGCACGGGCTACGACGCCGTAATCGACCTGAAAACGGGCGAGAGGAAAGAGTTAGTCCTTGACAAGGGTTATTACACGGTGACAGAGGAAGACGCGGCAGGATACGCTTTCGTGACCCTGCTGAACAAGGACAAGGCTTTTGAAAACGGCATACAGCTGAACCTGACCGAATCCGAGGAGAACGTCACGTTCATCAACCGCCTCACCGGCGGAGACCCGATTGATGCAGGCAGCATCATCGCCACGAAGTACGTGTTCTCGAACGGCGTGCTGCTGGGCGCGGATCCGAACAACATCTTCACGATAAACGTGAACGGCTTGCAGACGGTGCAAGGCTTCGGCTCCGTCATAGAAGACGAGGGCGCGCCCGCCGGGAATGTCCCCGTGGAATTCGTGCCTGCGGAACCGGAGCAGGAAGGCACGGTGAGCGGAAGCGCGATAGGAATGTCGGGCGCCGCGGGAGAAGCAGAGGACGAAGGCACGGCAGCGGCGGCGGGTGAAACCGAGCCGGAAGCGACGGAAGCGACAGGCGAGACGGACGCGGACGCGACGGAAGAAACAGCCGGGGCGGAAGCGGACACGGCAGATGAAACAGGCGCTTCGGCCACGGCGGGCGGAACCGCAGGCGGCGCGTCCCAGGGCGGAGGCACGTTCTCCACGCTGGCAGAGGTGGAATACGACGAATCAAAGACCGTGGCACAGGGCGGGAAAGTCGTGTTCACGCCGGGCGAAGGCAGCTACAGGATCAGTGAGCAGACGCCGGGCGAACGCTACGCGCTGGCGGCCATCAGAAGGCTCTACGACGCGACCGGAAGCGACGGCGGATATACGCTGGACGTGGAACTGACGGACGGGCCTGGCATCGCGGTGCTGGTACTGAACGCCCTGCTCCCGGCAAAGACGCAATACAGCATCCATTACAGCGCAGGCGAGAACGTGGCGGGCGTGACGGGCATGCCGCAGGACACCACGGCGTCGGAAGGCAGCACCTACACGGTGCCGACAGCCACGCCGGTCCGCGCGGGCTACAACTTCGTAAACTGGCTCCGTGACAACGGCAGCACGGTGCTTCCGGGCGGAAGCTTCACGGTCACGGCGGACGTCACGCTGACGGCGCAGTGGGGCGGAAGTACCGGAGGCGGAAGCGGAAAGCCCGTCACCAAGACCATCCTGGAAGAAGAGCTTCCGCTGTCCGATTTCACCCCGGATCACATCTGGTACATCCAGGGCTACGAGAACAAAGTGCGCCCGGACGACGAGCTCACCCGCGCCGAGGCGGCGACCATCTTCTTCCGCCTGCTGGCGGACGAGGGCAAGTACAGCCCGCTGACAGCCCGCTTCAGCGACGTGTCGGCAGGCAGGTGGTTCACACAGGCGGTCGCGTACTTGGCCAGCACCGGCATCATCCTGGGCTACCCGGACGGGACGTTCAGGCCGGACGCGCAGATCACGCGCGCGGAGTTCGCGGCACTGTCGGCTCGCTTCGACTACCTTGAAGCGGATGCGGACGCCAATGCCTTCACGGACGTGGCGGCAGGCCACTGGGCGAAGAACTACATTGAAAGCGCAGCGCTAAAGGGCTGGGTCATCGGATATCCGGACGGGACGTTCAGGCCGGACAACAACCTCACCAGGGCTGAAATCGTCACGGTGGTCAACAACATGCTGGGCAGGGACAACAATCCGGTGAACATCCCCGATGACGTTCCGCAGTACACGGATCTGGCAAAGACCCACTGGGCATACGGCGGGATCATGGAAGCCTCCGCCACCCACGAGTTCACCAGGGACGAAGAAGGAAGCGAAATCTGGTCGGAATGGAACATAGACGGCCAGTCCAGGTAACCTCCGTCATTGCGAGCGAAGCCTCCGTCATTGCGGGCGAAGCCTCCGTCATTGCGAGCGAAGCGAAGCAATCCAGACCCCTGCAGATTGCTCCGTTGCCCCGCCCCGCAATGACGGACGGAGCGAAAAAATTTTCGTAAAAAGAAAAGAAAACAGGGGGAGATAATCGAAAATTATAGTGCAAAAATAAACGTATATTTGAAAAAATACGACAAATATGCAATTGAGTTTCGAAAATATTTAAAGAAACACGTTTTTAAGGTACAAAATATTGATTAATAAAATACTTGTAATAGATAGTATTGAAGTGATACGATAGGATTATAAAATCACTTAATGATGTAATTTTTGTACGTTATCGCACATTTTTGGTGTTTTTAACGATTATCGAAGCCTTATTTATTGAGACGATATGAAAAATACTGAATCGGAGCGAAAAAATGGATTACCAAGACGCCAACAGCCTCATCACAAAAGCCATGAAGGGCAACCAGATGGCTTTCCGCGAACTTTGCGAGCGCGACGGAAAGAAGATACTCTACCTTTGCGTGAAGCTGATGGGCGATTATCACAGCGGCGAAGACGCTTCGCAGGAGGTTTTCATCAAGCTGCATAATAACATCACGTCCCTGAAAACACCGGAAACCTATGCTTCCTGGCTGCGGAAGGTGATTGCGTCCACATGCAGCAGCATGAAACGTAAAAACATGAGTACAGACAACATAAACTATACGGATATCGACAGCTACGCGGACATCATGGCTGAAACGAACAAGGAGCTATTGCCGGAGATGTATGTGACAACCCATGAGAAACAGCGTGAACTGCTCAGCATGATCGACGAATTGCCGGACAGGATGCAGACCTGCCTGCGCTTATATTATTTTGAGGGCATGAACACTTCGGAAATCGCGGCCATGATGCAGGTTTCCGAACGGACCATCAGCACGCAGCTGAAACGCGCCCGCGAAAAACTGCGGGCGATGATCATGAAGCGGGATCCGGAATCCGCCGCCTTCGCCACGGCGCCCGCGGACGTTCCGGCGGGCGTGTTCGAAACGGTGAACTCTTATCCGGCTGAAGCCGGCTGAAACCGGGCTACTTCGTGATTTCCTGCAGCTCCGCCATCAGTTCGCTTATGTTCTTCAGGGCGGGCATGCCGCCAGAGGGGCTTGCAGGCGCTTTGGGCGCGGCTGCCGCAGGGGCTTTGGCAGCGGCGGTCGGGGCTTTAGCGGCGGCAGGAGCAGTTTTGGCGGGCGGTTTGGCAGCGGGAGCCTTAGCAGCGGCAGCCGCAGGGGCTTTGGCAGCGGCGGTCGGGGTTTTGGCGGGCGCCTTGGCAGCAGGTTTGTCGGCAATGGGTTTGTCAGCAGCTGTCTTCGCGGCGGGAGCCTTAGCGGGGGTCTTGGCGGGGGCGGGCGCCGAGGGTTCTTTTACGGGTTTTGTTTTTTTGGCCTGGCCGATTTCATCCTCCGGAAGCGCCATCTCCGGCAGGCGCAGGTCAAAGGGGAGGCCGCCGCAACGCACGACCTGCTTGAAAAAAATAATGGTGGCTGCGGAGGTGTTGAGGCCGATCTCCGAAAAAACACGTTCTGCTTGGGCTTTCAAATCTTCGTGGATGCGGATGTTCACGTTCGCCATAGTGTGTCTCCTTTTCACAATGTGTTGCAGAGTGGGATTGACGCGTATGTATTTACTTTTATTGTAAATACATAAGAGGCAAATGTCAATACGCAGCTTTACAAAATTTTCGAACCCTCCGTCATTGCGAGCGAAGCGAAGCAACCCAGAGCGGCATGTGTGGATTGCTTCGTCGCTTCGCTCCTCGCAACGACAAAGGGCGGGCGCACTCCCTCCGTCATTGCGAGCGAAGCGAAGCAACCCAGAGCGGCATGTGGATTGCTTCGTCGCTTCGCTCCTCGCAACGACAAAGGGCGGGCGCTTCGCTCCTCGCAACGACAAAGGGCGGGCGCTTCGCTCCCCGCAATGACAAAGGATGGGGCGAAAAATTATTTACGAAAAATGGGGGCGAAAATTAGAAAATATAGTACAAAAATAAGTGTAAATTTGGAAAAATGGGGCAATTATGCAATTGACTTGCGAAAATACTTAAAAAAACATGTTTTTTAAGCGCAAAATGTTGATTAATAAAATACTTGCGACAGACAATATAAGCGTGATACGATGTAGCTGTAAAAAATCATCTGATGGCATAATTTTTGTAATTTATTGCAATTTATTTGTACTTTTTATCATATTCGACCTGCCTCCGCAAAAGACCGTCCGCAGAACCGGGCAGACAAAAAATATACGAACATCTGCGGAACGCGTAAACCTGCATGACCTGCAGATTATGGGCGCGCGCAACCGAAAATTGAAATAATGGCAAATAATCAACCGAAAATGTGCTTATTTATAGAATTGCGCAAAATAATAGATATTTAAAGCAAAAATATCGAAAAAGTTGTAGTGTTTTTAACGATTATCGGAGTCTTATTTATTGAGACAGTATGAAAATACTGAATCGGAGCGAAAAAATGGATTATCAAGACGCCAACAGCCTCATCACAAAGGCCATGAAGGGCAGCCAGAAAGCTTTCCGCGAACTCTGCGAGCGCGACGGGAAGAAGATCCTCTACCTTTGCGTGAAACTGATGGGCGATTATCACAGCGGCGAAGACGCTTCGCAGGAGGTTTTCATCAAGCTGCATAAGAACATCACGTCCCTGAAAACCCCGGAAACCTATGTTTCCTGGATGCGGAAAGTGATTGCGTCCACATGCAGCAGCATGAAACGTAAATACATGAATACGGACAACACAAATTACAATGAGCTTGACAGCTACGCGGACATCATGACTGAAACGAGCATTGAAATGCTGCCGGAGATGTATGTTGAGAACCATGAGAAACAGCGTGAACTGCTCAACATGATCGACGAATTGCCGGACAGGATGCAGACCTGCCTGCGCTTATATTATTTTGAGGACATGAATACCGCGGAAATCGCTGCCATGATGCAAGTTTCCGAACGGACCATCAGCACACAGCTGAAACGCGCCCGCGAAAAACTGCGGGCGATGATCATGAAGCGGGATCCGGAATCCGCCACCTCCGCCATGGTGTCCATGGGCGTCCTGGCGGGCGTGTTCGAGAATGAAATGCAGGCCATGATCCCGGCTGCGGCGGTAAAGCACTGCATGGCGGCGGCGGGCGTCAAAACACTGTCGCTTTCAGGCGCGGCGGTCTTTCATACGGTGAGCCTGAAAGTCGCCGCCGGGGCGGTTCTGGCGGGCGGCGCGGTGGCGGCGGCGGTGGTCGTGGCGACGCCGTTTTCCGCGCAGCCGCCGGATGTGGACGCGGGACATCTCCGGCCCATTTCCGTCGTGACGGCGGAGATCCAAGAGGAGGGCGACGCGTCCGCGTCCCTTCCGGCGGACGTTGTTTTGCCGGATCCGGAAACGGCGGAAAATTCGCAAGCCGCCGAAACCGCGGCGGAAGCGCCGGCGGAAACCGCGTCGCCGGGCGTCGGCGACGGATACAGTGTCCGTGCGCACGTGGCGGGGAGCGTCGCCATGGTGGACCGCCAAAACAAACCGCTGCAAGGGGCGGCGCTCCACGCGCCGGGGACGCGCATCCGGATGTACCGGGACGCCGGCGGGGAAACTTACACGGCGGAGACGGACGGCAGCGGGGCCTTTGACTTCATAGGGGAACTCCGCGAAGGCGTCTGGCGGGCGGAAATGGTCCCGCCGGAGGGTTTTGCCCCTGCGGGCGCGTCCGCTTCCGGCTTCATCGACTTCACGGTCCGCGCCGGTGAGGCGGAATACGGCCTTTCGTTCCAGCTGACGGACGTAAAAAACCCCCTCTGCACAATAGAGCTGCAAAGCGACGACTGCGCATGCGGGCATGTGAACCCGAAGCAAGTGGACGTCGTGACGGAGGACGCGCTGCCGGTGAACATCCGCTGGCGGGTGACGCGGGAAAGCAGCGGGGCGGAGCTGATCTCAGGGAGCGGGAAGCCTACGGAGTCTTTGATGGTTTGGCTGCGGGGGGCGTCGGACGGGGCGTACACCTTAACGGTGGAGGCCACGGACGCGGCGGGGAACATGAGCAGGGTGAACCGGAACATACGGATAGACTCCGGGCATATAGATAAGAACCAATACGCATAAGCAAAAAAAATTTTACATGGAAATGCGTAGAAATTGAGTAAAAAGGGTACATAAGTAGAAATAGCACATGAATCTGCATAAAAAGTGTGTATTTTTTAAAAATGTATCCTATCCTATATAGAAGGGAACCAACGTACTGCCTTTTCAATAGAGAGTAGGAAAGAAAGGTTTTTAGGGAGGTGCCAGATATGATGAACAGGGCGGTATTGCAGATAGATCCGAGGCAGGCCAAGAGGCGGGCGACGGCGTTTTTGCTGACGGTCGCCATGGTATGCGCGAGTCTTTCTCCGGCAAGCTCGGTATGGACGGCTTTCGCGGACGACGCGAACACGGCGCCGGGCGAAAGTTTACAGGGGGATGCCAACGGTGCAAACAATGTGCTTACAGGATCCCAGGGCGGCGTAAGCGTGAACACGTTGGACGATGATGCGGACGGTACGTACAATGTGCCTACAGGAAGCCAGGCCGGCGAAAGCGCGGATGCGTCGGCGGAAACGGCCGGCGGCTCCAGCGCCAATGACCCCAATGGCACCAACGCGGACGGTGCAAACAATGTGCTTACAGGAGACCCGGACGGCGAAGGCGCGCAGGATGCCCAGGGCGACCCCGCCCAGGGCGGCTCCGGCAACGCCAACGACCCCAACGGTGCCGATTCCAACGCCCCAACCAACGACCCCAACGCCCCCAACGACCCAACCAACGACCCCAACGGCGCCAACGGCACCGATTCCAACGACCCCAACGCCCCAACCGACCCAACCAACGACCCAACCGACCCTGACCTACCCGCCCTTACAGACCCTGACCTACCCGACCTTACAGAAGAAATACCGACCATGGCAGCCATCGAGCAACTCAGCTTCAATTTATTCGACTGGCCCCAGTATGACATTTCCGAGATGGCGAAAATCGCGGTCCCGGATCCCGTCGGCAGCGAGACCTACCCGGAATATCCCAACGAGGGCTACGTGCGCATGACGAAGAGCGCCGAATGGACGTCTGCGGATGAGGCGGAGATCGTGATCGACGCCTGGGGCGCGCCCGTCGCCATCGGCGGCAGCCTCGGCATGGACGTGGTGGTCGCGGTGGACACCAGCGGCTTCGGGGACAGCCAGCTCGGATACGCGGGGAACTACGGCACCAGCAACAATCATTTTATGTGGGACCAGCGTGCGTTCTGCCCCTACTGCGACGCAGATATGGGCGTTTCTACCATGATAAACAGATGGTACGGCAACCGGATGTTATGCCCGCTGATAGACGGATACCATGTAGCCCCCGCGCGGACGGAAATCGGCTACATGAGGCGCTTCACCAACCCCTTGTTCCAGACCTTTTCGCCCATCGCCTACGAGGCGCAGGCCACCAAGGAGTTCGCCAGGACCTTCCTGAACGAATCCTCCGGGAACCGGGTGGCGCTGGTCACCTACGGCCAGACCATAGCCGACGGCGGTTCCCGGGTGCGGGTCAAATCCGGGCTGACCTCCAACTTGGAGGACATCCGCACGGGCCTGCGCAATGAAGACAGCTACGGCGACAACCCATACACCCTGCCGCTGCAGGAAGCCCTGAAGATCCTCAACGCCAGGGCGGACAAAACCAGGCCGGCGGCCGTGATCTTTTTCACCCTCGCCACCCGCTATGGGAACAGCGCCACCATGTTTCCGGATAATCCTGCGTTTGTCGAATATCACTTTGGCGCCAACGCGGCGAAAGCGCTGCGGGACGTCGGCGTCCCGATATACGCCCTCAACGTCGTCGGCACAACCCAAGATGCCATAGAAAACTACGGAAACCCCCTGCCCGTGATAACCGCCGATATGCGGAAAGCCCTCGAAGATCTGGTCGGCACCCATACGGAGAACGGCGCGGAGGTGCCGAACACGGATCAGTACAGCTTCAGCATTACCTGGCCTGAGCTGCAGGCGAACATGGAGAACATCGCCGGCAGCCTGCGGAAAGCCGGCACCGAGGCAAGGATCCGGGACGTGGTGAACGTGAACGATTTTGACATTCTGGACGTGACCGTGAGCAAGGGCTTCATAGAATCCAAGAACCTGCTCACGGGGGAAATCCTGTGGTCGCTGGGAGACGTTCCCACGCCGGAGACCCAGCCGGGACGGATGGTGGTCACAGTCAAGGCGAAATCCAGCGCCGAAAGCGTCTACTATACGAACGCGGGCGACGCTTCCATAGACTACAAGAACTATCAGAGGGAAAACGCGAGACAGGTCGTCGCTTCGCCCGCCCTGCCGAACCCATACCGGGCGCTCCGCTTAGAATACTATCTGGCGGACGACGCGGGGAAGATGGTGAACGGCGCCGGCCAGCAGATCAGCGACCTGAAGAACCGCGTCACGGTCAAACCCGCCGAATATGTGGACGCGGGCGGGAACGTCGTCGCGGCCATGCCGGCTCCCCTTGACGCGGGCGACTATGAAATCAAGGGCTTCCAAAACAGGTTCGCCTTGGGCGGCAAATATTACGAATGGGTCGCGGCCTCCGCCGGGGGCGGCAATCCCGGCTGGGATCCTGCGGTTCCTGTGACCGTGGACAGCTACGTCGTGAAATTCTTCGGCTACAAAGAATACACGCCGAATTTCCACACGCTTCGCTATGACGCAAAGGGCGGCACGGCCGCAGGGGGGGCTTCGCTTCCCGGTGAAACGAGCGTCATGGAGGACGGCAGTGCCGTCGTGACAGACGTTGAAGTCGAAAGAACAGGCTATGATTTTCTGGGATGGCAGGGGAACGGCCTGCAGGGTGCGCCTTTGCTGCAAGCCGGGGATGAATTCCAAATGCCCGCAGGCGACGCCACCCTGACCGCAATATGGGGACAGCATGCGGTTCCTCCCCTTGAAAATTTAACAAAAGAAGTAAAAAACGGAAGTAGCTGGGGAGATGCGCTGACCGTATCCGCCTCCGCGACCTTGGAATACCGGATCGCCTTCGACCTGCCCGGAGACTTGGACAATTACATCAGCCTTGAAATACAGGATCTGCTGCCGGCGGGGCTGCGCCTTGCGGGCGACAGGGCCGACCTAGGGCAGGATCTGTCGGACAACGTGCAGGTGACGGCAGCGAGCAGCGGCCAGATCTCCGGCGCTACAGGCGGCGACATTACTGCCATCGGGACGCTTGCGCTGAAATACCCGGACACGGGCGGCGGCGTGGTCAGCTACGCCTTGGACGCGGACGGGATGCAGGCGCTGAAAGACGGCGGGGCGCACAGCCTCGCGATGACCGTCCGCGTGACGCCGACGGGGGATCTGACCGGAACCCCGCTCATCAACCGGGCAAGGGTGCTGGTGAACGACAGCCCCTCCACCCCGACCGAGCCGGACGACACGCCGGGCAGCCCCTCCGTGGAAACGCCGGGCGGCGGCCCGGAGGTCATCGTGACAGACCCCGTGGAAACCTTCGGGAAGCAGGTTTACCGGGACGACGTGCTTGTGGACCAGCTGGCCGTGGCGCCGGGCGCGGAGGTCACTTATGAGATCTTCTTCACGATGCCCGGAAACCTCACCGGCTACAAGAGCGTCATTCTGCAGGATCTCCTGCCGAAGGAGCTCATGCTGGCAGATGAAAGCCATCCGGAGGCGGACGTGGCGGTGTACGCCAAAAAAGCCGACGGACAGGAAATCGCCCTCGTGGATTCCCTTGGCGTCCATTACGGCGCAGTTACTTATACAAAGAACGCCGGCCAAACGCTGCAGGCGGTGAACTACATCCTGAAAGGTGCTGATTTCAGCGGCCTGGCGGCGGATCTCACGGGCGCGGAGCTTCACATGCGCCTGACCGCGAAGGTCAGGCCGGCGGTAGCGGAGGGCACGGCCTTTGAAAACAAGGCGTTCGTCTTCGTGAACTTGGACGACGCGCCGGAGCCGGACGAGAATCCGGGCGATCCGGGATCGGGCGGGGGAACGACGGGCCCGGAGGTGGTCGTGACCGGCGGCGGAATCACGCTGGCGGATCCGCCGGAGCATCTGACAAAACAGGTCTGGGACGCGGACGGCGGAACATGGGCGGACAGCTTGGAGGTGACACGCGCCGACGAACTGCAATATAAGATCGCGTTCGACCTGCCCGGAAACATGGACGGCTACAGGAGCATAGAAATACAGGACGTGCTGCCGGAGGGCCTGCGCCTTGCGGGCACCGGAACCGACGCGGACAACATTGCAAACAATGTGCGCACAACGGCGGCCGCCGTCAGCGCGATACCGGGTTCCGTAGGCGGCGACATTACGTCCCTGGGGTTGCTTGCGCTGAAATATGGCGGAAGCGTCGTCAGCTACACCTTGGACGGAAGCGCGCTGGAGGCCGCCATCGCGGCGGGCATAAGCCGCATTGAAATGACCCTGAACGTAAAACTGACGGAACGCGCGCCCGGCAGCGTCCTCGCCAACAAGGCAAGGGTCTTGGTGAACGACGACCCGAACCACCCGACCCTGCCCGGAGAAGGCCTTGACCCGGACGGTTCCTCCGTGGAAAC
Source organism: Eubacteriales Family XIII. Incertae Sedis bacterium (assembly GCA_031290135.1). Lineage (GTDB taxonomy): Bacteria > Bacillota > Clostridia > Peptostreptococcales > Anaerovoracaceae > JAITOE01. Next base: position 12,067 of record JAITOE010000026.1, read on the forward strand.
GGAAGGGGCGCCCGTCACCGCAGTCGATACGGTGAAGTCGCTGGCCAAGCAGATCTACAGGGCGGAAACCCTCGTGGACGAGAAAGCGGCGGTCACGGGCGCGGAGCTTACCTATGAAGTCATCTTCACGCTGCCGGGGAGCTTAGTGGGCTATGACGGCTTCGTGATCCAGGACGTGCTGCCGGAGGAAGTCACCCTGGCAGACACCTTGGAGAACAGCGTGACCTTAGACGCGAAAGCGGCCGGCGGCGGCGCAATAAGCCTGACGGGCAGCCTCACGGTAACGACGGCGGCCATCAGCGGCAAAACGGCGGTCAATTACAGCCTGACGGGCGGGGATTTCACCGTCCTGAAAGCCGGCCTCGCAGGTGCCACGGTCCGGATGACGCTGAAAACAGAGATCCAGGGCAGCGTGACGCCGGGCGCGGTGTTCCTGAACACCGCCCGCATCTTCATAAACCCGGCCGGCGGGCTGCCGCCGGATCCCGACGACCCCTTCGATCCCGAAAACCCTGGCGACGAAGTGACCGGGGGCGAAGTGACCGTGGTGGATCCGCCCTTTGGGCTGACGAAGCAGATCAAGGACGGGAACAACTGGACGGACAACCCGCTGACGGTATCCGGCACGGGCGCGCTGGAATACAAAATATCCTTCAGCCTGCCCGGGGACATGAACGGCTACAAGAGCATTGAGGTGCAGGATCTGCTGCCGGCGGGCATGCACCTGCTGGGCGGCGCGAGCAACTTCAGCAGCACCAGCGTGAGCGTGACGGGCGCCGCGCTTTCCCTGACAGGCTTCCACGCCGGCGACACCTTGGACAACATAGAACTGAGGGACGTCGGCCGGCTTTCCCTGAAATACGCGGATACGGGCGCGGACGTGATCAGCTACCTTTTAGACAGAAGCGGGAGCGACTGGCTGCAGACGGCCATCGACGCAGGAATGCATACCATCACCATGACCCTCCGCGTCACGCCGAAAGACAGCGCGGCCGGCGTTCCCATCGTCAACAAGGCCAGGGTATTGGTGAACGACGACCCCGCAAACCCGGCCCTGCCGGACGAAGCGATAGAAGAACCCTCCCTTGAAATAGAAGGGCCGGAGCTGACCGTCACGGAAGCCATATCGGCCTTCGGGAAACAGGTCTACCGGGGCGGCGTGCTTGTGGACGATCTGACCGTGACCCCAGGCGCGGAGCTGACATATGAAATCTTCTTCAAGCTGCCGACGAGCCTTGTGGGCTACAAGAGCATCGTCATACAGGATCTGCTGCCGAATGAACTCGAAGCGGTAACGGACGGCGTGACCGTCAGCGCCCAAAAGGACGGCGGAGCCGTGCTGGAACTGGCGGGCTACGGCGGAACGGACAAGGGCCAGATCAGTTTCACGACAAACAGCGGCAGCACCTTGCAGGCGGTCAACTACGTTTTGAAGGACGCTGCCCTGCAAACCCTGGCAGGCGAACTCGCAAACGCGGAGATCAAAATGACGCTGCGCGCGAAAGTCAGGCCGGGCGTGGCGGCGGGCGCTTCCTTTGAAAACAGGGCATACGTCTTTGTGAACTTAGACGACGCGCCGGAACCGGGCGATCCGCCCGCGGCGGGTCCGGGCGGGGAGACCACAGGCCCGGAAGTGAACGTGACCGGCGGCGGAATCACCGTGGCCAATCCGCCCCAGGGCCTGCAAAAACAGGTCTGGGACGGAAAAAACGCAAGCTGGGCGGACGAGCTGAGCGTAGCCAACGCCGAATATTTGGACTATAAGATATCCTTCGGCCTGCCGACGGACATGAGCGGCTACAGAAGCATCGAAATACAGGATCTGCTTCCGGCGGCCCTGCGCCTTGCGGGCGACGGCAGCGACGCGGACAATCTCGCCGCCAGCGTACACGTTACGGCGGTGAGCAACAGCCTGATACCGGGCGCCACAAACGACGACATTACCGCCATCGGCGCGCTGGAGCTGAAATACCAGAACATCGGCGGGGGCGTGGTCAGCTACACGCTGGAAGGCTCCGCGCTGGAGGACGCCGTCGCGGCGGGCCTCAGCCGGATAGAAATGATCATCCGCGCGGCGCCGCAGGAAGACGCGGCCGGAACCCTCGTGGTCAACAAGGCAAGGGTGCTGGTGAACGACGACCCGAAACACCCGACCCGGCCCGATGAAGAAATCGGCGACGCCTCCCGTGAAGAAGAGGGAGCGCCCGTCACCGTCGTCGATCCGGTGAAGTCCCTGACGAAAAAGATCTACCGGGCGGAAACCCTCGTCGACCAGAAAGCGGCGGTCGCAGGCGCGGAATTGGAATATGAAATCCGTTTCAGCCTGCCGGCAAGCCTCTTGGACTATGAGGGGATCGTGATCCAGGACCTGCTGCCCGACGGCATTTCCTTGGCAGGCAGCCTGACGGACAGCGTGTCCGTCAGCGCGATAACCGCCGGCCGGGACGCGATAGCCCTGCCGGGAAGCCCCACGCTCATAGCGGGAATCGGAGGCAAAAGGGCGGTCAGTTACAGCCTGACGGGCCATGATTTCACCGCCCTGATCGGCAGCCTTCCGGGCGCGGAATTCACCATGACGCTGAAAGCGCGGATCGACGCGGACGCGGAACCGGGGGACAGCTTCGAAAACATAGCCCGCATATATGTGAACCCGGCAAGTTCGGAGCCGGATCCCGATGAACCCTTTGATCCCGGCAGCGGCGGCGAAGAAGTGAGCGGCGGCGAGGTCACCGTGGCGGATCCGCCTGAAAACCTGACAAAGAAGATCTGGGACGGCGAAGAATGGGCCGACATGCGGATTATCACGAAGCCCATCAAGATGGAGTACATGATATCCTTCGATCTGCCTGCGAACACGGCGGGTTACAAGAGCGTGACGGTGCAGGATCTGCTGCCGGACAGCCTGATTCTGATGGGCGGGACCCTGGCAGAGAGCGTGTCCGTAAGCACGGACGGCGAAGACATAACAGCCCTGGGCACGCTCATGATGAGCGATGTCAACTTGGTCAGCTACGTCTTGGACGGAACCGCCCTGCAGGATTTCATCGCCGCAGGACACAAGACCCTTGTCATGAAAGTCGTCGCGCTGTTCGGGCCGGGCAGCACGGGGGCGATCGCGGTAAACCGCGCCAGGGTGCTGGTGAACGAAGACCCGAGGCACCCGGCGGGGGCAGCCGAGACGCCGGAAGCGCCGTCCCTTGAAATCAGCGGCCCGACAGCGATCCTGATCGTGCCGGTCGCCGACTTCGCCAAGAAAGTGTACAAAGGGGACGAACAGGTAAACCGCGTGACGGTTTTGCCCGGCTCCGCGCTGAAATATGACATATCGTTCACGATGCCGGACAACCTCAGCAGCTACAGAACTTTCGCGGTGCAGGACATCCTGCCGGAGCAGATTGAGCTTACGGGCGGAACCGGCAGCGTGACCCTAACGGCGGAAAAAGACGGATCGGAGCATGACATCACCGCCTCCGGCGCACTGACCCTCACGGGCAGCGTCCTGCAATACGCGCTGGACGAAACGGCGCTCACGGCGATGCTTGGCGAACTGGCGGACGCAGCGGTCACGATGACCATAGAAGCGAAGATCAAAGACGACGTGGAACCGGGCGCCTCCTTCGTCAACCGGGCGCGCGTGCTGGTGAACGAAGACCCCAGCCATCCCTCGCTCCCGGGCGACCCTGCGGACGACATATCCGGCTGGGAAGTGCCCGGAGGGGAAGTGACGGTGGCGGAGCCCCCATCGGCATTCGTGAAACAGGTGTGGGACGGAGAAGCGTTCACGGACCAGGCGACCGCGAAAGGCCACGATACGGAACTGACCTATCAGATTTCGTTTACCTTGGACGACACGCGGGGCTACAAGAGCCTTGAAATCCAGGACCTGCTGCCGGCTTCGCTGAAACCGGCGGGCAGCCTTGCGGACAGCGTGACGGTGAAAGCGGGCGGGAACCCCGTGGCGGGCGGCGTCTTACAGATGCTTTATCCCGAAAGCGGCGGCGGCGTGGTCAGTTACGTCTTTGCCGAAAACACGGAATGGCCGTCCTTGGCGGGACAGACCCTCACGATGACCGTCCGGACGAAAATTCAGGAGGGGACGCCCTACGGTTCCGTCCAAAACAAGGCACGGCTGTTGGTGAATGAGGATCCGGAGAATCCGACCCTGCCGGGCGACACGCCGGACGAACCGTCGAAAGAGGCGGACGGCGCCGACGTGACCTTAGAAGAGGCGCCGCCGGAGGATCCGCCCGCAGAGGAACCTGCGGAAGAACCCGCAGAGGAACCGTCCTACCGCGTATCCTACGTATCCGTCCCGAACACGGACAACATGCCCAATGCAGGCGAAGCGAAAGCGGGGGCAAGCTATACGGTAAGCGGCACGGCGCCGGCCCGCAGCGGCTATACATTCACAGGCTGGACCTCCGACATGCCGAACGACAGCAAGGTCTATACGGGCGGCAGCAGCTTTACCATGCCGGCCCGCGACGTGACGCTGACGGCGGCATGGAGTCAGGGCAACGGCACGGACGGCGGCACGGATCCGCCTGTGCTTGCCACGTACACCGTCACCTTCGACGAGAACGGCGGCGCAACGGGAGCCGGCCCGGAAGAGATGACGGTCACGGAGCCGCAGACAAGGCTTTCCGCTTTGCCGGCGCCCCCGACAAGGCCGGGCTACACCTTCGACGGCTGGAACAGCAAGTCGGACGGAAGCGGGACGGCGTTCAACACGAACTACATCGTAACGCGTGACATTACGGTATACGCCCAGTGGCTTGGGCTCTACCATACGCTCAGCTTTGACGCGAACGGCGGGAACGGCGTGCCGGCGTCCCAGAGCATAAGGACCGGGCAGCTGGCGGGGGCGGTCGCGGCCCCGGCAAAGGAAGGGTATAAATTCATCGCTTGGAATACCGCCGGGAACGGCAGCGGGGAAACGTGGAATTTCGCTTCCACGGCGATGCCGGACCGGGACGTGACCCTGTACGCGCAGTGGAGC
>JAITOE010000053.1 GCA_031290135.1 Eubacteriales Family XIII. Incertae Sedis bacterium
ATTCCACCGCGTACTCCAGGTTTTCCGCCGTGCTCGTGGAACGGTTCTCCATGAAGATCCGGCCGGCGCCGATGCCGGCGTCCCGCAGCATCCGGGCTTCCGCCTCCGCCTCGGCGACGTCCTCCCCCGCGCCCTGTCCGCCGGTGACGACCACCCGCGTTCCGGGGTTTTCATTCAAATACGCTATGGCGGTTTCCGTGCGCCGCCGCAGCGCCTCCGACGGGATTTCCCCCTTGACCCGCGCCCCCAGGATGATCACGTAATCCGCCCCGGAAACCGGCGTTTCGTTCATGTGCGAGAGAATCAGCGCCTCCGCCAGCAGAAAGGAAAGACCCAGCAGGATCAGGACGGCAACGAGGACAGCCTTTATCACGCCGGGCATCCTGCGAAGCAGCGCGGGCAATTCTGTCCTGAGCGCCGCCAGGAGAAAAAAGAACAGGATTTTTCGCCGCTTCACTTTGATCTGCTCCATCTGAATGCGCATGCGCATTTATCCTTCCCTTTGGGTTGCATATTGAAACTTATATCAGCCAAACAGGGACGATCCAGTTTTTTGCGTCAGCGGGGCGCAGGCCGTTGGCGAGGCAGATGACGTTCCCCGCGCCGATTTTCATTTTCAGCTGGCGCGACAATTCATCGAAATTACTTTCGTCCGCCGCAGGGTTCAAAACGCCAAAATGTTTCGTCGCCCCTGCGGGCTGGGCGCTTTTTTTGATTTCGATCGGGTACAGCGCGCCGTTCTGCCAGATGATCAGATCGATTTCCTTGGCGTTGCTGTCCCTGTAATAATACAGCGGGGGTATTTTCCCGGCGTTGACAAAGCTCTTGTAGATTTCCGAGACCACGTAGGTTTCGAAAAACGCGCCCGCCATCGCACCCGCTTCCAGGACTTCGGGATCGCTCCAGCGCGTCAGGTGCGCCGCGAGCCCCGTGTCCAAAAAATACATCCTCGGCGCTTTCACGACCCCGCGATCTCGCTGTTTGACAGGCCGAACAGGTTCACGACCCCTACCCTGCCCGCCAGGCTCTCGGAAACGTTTTTCATCATATGGAACATCTGCGATCCGGCCACGATAAATCTCCGCAGCATTGCCGCGACCTCGGCTCTGGTCGCGGTGTCCTCGGAGTGCCTTGGGGTTCCGTTCGCCTATGGCAGTTGCCGCGCCTTTCCGTGCCTCACTCCTCCACATTTTATTGGGGGACAGGTTCCGTATAACCAAATAAACCCGTCCCCCCGTGTTCCCCGTCCCGCCCCCTGTTCTACACCTCCCTGGTCATGATCCGTTTCAGATTCGCGAACTGCGGCAGGCCCTCCTGCATCGCCAGCTGCGTCTCCCCCTGTATCAGCGGCGACACGTAATCGATGAAAGGCTGCAGCAGCCCGTTCCCCGCCTCGTTGATCCACGAACGAGGGATCTTCTTCTCCGCGTTGGCCACCTCCACGAGATCGACCAGCACGGTCTTGCATTTGTATTCGGCGCCGGGTTCCCGCTCAAATGCCACCATCTTGTCCGAAATGCCGGATTCCGCCGCTTCAAAGGCCGCCTTCCCAGCCCCATACGCCTCTTCAATGTCGGTCGCCGACGCCGTGTGCGCCGCGCAGCGCTGCAACAGCGAAAATTCTATGCCCCGCACCTTCACGTCCATCCTCGTGTTCGCGAAACTCGCCAAGCTTGCGGCAAGCCCGCCCATCTGCGCGTGCCCGAAGGCGTCCCTCGTTTTTGACGCGTCCGAAAAGTACGCGGAGAGGTAATCCCCGTTTTTGTCCTTGATGCCTTCCGAAACCGCCACCATGACGTCTTTTTTTCTTTCATGCACCCTGCGGACGTCCGATATGAAATCGGCGAGGTCAAAATGAACCTCCGGGAGGTAGATGAGATCCGGCCCGCAGCCCCTGTCCGTCGCCAAGGCCGCCGCCGCGGTCAGCCAGCCCGCGTTCCGCCCCATGACCTCCAGCACCGTCACCGAGCCTTTGCCGTACACCTTGGAATCCAGCGTCACTTCCATGCAGGAAAGCGCCACGTATTTGGCGGCGCTGCCGTAGCCGGGGCAGTGGTCCGTCATGGCCAGGTCGTTGTCGATGGTCTTAGGGATGCCGATCACCCGGCAAACATAGTCGTTCTGCGCCAGAAACGCGCTGATCTTGCTGCATGTGTCCATGGAGTCGTTGCCGCCGTTATAGAAAAAATAGCGGACGTCGTATTTCTTGAACACGTCCAGAAGCCGCTGGTAATCCGCGTCGTCCGACAGGGGATCCGCCAGCTTGTACCGGCAGGACCCGAAGGCGGCCGACGGCGTATACCGCAGCTTGGCTAATTCTTCCGGATCTTCCAGCGTCAGGTCGTACAGCCTGTCGTCCAAGACACCCGTGATCCCATGTGCCGCGCCATATACCTTGGTGATGGCATCCGACCGCAGCGCGGCCTCCACGCAGCCAAGCACGCTGGCGTTGATTACGGCGGAAGGGCCGCCGGACTGTCCGATGATGCATGCTCCCTTTAGCTTTTCCATCTTTTAAGAACCCCTTTCTACTGACTATGCAGTGCTACACCGTCTCCGCGCCTTTCGGGAGGGCGATCGCGCCGCCCCTTGCCATCTCCAGAATGTCGTAACCGGACAGCAGATCGATGAGCAAATCGATGTTTTCCGGTTCGTCGCTGTGCTCCAGCATCAAGGTCGCGTGGGTGATGTCAACGATTTTGCAGTCCATGATCTTGGCGAGGTCGATGATTTCGCCGCGCTGTTCCTTGGAGAGCCGGATTTTGATCAGGATCAGCTCCCGCCGCATGGCGCTATTGTCGCGCAGCCGCTGCACGTCCACCACGTCCATCAGTTTTTCCAGCTGTTTCACGGCTTCTTCCGCCACGTAGTCGTCCCCTTCCACCACGACGGTCATCCGCGTGATCTCATGGTTGCCGGTGGGACCGGCCGTGATGCTGTCTATGTTGAAGCCTCTGCGCGCCAGCAGCACGGATATGCGGGACAGAACCCCCGGTTTGTTTTCCATGACCACTGAAATCGTGTGTTTCATACGCTATGTCCTCCTTTGTCAGCCGGCTTCCCTCCGCCCAAGGCGTGAACAGGAGCCCCTTCGAAAACGAACCGCAATAAATATACCGTTATGCGGTTATTGTACCATAAATGTGAGCATTTGAACAGAGCGAATCCTTTTTCAAAAAAAGTTCTTGTCGAAACCGCAATCTTCCCATATAATTATCTAAAGTAACCATATATTACCCGGCGGCTTTTTTGCCGCCCTGCTTCGAACGACAGATTGCCGAACATAACAAAGGAGAATGGAAGAATGATCGAAATCCGCTGGCACGGGCGTGGCGGCCAGGGCGCGAAGACCGCGGCCCTGCTTCTTGCCGACGCCGCTTTTTCCACAGGCATGTATGTGCAGGGTTTCCCCGAATACGGCCCCGAACGCATGGGGGCGCCCATCACCGCGTATAACCGCTTGGACAGCCTGCCCATCCGCGTCCATTCCAACATTTACGACCCGGACATCGTCGTCGTCGTGGACGAATCGCTGGTCGGCCCCGTCGATGTTACGGCGGGACTGAAAAGCAGCGGCGCCGTCATCGTGAACACGGACCAGACACCCGCCTGCGTCCGCAAGCTCTTCGCGGGCTACGGCGGCGCCCTCTATGCCATCGACGCGCGGGACATCTCGCTGCGCAGCATGGGCAGAAACCTGCCCAACACGCCCCTCTTGGCCGCCGTCGTCAAGGTTTCGGGCATTATGGAGGAGCAGGATTTTCTGGACAACATGAAAGAATCTTTCGCGCATAAATTCTCTTCGAAGCCCGAAGTCATCGAAGGGAACATGAACGCGATCCGCGAAGCTTGGAGGGGGGCTATTCTGATATGAGCAAAAACCTCATGGAAAAAATGACGGTCACCGCCGGCTGGCGGGATTTGACACCGGCCGCCCAGGTGCTGGGCGAGGGAAATTCCGTATATTTCCTCACGGGGGAATGGCGGACGGAAACGCCCGTCTGGAAGAAAGAGCAGTGCAAGCAGTGCCTGTTCTGTTTCCCGGTGTGCCCCGACAGCTCCATTCCCGTGGCAAACAGCAAGCGGGACGAATTCGACCTGGATCACTGCAAGGGCTGCGGCATCTGCGCCAAGGTATGCCCTTTCGGCGCCATTTCCATGAAGGCGCCGGGAAAGGAGGCGTCCAAATGAGCAGACGCGACCGGTTGTCGGGGAACGAAGCAGCGGCCACGGCCATACGCCAGATCAACCCGGACGTGATAGCGGCTTTCCCCATCACGCCCTCCACCGAAATCCCGCAATACATCTCTTCTTATAAGGCAAACGGGCTCATCGACACGGAATTCGTCACGGTCGAGTCCGAACACAGCGCCATGTCCGCCTGCATCGGGGCAAGCGCTTCGGGCGTCCG
>JAITOE010000057.1 GCA_031290135.1 Eubacteriales Family XIII. Incertae Sedis bacterium
TTCAAGGGATTCCAGACGTTTGATTTCGAGTCCCACGACCGTTGCGCCGTATTCGCCGAGGATCAGGTCCTCATCGATGAATTCCGGCTGGTACCGGGTCAGAATCAAGGTTCCCAGACGTTCGCCGCCCCCGAACACCGGAATGATTGTGTGGAGTTTATCATAGGTGTCATAGTTGTATTTGAAGATCTTCAGCGCCTCCTGGGCCGTCAGGTTGCTCTCCGTGCTCACGACTTTCAGGAGGGCGTCGTTGTATTCGTTGGGAAATTTCTCTTTTCCTGTTTCCGTGTCCAATATGGCGGCGCTGTCGGATCTTATTTTGTAATGGACGCCGATCACCTTTCCCCGCAAATTCGCGATATAGACATTCGCGTCCATCAGGTCGCTGAGGCTTCCGCAAAGCTCGTCGAACGAAAAGGCGCCGGACGTGCTTTCCTGCAGCACCCAGTTCATCTTCCGCACTTTGTCTAAAATGCTTTTTCCCACGCCAAGATCCTCCATTCCATAGTCCCCGGTTCTGTTCTGCTTCCAGTCGTTCAATATAGAACAAATCGTGCGCCAACGCATGGCTACAGTAACATTATATAGCATTTTCCGCATATGTAAATATAATTTTTTGACATTTCGAAAAACTTTATATTTTTCGCACAATTGTGAAATATAAACTGTGCGCCTATACAGAAAACTGCCCCGCGAAACAGGCCGCAGGGCAAAGGACGGAACCTGCGCCGGACACGCGGCTGCGGGTTATTGTACATATTGGAATGCCCTCCGGCGCTGCCGGAGATGGCTACAATATGAATTTGTCGATATCGTCCGCGTGGATGCGGTCGATGAATTTTTCCTTCACGTGCTCCGCGTCTATGATGATTTCCTCGTCGTTGAGTTCCGGGATGTTGAACGATATGTCTTCCAGGAGTTTTTCCATGATGGTGTGCAGCCGCCTGGCGCCGATGTTTTCCGTCTGCTCGTTGGTGAGCGTCGCGATGGTTGCGATCTCTTCCACGGCGTCGTCGGTGAACGTCACCTTGATTCCTTCGGTTTCAAGAAGCATTTTGTGCTGCTTCAGCAGCGCGTTTTCCGGCTTCGTGAGAATCTGAACGAAGGCGTCTTTCGTCAGGTTTTCAAGCTCCACGCGTATGGGGAAACGGCCTTGGAGTTCCGGGATCAAATCCGTGGGCTTCGCGATATGGAAAGCGCCGGCGCCGATGAACAGGACGTGATCCGTCTTTACGGGTCCGTATTTGGTGTTGATCACGCTTCCTTCCACGATGGGAAGGATGTCCCGCTGGACGCCCTCCCGCGACACGTCTGCGCCGGAGCGGTAGCCGCCGCCGGATGCGATCTTGTCAATTTCGTCGATGAAGACAATGCCGTTCTGTTCGGCGTTCTCAAGCGCTTCGGACGTCACTTGGTCCATGTCGATGAGGTTTTGGGCTTCCTGCTCCCGGAGGATCTTGCGCGCGTCCTTGACCCGGACTTTCTTTTGCTTTTTTTTCTGCGGCATCATTTCGCCGAAAATATTGCCGATGGCGATGCTCATGCCGTCGTTTCCCATGTCCAACTGGTTGGTTTTCGGGGTTTCCGTCACCTCGATCTCTATGAACTGTTCTTCCAGCAGGCCGTCGCGGAGCTGCTGGCGCACCTGTTCCCTGGCCAGCTCTGTTTCAGATTCAGGCAAGGTGTCGGTTTTGGCGCCGCCCTGCGGCGGGGCCGCCTGGTTTTGCTGATAGCCGCCTCCCAGGATAAAATCGAAAGGCCCCCTGAGCGGCCCTGACTGGGGCGTGGATTTTTTCTTCCCCGGTATGATGGCTTCTATGATCTTTTCCTCTGCGATCTCGTCGGCAATGTTGTATTTTTCCTGAAGCCTGCACTGTTTGGTCACGCGGATGGACGCTTCCACCAGGTCGCGGATCATCGAGTCCACGTCCCTGCCCACGTAGCCGACTTCCGTGAATTTCGTCGCTTCCACCTTTACGAACGGCGCGTCCATGAGCTTTGCGAGCCTCCGCGCGATTTCCGTTTTGCCCACGCCGGTCGGTCCCATCATCAGGATGTTTTTCGGCGTGATTTCCTCCCGCATCTCTTCCGGGAGAAGGCTCCGCCTGTACCGGTTCCGAAGGGCGATGGCCACAGATTTCTTTGCCTGGTCCTGCCCTATGATATATTTGTCTAATTCCCTTACGATCTCTTTCGGCGTCATGTTTTGCAATGGGCTGGCTGCCATGTTGTTCACCCCCTGTTTTGTTTACGTGCGGCTATTTTTCGCCTAATTTTTCGCCTAATTTTTCCACTGAGACGTTGTCGTTGGTATATACGCATATGGATGCGGCGATCCCCAATGCTTCCCGCACGATCGACTCCGCGTCCATCTCCGTATGCTTGTAAAGCGCGTTGGCCGCCGCGTAGGCAAAATTGCCGCCGGAACCGATGGCCACGAAGCTCTCGTCCGGCTCTATGACCTCTCCGTTTCCGGAGATCACCAGCAGGCATTCCTTGTCTGCCGCCACCATCAGCGCTTCGAGATGGCGCATGGCTTGGTCCGAACGCCAGGTCTGCGCCAGCGCCACGGCAGCGCGTTTCAGATTGCCGGAATGTTCCTCCAGCTTTTTTTCGAATTTTTCCGTCAGCGTGAACGCGTCCGCAACGGAACCGGCAAATCCGGTTATTACGGAACTTTTATAGATTTTCCGGACTTTTTTCGCGAAATGTTTCATGACCGTTGTTTCGCCCATGGTAACTTGCCCGTCGCCGCCGATGCAGATGTCGCCTTCGCTTCTCCTGACCGCGACGATGGTGGTTGCGTGAAACTGCACCATATTCCGTCTCCTTTCCTCAGACCGGCCATTGCCGCGTCCTATTCTTTATACCCACATTCTGCGTTGGAACACGCCAAATCGGAATTTTTTGTTTTCTTTTCTGTCAGCAGCGCGCCGCACTGGGGGCACTTTTTTTCCACCGGCTTGTTCCAGAATATCTGGTTGCATTCGGGATAGCCGCTGCAGCCGTAAAACATCCTGCCCTTTTTGCTTTTCCGCGCCACGATGTCTTTGCCGCAGCGAGGGCATTTTACGTCGATTTTTATTACGATCGGCTTCGTGTTTTTGCAGTCCGGGTATCCTGAACAGGCGAGGAATTCGCCGAAACGCCCGAATTTTTTCACGAAATGCTTTCCGCACAGCTCGCAGATTTCGTCCGTCACCTCGTCTTCGATGACGAGTTTTTCGATTTCCCTGTCCGCGATCTGCAGTTCGTCCTTCAGGATGCCGTAAAAGGACGCGACGATGTCTTTCCAGTTCGTGTTTTTTACTTCTATGTCGTCCAGCTTGTCTTCCAGGTCCGCCGTGAAGCCGGTGTCCACAATCTCTTTGAAATAGGTTTCCATCAGGTCTGTGACGACGAAGCCGAGATCCGTAGGCAGCAGGCTTTTCTTTTCCCGCGTGATGTATTTCCGGTCTGTCAGCGTCGCGATGATGGGGACGTAGGTGCTTGGGCGGCCGATGTTTTTTTCTTCCAGGTCTTTCACTAAGCTGGCCTCGGTGAACCGGAACGGCGGCTGCGTGAAATTCTGCTCTCCGGCCAGGTCTGTTGACCGGAGCGCCTCCCCCTCGGAAAGGGCGGGCAGCTGCCTGTCTTCGGCATATTCGCTGTCCGCGGACTTGTCGTTCTCGGCGGTCTTTGCGGCGGCGGATTTTCCGCTGTCGTATACCTTGAGATAGCCGTCGAATTTCAGCTTTGAGCCGTTTGCCCGGAAGGTGTAATCCCCGTTTCCGATCTCCACCGCCTCGCTGTCATAGACCGCCGCCGCCATGCGGCTTGCGACGAACCTTGTCCAGATCAGCCGGTAAAGCGCGTACTGTTCTTTTGTCAGCGAATCCTTGATTGTGTCCGGGTGAAGCTCCACGTAGGTTGGCCGGATGGCTTCGTGCGCGTCCTGCACGTCCCGTTTTTTGTTGGTGTAGACATGGTTTCCAAGATATGCTTTGGAATAATTTTCGGTAATATACGCCGCCGCGGCCGTCTGCGCCTCGTCGGAAATCCGGACGGAATCCGTCCTGATGTAGGTGACGAGGCCGATGGTGCCGTGTCCCTTGACCTCCACGCCCTCATATAATTGCTGCGCGACGAACATGACTTTCTTTGTGAAGTAGCCCAGTTTGGTGGAAGCGTCCTGCTGCAGGCTGCTGGTGGTGAACGGCGCAAAAGGCCGTCTCGTCCGTTCTTTCCGGTCAATCGAACGCACGGCGTAGCTTCTCTTGGACAGTTCCGCCAGAATCGCGTCCGCAGACTGCTTGTCGTCGATCTGGACTTTTTTTCCCTTGTGTTCGGTCAGCCTTCCGATGAACGTCTTGTCGTCAGAACCGTCGCCTTTCCGGAAAACAGCAGAGATGTTCCAGAATTCACGGGGGATGAAGGCTTTGATTTCTTTTTCCCTGTCGCAGATGATTTTCAGCGCCGCCGACTGAACGCGCCCCGCGCTCAGGCCCCGGCGGACTTTCCGCCACAGCAGCGGGCTGATCTGGTAGCCCACTAACCTGTCCAGCACACGCCGCGCCTGCTGCGCGTCCACCAGCTTCAGATCTATGGGCCTCGGATTCTTCACCGCGCCCTTGATCGCGTCTTTGGTGATCTCGTTGAAAACGATCCGTATCGGTTTATTTTCATCTAATGCCAGCAAATGGGCGATATGCCACGAAATGGCTTCCCCTTCCCGGTCCGGGTCCGTCGCGAGATAGATCTTGTCGGCGCCCTTCGCCTCTTTTTTCATCGCCTTGATTACATCCCCCTTGCCCCTGATGGAGATGTATTCCGGCTCGAAATTTTGTTCCAGGTTGATTCCGAGCTTGCTTTTCGGCAAATCGCGGACGTGTCCCACCGACGCGACGACCTTGTATTTGCTTCCGAGAAATTTGCCTATCGTCTTGGCTTTTGACGGTGACTCGACAATCACGAGTGATTTTGAACTATTCATGTACTTTTTCCTTGCCCCCTTATATTGGTTTTATAGTTTCTTACCAATTATAGAGCGAAAAGAATTAATTTGCAACAAAAATTTTCCCAAGGGCCGTTTCTACCAATCCTTTCATTTCCAAAACGCTGACAATTCCATGAATGTTCTGGGGCGGCACGCCTGTCTGCCGGCACAGTTCGTCCGCCGACATCTCGCCGTTGCTGCGGAGCGCGCCGTATATTTTTTTTTCATCGTCGCCGAGTTTGGCGCTGCGTGTTTCGATCACTTCGTCTTTCACCAACTTCAAGTCAGAGGCTATGTCGTCCAGGACCACGATGGGCATGGCGCCGTCCTGGATCAGCTTGTTGCAGCCTAAGCTGGAGATTCTGTTGATATTGCCCGGAACCGCATACACGTTCCTCCCCTGCTCCGCCGCCCGTTCGGCCGTGATGAGGGAGCCGCTTTTCAGCCCGGCTTCCACCACTGCGGTCGTAAGCGCGAGACCGCTTATAATGCGGTTTCGCTGCGGGAACATATAAGGCCGGGGTTCCGTGCCGGGCGCAAATTCGGAAAGGACGATGCCGTTTTCCAGAATTTCTCCCATCAGTTTGGCATTTGTGCGCGGGTAGCAGACATCCACGCCACAGCCGAATACCGCCACGGTTTTCCCCCCTGCCGCCAGCGCCCCCCTGTGCGCCTGCGAATCGATCCCCCACGCCATGCCGCTGACGATGGAAAGGCCGTATTCCGCCAAGGTTTTCGCCATGTTAAAAGCGACCCATTTTCCGTATTCGGTCGCATTGCGGGCGCCGACCAACGCTACCGACGCCATTCCGAGAACGGACAGGTCGCCCCTGCAATAGATCGTTTCCGGCGGATCCGTGATCCTCCGGAGAAGGGGCGGGTAGCATGGGTCGTCTATTTTTATGTCATGAACCGGGTATTGTTTTTCCATTGTTTTACTGTTCAATTGTTTCACCGTTCAATGCTGTTTCTGTATTGGAGCGCTTCCGCGAGGTGGGCGCGGGTGATCTGCGGGCTTCCCTCCAGATCCGCGATGCTCCTGGATACCTTTAATATTTTGTTGTACGCCCTGGCGGAAAGCGCGAACTTTTCAAAGGCCATTTTCATCATTTCCCCGCTTTCGGCGTCAATCGGGCAATATTCCTTTACCTGTTCGCCTGCCAGGCGCGCATTGGGGACGCCCTGCCTCTTCATCTGCCTTTCCCGCGCGACGTCCACGCGCCTGCGGATGGATGCCGACGCCTCGCCTTTGCGCGCCGCGGTGAGTTCGCCGTATTGAACCGGGGGCACGCTGGCAAAGATGTCGATGCGGTCTAAGATCGGGCCGGATATCCGGCTCAGGTAGCGCCGCACCGCTTCCTCTGGGCAGACGCAGCGCCCGCTGGGATGGCCGCGCCACCCGCACTTGCAGGGGTTCATGGCGCATACAAGCATGAAGCGCGCGGGAAACACGGCGCTTCCGTGCACCCTCGTGATCGTCACTTGGCCGTCCTCCATCGGCTGGCGCAGCCCTTCCAGCGCGTCCCCGCGAAACTCCGGGAGTTCGTCAAGAAACAGCACGCCGTTATGCGCGAGGCTCATTTCTCCCGGTCCGGGTACCTTTCCGCCGCCCGCCAGGCCGCCCGCTGAAATCGTGTGGTGCGGGGAGCGGAACGGAGGCCGGCGCAGCAAGGGGTCATTTTTACAG
>JAITOE010000204.1 GCA_031290135.1 Eubacteriales Family XIII. Incertae Sedis bacterium
ATGTTTCTGCTTGTCAGGCGTATGTGGATGCCGCCGTTTTCTTGGAATTGATAATTTTGTTATCCGGGTTCATGCGGCTGTTGAAAGTGGCTGTGAATAGTAACCATTTCTTGATGAAATCGGGAATCTGCCCCTTGACATGCAGGCGAAACTGCTGCGTGTGCTGCAGGACGGCCGCGTGGTGCGGATCGGGGGCTATCGTCCCGTCCAGGTGGATGTGCAGATCATCGCGGCGGCCAACCAGGATTTAATGCAGGAGGTGGAGAACGGCGGCTTCCGCGAGGATTTATATTACCGGCTCAATGTGATCCATATCAAACTGCCGCCGCTCCGGGACCGGAAAGAAGACATCCCGTTTCTTGTCCGGTGCTTCATCGAAACGAACCACGCCGAAAGCCCCGTGCGGGACGTCGGGGAAGAGGTGCTCCGGATTTTTCTCGCCTATGACTGGCCGGGAAACGTGCGGCAGCTTTACAACATCCTGGAGCGGATGATCATCCTTGCCGACGGCCGGGCTTTGACGCGGGATCTGATCCCGGACGAAATCGCGCGGAACGCGGAAAATTCCGTCTATGCCGCCTTTGACACGAAAAAGATCGACACGCTTGCGCTCGCGAGCGCAAAATATGTCAACAATGTGCTGCTGGAGCTGAACGGCAACGTGAAACGGACAGCGGAGAACCTGCGTGTCAGCCGTGCCACGGTTTACCGCATCCTGAAAAATGCCGGATACGACATGCCGCCGGACCGGGGCCGCAAAAACGCAGGGGGCGCGAAATCAAATGGATGACGCGCATGAGGTAAAATATGATCTTGTAATCTTGAACGGCAGGGTTTTGGACGTCGCAGGCGACCGGATCGCTGAAATGAACATCGGCATCATGGGCGATCAGATCCGCTGTGTCACGCCGGACGCAATCAGCGGGCTGACCGCCCTTGACGCGCGGGGGCTGGCCGTAGCGCCCGGCTTCATCGATTTCCATTCCCATGTGGACGGAAACGCCTACTCGGCTGCCTGCATGGTAAAACAGGGCGGCACCACCACCATCGGCGGCGAACGGAATCTGAACAGCAAGGTCATTCACCGCATTGAACAGGAGGGGTTTCTGATCAACCAGGGTTTTTCCGTCTCGGCGTCCTTTGTCCTGCGCAGCGCGGTGGGCGTCGCCGAGAACCGGCCTGCGACGGATCGCGAAATCCGCGCCATGGTAAATCTTTCCAGCCGTTTCTTAGAGCATGGCGCCTTTGGCATTTGTTTTGGGCTGGAACTGGTTCCCGGCACCTCCTATCAGGAAATCCTTGCGCTGGCGCGGGTCGCGAAAAGCTATGGCCGCCCCATTCTTGTCCATCTGCGCAAAGACGGCTGGGAGGCGCTGCAATATTTTGAGGAAATCCTCAGCGTGGCCGAAGAAACCGGCGTCAGCGTACAGATTCTCCAGTTGCTTTACATGGTCGGGATCGGCGGTGCCATGTCCACCGCGCTGAAAATCATCGACAGGGCGCGGGACAGGGGGATCGACATTACGGCGGACAGCGGTCTTTACGACGCTTTTTCCGTCTGCATCGGCACCGGCGTGTTTGACGCGGGCTGGGAGAATGAATATGGGAACACCTCGGTCAACGACCTCCTGATTTCCTCCGGCATCCACATGGGAAAATTCTGCGACGAAACACTGTTCCGGCATTTGCGCGCAGAATACCCCGAAACCTTAGTGTCCGCCTTTGTCTGCGACCCTGACGCCATCACCACGGCGCTGTGCAGGGACTACGTGTACGTGTCCACCAATGCCGCCGACGGTCCGCACTACATGGGCGTGGGCGCACCCGAAATCTCAGGCACCTTCCCGCGCCTGCTTGGACGCCACGTGCGTGAAAACAACGATCTCTCCTTGTTGGAAGCGATAAAAAAGATCACGATCCTGCCTGCCCGGCGTTACGGCCTGACGGACATCGGTTCCTTGGAAGCCGGAAAAAACGCTGACATTGTCATCTTCGATCCGGATCGCATCATAGACCGTGCGGATTTTGTGGGGCGCGGCAGCCCGGACGCACCTCCGGAAGGGATTGCCTACGTCATCGTCAACGGCCGGATTGTCGTGGAAGGCAGCGAACTGACGGAAAACAGCCATTGCGGCCGCTTGCTTAAAAAAACGCTTTAGGGAGGTAGCACGCCCCGCAGCTGGGTAGATTCGTTCCGTTTGGTGACGGAATCCGTCGTGATTGACTGTTACGTAACTGTTCCTTGCACTCGCCGCAGGCGCGCAAGCAGGGCTTCCATGTCCGGTGGCAGCGGCGCTTTTGCGAACATCTGTTCTTTCGTTCTGGGATGGCTGAAAATCAGCTCTCCGGCGTGCAATGCCTGCCGTTCTATGAGCAGCGGCGCGGGACGGCCGTAGAGGCTGTCGCCCAGCACCGGATGGCCCACATGCGCCATATGCACGCGGATCTGGTGGGTGCGCCCCGTTTCCAGCTCCAGTTCCAGCAGGCTCCGGCCGCCGCCCCGCCCCGCGCCGGGGGCAAGCCCCGCGCTTGCGTCCGATCCCGCATCTGCGGCAACGCCCGCGCCCGCCCCCGGAAAGCGTTCCAGCACCCGGTAGCGCGTCACCGACGGATACCCGTCCGCCCGGACTTCGCGCCGCACCTGATCCTCCGCGGCCTTCCCGACCGGCAGGTCGATTCGCCCGGCGTCGTTCTCCACAAGCCCTTCCACCACCGCCGCATAGCGTTTCACGACGCCGCCTTCCGCCGCCTGCCGCGCGAAGATCTCCTGGCTGTACGCGTTCTTCCCGATGAGCAGCACGCCCGTCGTATCCATGTCCAGACGGTTGATGAAGCGGATTTTATACGCCTCGCCGGAATCCAGCATGTAGCGCATCACGCCGTTCGCCACGGTATGCGCCGGATGCCCTTTCGTCGGGTGTACCACAAGACCCGCCTGCTTGTCCAGGATCAGCAGGTCGCGGTCTTCATAGAGGACGCGGAGCGGGATCGGTTCCGGCACGAATTCGCTGGCTTCCTCCGGAAACCGCAGCGCGATCCGGTCCCCTGCCTCCGCTTTTTCGTTCATTTTCGCAAAAACGCCGTTGCGCGTGACCCCGCCGCCGTTTTTCAGCTTTCGCATGAGCCGCGCGGAAACCGACAGACGCCGGCGCAGGATCTCCCGGACCTTCATCCCGTCGTCCCCCGCGTCCAGCGTATATTCCAAATCCTTGTCTATAGCAATTTCTCCTTGACCTTGTTCCAAAAGTCGTAATGCGCGAAACGAAGCAGCTGCACCCGTTCCGCCGAAAAGCCGATGTGGATCTGCCGGACGTGGGAAAAGGTGCGTTCCGCCCCGTCCGCCGTTATTAAAATGTCCTCATCCTTGTTAAGGGTGTTCCGGCTGAACTCCGGGAAGACGTTGAGGGACAGGTGCGGCGGGAGCAGCAGGCTGGACGTAAACGAGCGGTAGGCCGAATTGTTGATGGGCGCGATGGGCGTCACCTGAAGCAGGTCCAGCCGGGGATCCACGATGCTGCCGCCGAGCGCGTAATTGTACGCCGTGCTGCCGGCAGGCGAAGCGACCAAGATCCCGTCGCCCCGGAAGGTTTCGATGAAGCTTTCCCCGATGAAGATGTTCAGCTGGGTGACATGGGAACGGGCGCCGCGGATCACGATCTCGTTCAGGCCCTTCGCGACAGTGGCGCCGTCGTCCGTGACCATCTCCGCTTTGACGGTTTTCAGCTCCTGGATCACGTATTGCTTCTCTTTGTACCGGAAGATGAATTCGTCCAGCCCGCCCGGCCGGAGTTCCTGAAAAAAGCCCAGATGCCCCGTATTGACGCCCACGATGGGGATGTCCGGAAAGTCCAGCGCAGCGAGGGCGGTCAGAAGCGACCCGTCCCCCCCGATGCAGACGATCAGCTCCGCCCCCGCGTCCAGTTCCGCGGGCACCGTGAATCCCGCCTTTTCCAGCTTGGTTTTCAGGCGTTTCTTTACGGTGCGCGAGTTTGCCTCTTCGTTGGCAAAAATATTTACTTTTCTGATTTCGTCCATGCCAGCACTCACAGCTCCAGGTTTTCCAGTTCGGACACAAGCCCTTCGAAGGCGTCCATGGCGGCTTCCACCGGGCCGGGCTGGCTCATGTCCACCCCCGCGATCTTCAAAAGTTCGATAGGGTCGTCGCTCTCCCCTGTTTTCAGGAACGCGATGTAAGCGTCCCGCGCGGGCGCGCCGCCTTCCCGGATCAATTTGGAAATTGCCGTGGCGGCCGAATAGCCCGTGGCGTATTTGTAGACGTAAAACGCCCTGTAAAAATGCGGGATGCGCGCCCATTCCATGGCAATGGCTTCGTCGCAGACCATTTTTTCGCCGAAATATTTCCGGTTCAGCGCCATATACCGTTCCGACAGCCAGTCCGCGGTCAGAACCTCGCCGCCCTCCACCGCTTCATGGGTCAGCTTTTCAAATTCCGCGAACATGGTCTGGCGGAAAAGCGTCGTGCGGAATTCCTCTATGTGCAGGTTCAGCAGGTATTTCTTTTCCTGCGGGTCCGCCGTCCGCTCCAGCAGGCTGTGCATCAGCAGGGATTCGTTCACCGTGGACGCCACCTCCGCCGTGAAGATGGAGTGGCTGCCGTATGCGAAAGGCTGGGTCCGGCGCGTATACCAGGAATGCATCGAGTGTCCCATCTCATGGGCGATTGTGAAAACGTCTTTCAGCTTTCCGTGGTAATTCAGCATGATGAAAGGTTTGCTGTCATAGGAGCCGAAGGAATAGGCGCCGCTGGTCTTTCCCTCGTTCTCGTATACGTCGATCCAGCGCTCCCGGATCCCCTGCTCCACCGCCGCCGCGTATTCCCCGCCCAGCGCCGAAAGCCCCTCCCGCATGATTTGCAGGGCGTTTTCATAGGGAAGCGGCTTTTCCTCCCGCCGGAACAGGGGCGCGTACACGTCGTACATGTGCAGCTCCTCCACGCCCAGCAGCCTGCGCCGGACTTCGAGGTATCTGTGCAGGGTCCCCAGCCGGGCGCCCACGCTGTCTATGAGGTTATCGTACACGGAGAGCGGGATGTTGTCGCCGTCAAGCGCCGCCGCCAAGGACGAGGGATATTTGCGGATCCGCGCCATGACCACGTCGGTCTTCGTGTTGTAGCTGTACGTTGCCGCCAGCGTGTTCCGCTGTTTGATGTAGGCGTCGTACATTTTGGTAAAGGCGGCCGTCCGGACCGCGCGGTCGCGGGATTCCATGAATACGCTGTAGGTTCCGTGCGTCAGTTCCGCTTCGTCGCCGTCTTCGCCAGCAATCACGCCGAATTTCATGTCCGCGTCGTTGATCATGCTGAAGATGTCGCCCGTCGCCCCCGTCACCTCGGAAAGCTGCGCCAGCAGATATTCCTCCGGCTTCGACAGGATGTGTGCCTTTTCGCGCAGCGTCACGCGGATCACGCGCCTGTATTTCTCCAGGCCCGGCTCTTCATCCATATATTTCCATATCGTTTCCTCCGGGATTTCGAGGAATTCCGGCGTGAAGAACGAAAGCCGCGCCGCGACCCCCGCCGTCAGCGTATGCGTCCTGTCGTTCATGGCCTGGTAACGGGCGCTGCGGTTGTCTTCGTCTTTCCGCATGCGCGCATAGACGTAAACCCGCTCCGCAAGCTGCCAGATTTCGTCTTTTTTTTCAAATGCTGACAGCATCCCCGCCGCGCTCTCCCCCAGTTTCCCGGCGAAACGCGTGTAAGCTTCCGCCTCCGCCCCCGCTTTGGAAAAATCCTTCTCCCAGTCCGCCTCGTCCGCGTACATGGACGGCAGATCCCATTTATCCCCCTCCGGGATATCTTCCCGCTTTTGAATCCCTTTGCTCACGATAAGCCTCCTCTTGACCTAATCCTTGATTTGATATACACTAATAATAGTATAGCATAAATGATTTGAAATGTAAAAACATTGTGTCGGAACGAAAGGAAGCCCCAATGGACAACCGGCCCATCGGATTTTTCGACTCAGGCTTAGGCGGCCTGACCTGCGTGCCCTACCTCATGCGCGCGCTGCCCTTGGAGCGCATCATATATTTCGGCGACACCGCCCGGACCCCCTACGGCTCCAAGGCCGTTTCCACCATCCGCGCCTTTTCCATGGAAATCGCGGATTTTCTCGTGGAAAACGGCGTCAAGCTCATCGTCATCGCCTGCAACACCGTAAGCTCCACCTGCCTGGCGGAGCTGCGGGCGCGTCACCCCGGCGTCCCGGTCCTGGGGATCATCAGCCCGGCGGCCCACGCCGTCGCGAAGACCTGCGGCGCGGACAGCCACATCGGGATCATCGGCACGAAAGCCACCATCCGCAGCGACGCCTACCCCCGAAAGATACTGCACTTAAGCCCCGCGCTCGACATCGCCCAGATCGCCTGCCCCGCCTTGGTGCCGCTCATCGAAGAAGGAATCCTGCAAAACGAGATCATGGATCTCACCATCCGCTATTATCTGGATCATTTTCTGGCGTACAACCGCATCGACACCCTGGTGCTGGGCTGCACCCACTACCCCCTGATCCGGAAAAACATCCAAAAGCTTTACCCTTACTTGCGCATCATCGACCCCTCGGAAGAGATTTTGCAGAGCATACAGGATACGCTGGAGCGAAACGTCCTCTTCGCCGCTGCCGAAAAGGGGGAACACGTCTTCTACGCCAGCGACCTGTCGGAGAATTTCGTGAACATGATCCACCGCATTTTGGAATTTACGAATTTTGACATCGCGTTTAAGAACATAGATTTGGACCGTTATAGAAAAGAAGGGCAAGCCCCCTGAACAGTCAATCACGACGGGTTCCGTCACCAAACGGAACGAATCACCCAGCTGGGGGGCGGGCGTCACCCAGAAGCGGGATTGCGGGCATAATGGTCTCGCTCTATTTCCTGCTTGTAAGCAGGAAATAGCTAAGCGAACCATATGCGGCAGCTCTGCTGCCGCATATGCCCGCCCCGTAGCGGTGCCGTTCATACCTAAGTTTCATAACAGGGACAAAGAAAGGGATTTTTATGGATATCGATGCGCTTTTGGAGCTTTTGGAGATAGATTCTCCGGATGAGTTTACTTTTTTTGAGCACTACGCCGAACTGGCGGAATACGAAGAAGAAATCCCCTTTGACACCCTGTACCGCTTCTTTTCCCTCGTGGACGCGGGCGCCCTTGCGGAACTCACGGAAAGCTATTTTGAAGACGTGCTTGCCGGCATCCCCGACGACCAGATCGATTTCTACACCCTCGTCGCCACCATCGGCCGCAATTTGGCGGGGCTTGCCAAAAACTTCGACGTTGACCGCAATCTGGATCTCTATACCGAGGAGTTTTTCCGCTTCCACGCGTGGTACCTGTTTGACGGCGTCGTCCGCTGCGTAAAAAAAGACAAACCCGCCGCGAAAACCGACGTCAGCATCTGCGAATCCCTGGCGCTGTCCCGCCTTGAAAAATTAGGCGATGACGAATACAGCTACGATTACTCCGGCTGCATGGACTACCCGCTGGAAGAGTACGTCTTCCCCTTGGTTTCCTATGATGAGGACGAAGACGAGGAAGAAGAGGAAGCCATGATCCCGGATGATTATGTGCGCGAGGGGGATCTGTGATCCTGTTTCCTGAGTTTACGATAATATGTTTTATGTTTCACATAGCTCCGTCAAACTGTGAATACAATGGTTTTATTGAGATGATAAATTGTACAATTCAATATGCTCAATGTATTTTCGTCTAAATGTTGCCATCTTTTTTATTTCATTTTCGCCAGGCAAATACTCAAATATCACGTCTTTTTCCCCTATGAAAACGTCAAAGAATATACGTTTTTCCAACATGTATTTTATGGACGTCGGCATCCCGTCCTTCCGCCTCCGTCAGCGCGAAAATGCGTCGTGCGTGTTCAACAGCCGCCCCTTCTTCCACGGGTTCCCTTGTCCTGCTCCAGATAAGCTCTCCGTATTCCACGCTGTAGGCTTCCACGTCGGACACGTCAAAATCAAATTTTTCAATTCTTTTTGCGTACCCGCTGGCATAAACCTCGTAATACGCCTTGGGCCCGGCGAATATCAGCGTTCCCCCCGTATGGGTTGATATTTTCAGAACAGGCTGCTCCCCGTATCCGTAATAGTGATAAGCGCCGCAAATTACGCATATCATGACCGACAGCGGTAGTATGGTAAGCATCATAATCGCAATTCTTCTTTTCAGCATGTTTTCACCTGGCTCCCCGGTCAATTTCTTGATTCGTTGCGTTGTCCGCCGTGACAGCCGCCGAAACAGCAACCGTCCCATCAGCAAGAAAATTATAACACATTTGTAAATTATTTGCAAGCATTACTAAGGTTTTTAAGTAAAAAATTTACGAAAAATTTTTCCTGCTGTAAATTTTTCCTGCGTAAATCAAAGAAGAAGAAGAAGAAGAAGAAGAAGAAGAAGAAGAAGAAGAAGAGGTCTCTGAAATATTTATGGCTCCTATCCGTCCCGTTCGTTAAGTTGCTATAAAAAAGTATGGAAAGGTTTCAAGGCAGCTTGTAAAAAAACAGTATGATTTTAGCGCGGGCCGTGGTATACTGAGAGAAACAGGAGAATAAACATTTATGGGACTGCAAATACTATCCCCGCGTTCGGATTTTATCTTCAAGCGGATATTCGGCGACGCCAAAAACACCGACATCCTCGCCGCGTTTCTGCGCTCCGTGCTTGACCTGCCGGAGAGCGAATACGACAGGCTGACCATCATCGACCCGCACCTGATGCGCGACACGGCGGACGGGAAGCTGGGCATCCTCGACGTGAAGCTGCACACGAAGTCAAAGAAGGTCATTGACATTGAAATCCAAATTCTGGAAACCCCTGAGATGAGGGAGCGCATCGCTTTTTACCTTGCCAAGATGGTCACGGAGCAAATCGGCAAGAGCGAGGACTACGCCGCGATAAAAAAGACCGTCTGCATTTTAATTACAAACTATGCGCTGATTAAAGAAAACAAGGCGTACCACAACCGATATACGCTGTATGACCCGAAAACGGCATCGGAGTTTACCGACGTGATGGAAGTTGACGTGCTGGAACTGCGCAAATTGCGGCAGGGCGACGGCACGGAACTGGGATACTGGATGCAATTCCTGAAATCAGACCGGGAGGAGGAACTGGCCATGCTCGCACAAAGAAGCCCGCAAATGAAAAAAGCCGTCGGCGTGCTGATGGAACTGTCCGCCGACGAGCGGACGCGCATGCTTTACGACGCCCACGAGAAGGCACTCCGCGATGAAAAGTCGCGCCTGCGCGGAGCGGAAAAAAACAGGACAAATGAGATTGCCCGAAAACTTCTCAACCGTGGCAGGCCGATTGAGGAAATAGTTGAGGACACGGGCCTGTCCCGTGAGGAAATCGAGGCCTTGCGCGGAAATAACTGACGCGCCATAGCAGTTTGCGTAGTCAGATATAATCTTTGAGAAGCTACTTGGATACTGTCCTGCGAATACAACATGTAAGTCTGTGTTTATTTCAGGGTTGGTACACGTCTCAAAAGCACTTTGGCTGTATCCAGAGCCTTTTTTACCAAATTGAACGCTGTTCCCTGCTTTTTTGCGGTGTTTCCGCCTCTTTATTTGTTCCCGTCTTTACCATTTTTACTTTCGTCACGAACCATGGCACCGGCTCGCAGCCTATCTCCTGGTCATTTAAACACGCCGTGACTTCCGCCCAGCGATTGCTGTTTTCAAACAGGCCGCAGCGGTTTAACTGTAAGCCGAACCTGTTTTCCAGCTCTTTCCCGATGTCATGGCAATGAAAGCTATGAAATTGGCCGCCGTTTTCTATTCCGATCAAATCAAAGCCCAGAAACCGTTCATCGTGGTTCTCCGGGATATTTTTTCCCAGTATTTCATTTATTCCCGTCACGATCCTTGTTTCCTTCGGGTTGAATTCGTTTAACAATTCATTCGCTTCCAGTCTGTCAAAGTGAATCGACAGCAAAGCAACGTTGTTTAAATGGGAGAAAAACCCGCTTTGAAATTCAACTGCGAGCGCCCGCTCCGGGAATGCGTCCGGCGTTATAATCTGGCGCGTGTCGAATTTTTCGCCGATCCATTTCTGTATTGAATCCGCGCCGCTGTCATCGATGCCATATTTTGCTTTCATTTTTTCAAGCAGTTCAGGTTTCGCGGTGATCCAGCCCTCCATAAGATTATCATTCAGACAATTGCTGCACGAATAAAGGATGGTGTCTTTATAGGTGCCGAAGGTACAGGGCGTCAATTGCAACAAATAATATCCGCCTAAATAGTATTCTTCGCTCATTGCCTTGCTCCTCCGTTCGCTCACGCCTCCATGCGCATGCCAAGATAGGTGTGTCCACGCGGACGCTAAGCCTTGTTTCAGCCATAATAGGCGCCTCCCGATTGATTGTATGCCTATTGTACGCCCAACGTGTGCATGTGTCAAACGTTTCTTGATGGGGGAATCTTTCACCAAACAGCCACCAAACAACCAACAACCAACTAACCAACTAACCTTTTACCAAATAACCTTGCTATCGACTCGAAAATGTGCTATGCTGTCACAAATGGGAATTCGCTTTGAAGAGGTGCGCCAATGAAAGTTTATCACGGCGGTTACCGCCCTGTTGAGATGCCGGAATTACGCTCGTCGCGGTGGAACAAAGACTTCGGCAAAGGCTTTTATTGCACCGAGTTACAAGAGCAGGCTGAACGTTGGAGTGCCTTACATATATCGAAAGTTGCGAGGTGGAAAGGTAAATGGAAGGACGCGAACCGAAACTTGACAACGACTTGTTCTTCGTCTGTGCCGTCATTGAACATATAGCACGGACAACGGCTAACCGCCGCGCCGACGTCGTGCGGGCCATCGGCGAAAAAAAGCTTTCTCACATTTTCGAACTTGCAGATGTGTACCATTGCGAGCCTGTGGAGAACACCGCCGCCGACTTAATCGAAAGCCGCAGCATAACAAAAGGCGATTTTGATAATGTGGCTGCCTGTAAATACAACGTCCCGTATTTTATGGATATAGCCCGCGTTTACATGCGCTTGATTGTAGATGTTGTTACGCAAACCGACATGTCGCCCATAACGGCGCTAATCTCAGTCTACACGTCACGAGTCAGCGACAAGATTGACGATTACAACAGCAGCATGTATTTTGAGAACCCACAGTATCTGTACGAAAGCTATATCGCGGGCGAACCGCTATAGGGGTAAGGTATGATCCCGGATGGTTATGTGCGCGAGGGGGATTTGTGATGCGACCTTCGACGGGGTAAAGGCGTAGCGCTGGACATGGACGCATATGCCGAAAAATACGGGGACAAAGCCGTGCGGAAAAACCTTACGATTCCCGCGTGGCTCAACACTTTCGCGGAAGCCAACCACGTGAATTTCTCGCAGGTGCTGCAAGACTCATTAACAGAGATATACCAGCGGCGGCACGCATAGTAAGACCCGGCGGGAACGGTAGCTGCGCTGGTTGAACCAGCGGTCAGATCAACGCACTTATTATAATGAGCCATATGATAATCCCAATCACAATAGGCGCGATCTTTTTGGGTTTATTTATGCTCCAACGGTTTCCGCAGCTCTGGCACACGGCTTCTGTGTTTATCTGTGATTTTACTTTCATGTTGGTAAGAAGCGGCCAGATCAGGATGATTCCAAATGTTAAACATGCCAAAATAATCCATAACAGCCAAGCAAGGCACCCTCTGTGCTTTGTATAGATATTTGCAACGGCCTGCACGGAGATGTGCGTGCTGCCGCAACGGGGGCATATCATGTGGAAATGGTTGGATGTGTGGGAATCGTTATTTGTTTCAGCCTGATTATAATTGAGCAATTTTGCTTTTTCATTATCGAATTCCGCCTGTGTCAGAACCCCGTTATCCAGCAATTCCTTCAGTTTTTTCATCTCATCTGAAACAGACACATTCATTGGCATTATTTTCCTCCGTTTCACCGCTATTTTGTGTTTGCTTTTGCGCTTGGCGTGCATTGACTTTCGTGCGCATTATGCGTATAGTGCAATGCCATTACATATCTAATTTTTTGATGATTTCTGACAAACCATCTCGATATTCATTTTGCCGCCCGCATGCGGGGAATGGTAAATTAAACGTCGTTTCCTCATTGACATACCCTTCTTTGCATATACGCTCGAATGTTATTTTCTTCATCTCGCCTTTCTTGACCACTATAATATATTTCGGTTTCAACTCTTTTATTGTATCCAAAAGATTTGGCAATCCCAACTCTATTTGCCGGCACCGTTCACTTCCGCTAAGACTATTTACCGGAACATCGCACACATCATACAGCCAACCGCCACATTTTTTGAAAAATTCAAGCCAATTTCCATCAGATTCATGATGAAAGCGTTCAAAGGCTTCTTTCGTGTATTTGTAGAGATTTGAATTTTCAGCATAAAAGAAAGTTCCACTTTCCGGACGCGATTCCCCGACAAAAAGCACTTTGACTTTACTCGGTTTGTATTTTTCCCTTAGTTCTTCGTAATTTGATTTTTCCATTTTTTAGACCTCCAATAGTTTTATTCCATTTCAAGTCGGATATTTGATGTTTTAGCGAAATCATTCCGAAGCGTCTTTTTTGAGCATATAAATCTTAACAGATTTCCTGGGTTTAGCATTTATTTCTTGGGCAAATCCTTTTAAATCAGAAAATAGGCACTCAAACATCTCCGAATCAGTCTTGAGTTCTCTAAAATACTTTGTTAGTGTGGAATCCGTTGAGTCGCCATATTTGTCGTCATGTTCGGGGGCGCGGCCATAATTTTCAAGCGTAGTCCCTCTATAGCGCAAAAATTTATTTGGAGCAAATGCCTTTTGGGCCGGAAAATAATACCAATGACGAAAGCTGGCAAATCTTTTAAATGGTATGTTGTCTCTGTTTTCTCGGATTCGCATAAATTGATGTAAATTATCCATAATTTCTTCAAGCGTTTTTACTGTTTCTAACATACAAACATCTCCTTTCATACGTTTATGATTCGGTGTTTTCACCTTCTTTGTGGTCAATATATTTGACCTTGTATTCCTCGTAACTGTCAATTCCAAACTTTTTCATGTTTGTCGCATGCTCTATGCCAAGAAACCGGATATGCCAAGGTTCACTGATATAGCCGGTTATGTCCGTGTTCTTATCCGTATAGCGGATGATGAAACCGAATTCGTGCGCGTGTTCTTCGACCCATTTTGCTTGCGGCGTACCTGTGAAATTGCGGAGGCTCCCCCCGGAGGGTATGTTCAGGTCGATGGCAAGCCCCGTCTGGTGTTCGCTGAAACCGGGCCTGGCACTGTAGGTGTCGGCGCCGTTTGGATCCGTGGCCTTATAATTTGTATATAGCTGATCTTGATAGCTGTAGGAACGATAACCGGACTGTGGTATGAAAAAGATGCCGTCAATTGCAGCCGCCGTTGCCATTTTGACATATGCGTCCGCCGCTTCGGCGCGCACTTTCACATTACCTATACTCTTGAGATCCGGTGGCACATATGATTCTTTCAGTTTGTTGTACTTATTCACTATAACCGTTAATTCATAGGGGTTGCTTACATCCTGCACGTCGTGATAAACAACGCCGTCAAGGCCGGCATTCACGCGCCAGACGACATCTCCCGGCAATATGCCGCCCGGAGATGCATATTCTGCATAACGCGCATCTTTATCCTTTTCGTAATAATAGAAATCTGAATACGCCGCATTATCCCCTGTGCTTTCATTGTTCTTTTCTTCGGGGATATCAGAAGGACCGCTTCCGGAATCTACAGGTACGCCACCGGATTGCTGAGAACCAGGAGTTGTAGCGTCTTTTCTTGTTGCCGAATCCGATGTCGATATCCATTGAAAAGATCTTATCCCGATGAAGACGATAACAAAAAGTATCAACAGCGAGCAAAATAATCGAAATGGGCGTATGCGCGCGCCTTGCCTTCTCCTGTTTTTCATGTCCTTGCCCTTTCCTTAAACAAAAACCGAACACATCAATAGCAGGCATCGCCGCTCCGAACCCGCACGACATCATCCCGCACCCATCCTGTCCTGCCGTCCGGTATCTGTACGTGATACCAGTTATATCCTTCGTGGTATTCCGTCAGACCCAGCCAATGCAATATCACGTTTCTGTCGCCTGCTTCGATGTAGAGGATTTTATTCACATTTGTGGTGGCGGACGGCGTGCTTCTTACAAAAATGCCGTAGTCGTCATAGTTTGTGACGAAATACAGGTCTTCTTCTGCGGCATCTTCTTCTGCGGCGGCGGCTTCTTCTGCGGCATTACCTTGGCTGCTCGATGAAGCCTCTGCCTGCTCATTAGCGTAGATCGCTTCCGGGGCGTCCCATACACCCACGAGAGCAGAACTGCCGGACGGCAAAGATGGATTTTTATGAAAACCCATCGGCATGAAAATCAGCAATGCCGCCAACGCCAAGGCGAGCACGGCCCCTCCGACTGCGACAAGCGGCACGAGTGGCAGCTTCCGCTTTGCGGCGGGAACCGCGTGGCCGGGCGGAACCGGCGCGGCCGTGTCCGGCGCTGCGGCGCGCTTTTCCGCTTCTTTCGCCGTCAGCGCCATGGCACATAATAGTATTTTAGTACAAATATTTACTAAAGTCAATAGTAAACATTTGTACTGTGATATGCTTCCTTTTGTGAAGATGCCAAGAGGAACATCCTATGAAACATTTTATGGAAATCTTTCGTGGATTACGGGAGGATCATGATATGACGCAACAGCAGATTGCGGATGTCTTAGGCACATCCCAGACTATGTATGCGCGATATGAACGCGGCGCAAATGAACTGCCGCTGCGGCACTTTGTTACGCTATGCCAATATTATAAAGTGTCGGCGGATGTCATGCTGGGGTTAAAAAAACAGGAAAAGTAAGCTTCGTCTTCGCTTAACGCACTGTGATTTCAGATACCGGGTTGCCGGTTCCCTTGTCACGTCCCTCGTCTTTCACGCGCTGTGTTTCGATGTGTTTCAACATACTCGTCAATGCTGTCAACGATATACGCCGGGCTGGTCATGTGCAGGCCGTCCCAACAATCAATGACGAAACTGAGCGCACCTGTATCGCGAAGGTACTTATAAGCCTCCTGGCCGCTGACTCCTTTTTCACTTTTATAGAGTTCTATGCAGGAAGCGAGAAACCATATCTCGCCTTTTGTCTTGTTCATATCTGTTCCTCCGGAAATGTAATTTCCCCCCTGTCTAATTCTTCTTCTAACAGGTCGTAAAGAACCGTATGGGACAGCCGCCACAGCTTTGTTGCCTCGTCCTCCAACAGTCTGTATAGCTGTGAGTTATATAAGATGCCAGTGGCTCTCTCAAGGCTCAGGTCTCGCTTTTCCATAAGCAGGCTGATGATGCCGGGAGTAATGAGCGCGATGACGGCGGATACATTTTTCTGATTCGTCATTTCGACACCTCCGCGCCGGTAAATTTCAGGAGCGCGAAGGCTCTTTCGCTTTTGAGGCACGCCCTCGCGTTTGACCGATCAGGCGCGGCTTCGGCACTTCCGCATTGCTACCATGATATAACAGCATCATCGCAGTCCTCCTGCATTTTTAATACGCCTTGCCCATGCGCTTATTGTATCAGTGCGTGACTGCAATTTCAAGACGGTTTCACAAAGAATTCTTTTGGCAATTCACAAAGAATTTTTTTGGCAACCTTGTACCTTGCAGCCCGAAGCAATGAAAAGCGTGTGTCCGCTGCCTTTCTGTTCGTTATTCCCAGTTCTCGGCGTTCAGCCGCCGCTGCAGTTCTTTGAGCCGTTTCTGCCGTTCCTTGTAGTCCGGCAGCATCCCCGCGACAATCGCCCAAAACCGCGCCGAATGGTTCATCTCCGTGATATGCGCCAGTTCGTGGACGACGACGTAATCAATCACAGCGTCGTCCGCCATGACGAGCCGCCACGAGAAGTTCAGCGACTTTTTCGCCGAACAGCTGCCCCAGCGCGCCGTTGCGCCGTTTACCTTGACGGCGGCGGGCATTACTTTCATTTGCTTGGCGAAATCGAGCGTTTTCCCGGTGCAGATCTGTTTCGCGAGCATACGGTAAA